>NZ_KZ454938.1:1573940-1908499 GCF_002797325.1 Bacillus sp. FJAT-45037 | reverse complement strand
GTCGAACAATCATTAACAGATGTACAACAAGAACTGCAAGCAAAGGGTTACGATATTGTTCAGCTTAAAAACGAGCAAGATTCACAAGGTTGTGATTGTTGTGTCATTACAGGACAAGATCAAAATGTTATGGGTATTCAAAATGCTGCAACGCAAGGTTCTATCATTAATGCGCACGGTATGAGTGCACAAGATGTGTGCCAACAAGTTGAACAAAAGTTAAATCTACAGCAATAAGTATGGAGAAAAACCTGAAACCATTAAGGTTTCAGGTTTTTTTAAGCCCTCAAAATCATAGATATTTATGAGGGCAAATGGAAAGGGTTGCTGCATACAAAACGATATTAACCTAGATCTAGATTCACGAATAAAGCAATTAGCAATTGTAGGAGAATTTGTATATTCGCTGTAACTTGGGTATCTGTTGTTGTTACATCGACATTGCGACTATTTTCAATGACTGTTTTTTGATAAGATAATTGTTTCATCTTAGCTGTTTGTAATAAGTCTTGTGTCACCAGCTCTGCTTTACTTGAATCTGCAATTGAGATGCGGATAACGATAGCAATGGCTGCTTGAAGAGAAGCTTGTAAGGAAAGTGCTGCTTTCGTATCAGTTGAAGTGACATTGACATCACAAGAGTCTTTAATGAAGATATATTCTTCAGATAGTTGAAGTGTTTTATTTCCCTGTTCAGCACTCTGTGTATCTTCATTATTATTAGAATTACACAAAGGGTGGTTGGATGCTGTATCTAGAGCTGACCACCTACTAGGTCTTGAAGCTTGTGTTTCGTTGTTGTTGTACATATAAACTCTTTTCATAGTTAATTCCTCCTTTCGCTTTATAGTTCAGCATATGTAAAATAGCTGAAGTGGCCTGTGCTTTTTGCCTGAATAATGAGCACAAAAAAACCACCCTCGTTACGGAGAATGGTTTTTGGACAAGTTAGCTGTCTTTGTTAGCTAGAAATTGCTCAACCTCAGATTGAATGTTTTCAATGATATTTTTAATTTTTTCTTTTTCATTCTTCTCTAATGTATTCAACGTTATATCGGCTTTGTGTTTTCTTAAGACATTTTTAACCATGATGTCGATTAAATCGCGTTGCGCCTTATCCATGATCTCCCTCCTTAAAACTTGCGGATACTATAAAAGTATGAAAGAAATGCAAAATGGTGTGGGTGAACGATTCAATCAAACAAATTTAAAAAGGAAGGTGTGATATACACCTTCCTTTTTGGGATTATTTCTTTTCGATGTAAACTTGGTGAGGAAATGGGATTTCGATATCGTTGGCGTCAAGAGCTTCTTTTAATTCTTTTCTTAATTTACGTTCGACTGCCCATTGCATCATATTCTCAGTCTTAGCAATGACACGGATGACAACATCTGAATCACCGAGTCCTTGAACACCGACAACATTTGGTCCCTCTTTGATCGTTGCGTCTTCTTGAGCGATCTTATCACAAACACTTTGCATCACGGTGATGGCTTCATCGATATTATCATCATAGGAGATACTTATATCAATAAGTGCACGCATATTTCCACGAGAGTGATTGCTCACAGTACTAATTTCTCGATTCGGTACGAAATGAAGAGTTCCATCAAAGCCGCGAATTTGGGTTGTTCGAAGCCCAACCTCTTCTACGACTCCGTCAAGACCGGCGGCCGTTACATAGTCGTCGACATCTACTTGCTTTTCTAGTAGCAAGAAAAATCCTGTCACAACATCGCTGACTAAGCCTTGTGCACCAAATCCAATTGCAAGACCTATAACCCCGGCCCCTGCAATCAAACCGCCAATTGGAAGATCAAAAATTCCAGCAATGATTGTCACAAAAACAAAAATAAGTAAATAAGAGAAAACATTCATCGTTAATTTCTCTAGTGTTTTCATTCGTCCATGAGACATATTTCGTTGCGATTGCATGCGCTCAAAACCAGACACAATTACTCGCTTACCGATTGCTCGAACAATCAAGAAAGCAAGAAGAGCGATGAATAGTCGTCCGATAATTAGTAGTACAGCCGTTAGAAATGCTCCATCTGTTACATAATTTGTCCATTGATCCATCTTTACAACTCCTTACAAGTACGATTCGTCTTATATTCATTTCCTTCTATGTAAGAAAGAAACCACGTTTTACACGATTTAAAGCTTAGCACACGTCTTTGTAAAGCTCAAACGTTAATCAGTACATTATTTTTAAGCATATCATTCGTAATTTTTCGAGAAAAAGTATATCATTGAGAGTGGGATGTTTATTTTACCATCTTGTGGGTATAGTAAAGAGGGAGCCTAAAGGGTGAGAGGTACATTATATTTATTCTCATTTAATATTGACTAAAAATAGGGCTTCTTTTATAATGAACAACGTAGTAAGCTTAAATTACTTAGGAGGTATGTACATATGACTGATAAGCGTATGGTAGCAAAGCAAGCTCCGAGATTTGAAATGGATGCTGTATTGCCTAACAAAGAATTTGGTAAGGTAAGTCTAGAAGAGAACATGAAAAACGACAAGTGGACGGTTCTTTATTTCTACCCAATGGACTTTACATTTGTTTGTCCAACAGAAATTACTTCACTAAGTGATCGTTATGATGAGTTTGAAGATTTAGATGCAGAAGTAATTGGTGTATCAACGGATACAGTTCATACACATAAAGCATGGATCAACACGTCTCGTGATGAGAATGGACTTGGTGAGTTGAAATATCCATTAGCAGCTGATACAAACCATATCGTCTCTCGCGACTATGGTGTATTGATTGAAGACGAAGGTGTTGCACTTCGTGGTTTATTCATCATCAGCCCAGAAGGTGAGTTAATGTACTCAGTTGTAAACCACAACAACATTGGACGTGACGTTGAGGAAACGTTACGCGTACTTCAAGCACTTCAAACTGGTGGCCTTTGCCCAGCTAACTGGAAGCCTGGTCAAGCTACACTTTCAGTTTAATTTTTCCAACGAATATGAAAGAAGGTCTAGCAAATATGTTAGACCTTTTTTTACACTTAAATAAAATGAAAACGTTTGTACTAACAATTGAACAAACAAGGAGGATGACGAGTAATGGCATTAAAATTACGTTCAGAATTGCCCAAATTAGAAGGTGCTACTACTTGGCTTAACGGTGAAGTTAAGAGAGATGAATTAGTAGGCGACAAACCGACGCTTATTCATTTCTGGTCAATCAGTTGCGGTCTATGTAAAGAAGCTATGCCAAATGTAAATGAATTCCGTGATAACTATAAAGATCAATTAAACGTGATCGCTGTACATATGCCTCGATCAGAAAAAGATCTTGATTTAGATGAAATTAAAAAAGTAGCTGCAGAACATGAAATAACGCAACCGATTTTCGTCGATAATGCTCATAAGCTAACAGATGCCTTCGAAAATGAATATGTTCCAGCTTATTATGTATTTGATGCTGAAGGTCAACTGCGTCATTTCCAAGCTGGTGGTGGCGGTATGAAGATGTTAACTAAGCGTGTGAACCGTGTGTTAGGCATTAAAGAATAACACCATCAAACCTCTTATCAGATAGATAAGAGGTTTTTATATTTCATAGTAGAAGGCTTAATTGATTGTTATGTAGAATAGGATGTTGTAGTAGCTTTAATTTAGGGGGTGGGCGATGAAAAGACAGTTCGCAGTCATTGGGCTCGGTCGCTTTGGAGGTAGCGTATCGTCTGCGTTAGTTCAACAAGGTATGGAAGTACTAGCCGTTGATAAAAACGAATCACGGGTCAATCAGTATCGGGATTTAGTGACACACGCAGTTGTTGCCGACTCTACAGATGAACAAGCGTTAAAACATCTTGGCATTCGGAATTTTGAGCATGTAATCGTCGCAATCGGGGATAATATTCAAGCGAGTATTTTGACAACGTTGATTCTGCACGAGCTAGGAGTGGAGCATATTACCGTAAAAGCACAAAATGATTACCATGAAAAAGTATTGACGAAGATTGGTGCAGAAAGAATCGTTCACCCTGAGAGGGATATGGGAGCAAGGTTAGCTCATCAATTATTATCTAAAAATGTCCTTGATTATTTAGAACTATCGGATGAGTATAGCATCATAGAAATGATTGCAGGAAAGAAAATGAATGCTAAAACGTTAAAGCAGCTGGATGTAAGGGCTAAATTTGGTTGCAATGTAATGGCACTTAAACGTGGAAAACGAATCATCGTCTCCCCGCAAGCCACGGAAAAAATTCAACAGGAAGATATATTGATTGTGATTGGAGCAGATGTAGACATTCGTAAATTTGAAAAAGAAATGGTCGATGACTAAACGTTCAAAAAGCGGACACCTATATTAGGTGTCCGCTTCTTTAAATTAGATTTCCATGATGATTGGTAAAATCATCGGGCGACGCTTTGTACGTTCGTATAGAAACGGTCCGAGTAAATCGGTCATTTCATTTTTGATTTCTGACCATTGAGATGTTTTTCGTTCCATCACTTCATCAAGGTGCTTGCTGAGAAGTCTTTGAGCCTCGTGAATTAAGTCGCTTGACTCTCTCATGTAGACAAATCCTCTAGAAATGATGTCTGGTCCCGCTGTAACCTTGAATTCTTTCATATCAAGACTCACAACGATGACGACTAATCCTTCTTCAGAAAGGATGCGACGGTCTCTCAAGACAATGTTGCCAATATCACCAATTCCGTTTCCATCTACATAGACAGACCCAGAAGGGATTTTACCGACGATAGCTGCTTCATTTGGGTGAATCGCTAAAACGTCACCATTATCCATAATGAAGCAGTTCTTTTCTTCAACACCACAATCATTTGCTAATTTGATATGCATTTTCAGCATACGGTATTCACCGTGAATAGGCATGAAGTATTGAGGTTTCATTAAACGAAGCATTAATTTTTGCTCTTCTTGACCACCGTGACCAGATGTATGAATGTCACTTAAAGGACCATGGATGACGTTTGCTCCAGCACGGTACAATTGGTTAATTGTTTTACTGACGCTCAACGTATTCCCAGGGATAGGTGAAGATGAGAAAACAACTGTGTCGCCTGGAATAATTTGAATTTGACGATGCGTTCCGTTAGCAATTCGTGATAATGCAGCCATTGGTTCACCTTGACTACCCGTACACAAAATCGTAACTTGATTGTCAGGCAACTTATTTAGTTGAGAGATCTCAATAAATGTGTTTTTCGGAGCTTTAATGTAGCCAAGCTCTTGCCCGATATTTAATGCATTTTCCATACTACGACCGAATACCGCTACCTTACGACCATGCTCAACAGAAGCTTCGATCACTTGTTGAAGTCTATGAATGTTAGAAGCAAAAGTCGCAAAAATCACACGGCCTTCAACTTTTCTAAAAATTGAATCGATGCTTTCTCCAACTTTGCGTTCAGACATTGTGAAGTCAGGAATTTCACTATTTGTACTATCTGATAGTAAACAAAGTACTCCTTCTTCACCGATCTTTGCCATTTTTGTTAAATTGGCAGGCTCACCAACTGGTGTGAAGTCAAATTTAAAGTCACCAGTGTGAACGACATTACCAGGTGGAGTTTTCACGACAATTCCATAAGAGTCTGGAATACTGTGTGTGGTACGGAAGAAAGTGACGGAAGTTTTTGTGAACTTCACGACTTGATCTTCATGTATTTCATTTAATTGAGCTTTACGAAGAAGTCCATGTTCTTCTAACTTTCCTTTTAACAATCCAAGGGCTAATTTACCACCATAAATTGGAACATTTATAGCACGAAGTAAAAATGGGATACCCCCTAGATGATCTTCATGCCCGTGAGTAATGAATAATCCTTTAATCTTATCTTCGTTCTTAACTAGATAAGAATAATCAGGAATAACATAATCAATACCGAGAAGCTCGTCCTCTGGAAACTTAATTCCGGCATCAATTAGAATAATTTCATCTTGGAACTGGACAGCATAGGTGTTTTTACCGATTTCACCTAAACCACCTAATGCAAATACTGCTGTTTGGTTATTTTTCATTTGTTTCATAAGTTAAATAGACTCCACATTAAAATCTTCGTGTTGTTTTTCGTAGTCAAGATATGCACCAGAGACAGGTGTTATAAATTCAATATTATAATCACGAGGTATGAGTTTTTTTCGTACGTCGGATTCAGATTCACCTTCTACATAAATTGTTTGTGTACGCTCACGAACAGGGACTTGCATGAGTGTTTCTTGGAAATATACTTTAAAAATCATAGATAAAACCTCTCCTTAACGTTGGTTATATTTTCATTATAAAGCAAATGCGATAGTTTTTCATGTTTTTCTTTTTAAGGAGGTCGAATCCTTTTATTTCTGGAGATTGTAAGAAGGGCAAAATGGCTTTTGAGAAGGTGTTAAAAGATCAATTTTTAAAGAAGTTTGTCCCAATGCCTCTCATTATTGACCTTTACAATTTACGTTATACTTCTATTAATCGGTTTTTAGGTAGTAATTGACGATAATGTTTAATTAATTTTTTTCTTAAGCGTTTTAACAAGCTTGTAACTCCCTTTCTATATGGATTCTGTAGTTTGTAAATGACCAACTTGAGAGTATTTGATATGATTAGTATGTGTAGAATCATTTTTTGTTTTCCGAGGTAATAATTGGTAGTCGGGCAGATGATTAAAGATGGAAGTAGGGGTATGATGAGCAAAAAAGTCGTATTTTTTGATATTGATGGCACATTATTAAATCATAATATGGAATTGCCGCAGTCAGCGAAAGAGGCTATTAGGTCGTTACAAGATGAAGGGGTGTATGTTGCTATTGCAACAGGGAGAGCGCCATTTATGTTTAAGGAATTACAAGAAGAGCTAGGTATTAAATCTTTTGTTAGTTTTAATGGTTCTTACGTCGTTGTTGAAGGAGAGGTCGTGAAGAAATATCCATTGACGATCGAAGAATTAAAAAGGCTTGAGGAGAAATCTAAAATAGGAAATCATTCAATGGTTTTTCTTGATCATCAAGGAGCAACGTCAAATCGCGAAAATGATCAATTTATTAGCGAAAGTATTGGAGGGATGAAATTACCTTACCCTCCTTATAACCCGACTTATTACCATGACAATGAAGTGTATCAGGCGCTCTTATTCTGTGAAAAGCATGAAGAGGAATCGTATGTGAATGGTCACAATTATTTTGATTATATAAGGTGGCACCCTTATGCGATTGATGTCTTACCACGTGGAGGCTCAAAAGCAAGAGGCATAAAAGCTGTATTGGAGCACTTAAATATTGACCGAGAGCATTCGTATGCGTTCGGAGATGCGTTAAATGATATTGAGATGCTACAGTTTGTTGGAATGGGTATTGCGATGGGTAATGGATTAGACGAAGCAAAAAAAGCCGCAAATCATGTAACCAAACATATTGATGAAGATGGTATTTTGCATGGGCTCCGTCATGTGGGTTTGTTACCATAAGTACCAAAGCGATAAAATTGAGTTGATTAGTAAAAAAGGAAGCCCTAATAGGCTTCCTTTTTTAAGGTAATTCTTTTTTTAGTGGGTCTTTGAATGCTTCAATTCGATCGTAAAACATGATCCCGTTTAAATGATCCATTTCATGTTGGAACACAATAGCAACAAGACCGCGTAATCGCAGGGTCACTTCTTCTCCGTCTAAATTAGTTCCTTTTACAGTGATGCGTGCATATCTTGGAACGACACCAGTCACATCACGATCAACAGATAAGCAACCTTCCCCGCTTTCTAAATGCGTTTCCTCTAATGAATGGCTCATAATTTTCGGATTAAACAATCCCATACTATAAAGATTTTCTTGATCGTCTTCCACGTGTACAGCGAACATTCTCTTGGCGATTCCGATCTGAGGGGCAGCGATTCCTACACCTGGTCGTAAATCATATACTTCAGAGATGTCTGGATCTTGACTATTAATAACGAAGTCTAACATCTTTTGTAATGTTTCTTTATCTTCTTTAGAAGCGGGTAGAGGGACTTCTTGTGCTACCTCACGTAAGACGGGATGTCCTTCACGGACGACATCCTTCATAGTTAGCATATATGTATCACTCCTTTAGTTTCTCACTATTACTTTAAAAAGAATGAAACAAAATAGCAAGTTCTTTGTAAACAAAAGAGAGCAAGCGAAAATGCTTACTCACTCTCTTGCATGTAATGATTAGCAGTGTCCGCCGTGCCCGCCAAAGCGAGAAGCGCCCACGATAATCAATAAGATGAATAATACAACGATTAACGCGAAGCCTTTTCCGCAACCGCCACCGCTACCGCTATAACCTGCTACCTGACCACCATAACCGTATCCACATGGATCATAACATCCGCCACCATAACCGTATCCGTACATGAGAATTCCTCCTTTTTTGTAAAAAGCCATCGCATTGGGTGCGACTCACTAACTACTCTATGCAGAACACCATAGTGTGGTTGGGTAGATGCCTATTTTTCAGAATAAACTTAAAAAATCTTTATTCGATGCACATATTAAAAGGTGATTTGTCATACTTTTAAAAGAATGACAAATCACCGAGAAGATAAGTCTTGTTATTTTTTGTCGAGTCATTTAGTGTGGTAATGGACAAGTGTATAGGGGTAAGGGGGAACTAATGGCTATGAAAAGAAAAATAATTGGCTTTGTAGTAGCGACTAGTGTATTGGTGGGTTGTGGAAATAGCGCAACGGAGACAATGTATGAGCATTTAGAAAAGGCGGTTGAGCTTGAAGAACCATTTGCCGAGCAACAGCAATTGATTCATGAAGCAGAGGAGAATGAATATCAGCTTTATGAGAAGATTATTGCATTAGGTGTTGATGAAATTGAGGAAGTCTCAGAGCTAGCTAATCAAGCGCTCGAATCCATCGCTATGAGAGAAGAATTGATTCAAACAGAGAAAGAAAGTTTAAATGAAAGTAAGGAAGAGTTTGAACAGGTTGATTCTGTCGTTAGTGAACTCGATCGCGAAGAATTAAAAGAACTAGCCGATCGATTAAAAGCGGAGATGACGAAACGTTATGCTAGCTATGAAGAACTCTATGCTGAGTACATAAAAGCCATTGAAGAAGATCAAACTCTATTTGAAATGTTAAAGGATGAAACATTAACAATGGAAGATCTGCAAGGTCAGATCGATCGAGTCAATGATCAGTACGAAATCGTTCATGAAAAAAAAGAGACATTTAATAGTTATACACAGACTTACAATGAAACGAAGAGAACGTTTTATGAGGAAGCGGAGCTAGATGTTCACTATACAGAGTGAACATCTTTTTTTGTTGGGAAAAAGATTTCTATTTGTTTAACAAGCCGGAAACTGTCGTTTTATGTAAGGGTTTAACTGTGTTAGTGAAATTCATATTTCTGTATAACACAGTTTTTGTAAAAGTTTTTTTGATTGTGAAAAACTTTGCAAATAAAACGATAAACAAAAGGATTGACGGATGAAATATGATTGATGTAGACTTATCATAGTAAGGTAAGTTGTATTAATGGATTCCTATTCTGACTGATACAGAAATGAAGATTGGGCAGATGGATGGATTGGAACAATCGTGAAAGCTTACATATTTAGACATAATCTCTTTATATCCTTTTTTATTGATGAAGAAAATCGTTGACTACATTGATTTGTAGGTTATGTATGTCTTATGAATGGGTATCCTAATAAAGAGTTTTGTCGAAGAAATGACTCAACAAGCAAGTACATGTAAAAATGACATTCATGATTGTGTGAATTTCCTAAAAGAAAGGTATGGTGAAGGTAGATGAGTACAAAAACGTTAGAGCAAGTAGAAAATCAATTTGAAACGTTTCAGATTTTAAACGAAGAAGGCAAAATTGTTAATGAAGCTGCAATGCCTGAACTAAGTAATGAACAATTACAAGAGATTATGACACGCATGGTTTACACTCGTATTTGGGACCAACGTGCGATTTCACTTAACCGTCAAGGACGTCTAGGTTTCTATGCACCGGTAGCAGGTCAAGAAGCATCAATGCTTGGAAGTCAATACGCTTTAGATAAAGAAGATTGGATTTTACCGGGTTACCGTGATATTCCACAACTCGTATTCCATGGTCTTCCTCTACATCAAGCATTTTTATGGTCTCGTGGTCACTATGCTGGAGGAGAGATCCCTGATGGCTTAAACATCATGGTTCCTCAAATCATCATTGGTGCACAAATCATTCAGACGGCTGGAGTAGCATTAGGCCTTAAACGTAGAAAAAAAGAAAACATCGCAATCACGTACACTGGTGATGGTGGTGCTTCACAAGGTGACTTCTATGAAGGAATGAACTTTGCTGGTGCTTATAATGCACCTGCAGTATTCATCGTGCAAAATAACCGTTTCGCGATCTCAGTACCAGTTGAGAAGCAATCAGCTGCAAAAACAATCGCACAAAAAGCGGTTGCTGCAGGTATCGAGGGAATCCAAGTAGATGGTATGGACGTATTAGCTGTCTATGCAGCAACTAAAGATGCACGTGATCGTGCTCTTTCTGGTGGCGGCCCTACATTAATTGAAACAATGACTTACCGTTATGGTCCTCATACGATGGCTGGTGATGATCCAACACGTTATCGTTCATCAGATCTTGATGATGAGTGGACGAAGAAAGATCCAATCGTTCGTTTCCGTAAATTCCTAGAGTCAAAAGATTTGTGGACGGAAGAGCAAGAAAACGAAATCGTAGATAAAGCTAAAGAAGACATTAAGGATGCAATGAAGAAAGCTGATAGTACTCCAAAACAAAAAGTAACGGATCTAATCGGTTTTATGTTTGAAGAGTTACCAGCAAATCTTCGTGAACAAATGGAAGAGTATAAAGCAAAGGAGTCGAAGTAACCGATGGCGCAAATGACGATGATTCAAGCAATTACGGATGCAATGCGTAATGAGCTTAAGAATAACGAAGATGTTCTTGTGTTTGGAGAAGACGTTGGTCAAAACGGTGGAGTATTCCGTGCGACTGAAGGTTTACAAAATGAATTCGGAGAAGAGCGCGTGTTCGACACTCCTCTAGCTGAGTCTGGTATTGGTGGACTTGCAATCGGTCTTGGATTGACTGGTTTCCGTCCTGTTATGGAAGTACAATTCTTTGGTTTTGTTTTTGAAGTATTCGATTCAATTGCAGGTCAAATGAACCGTCTACGTTACCGTACTGCAGGTAAACAATCTGCACCAATCACAGTTCGTGCACCATTCGGTGGCGGCGTTAAAACACCTGAAATGCATGCAGATAGCTTAGAAGGATTGATGGCTCAAACTCCTGGTTTGAAAGTAGTTATTCCGTCAACTCCATATGATGCAAAAGGTTTATTAATCTCTGCTATTCGTGATAACGATCCTGTTGTTTACTTAGAGCACATGAAACTTTACCGTTCATTCCGTGGTGAAGTTCCTGAAGAGGAATACACAATTGAACTTGGTAAAGCAGACATTAAGCGCGAAGGTAAAGACGTTTCGATCATCACTTACGGCGCAATGGTTCACTCTTCTCTTAAAGCGGCAGAAGAGCTTGAAAAAGAAGGAATTGATGCAGAAGTTATTGATTTAATGACAATTAGCCCACTTGATATTGATACAATTATTGCTTCTGTTAAGAAGACAAGCCGTGCGATTGTTGTTCAAGAAGCTCAAAAAGCAGCGGGTATTGCTGCAAACGTTGTTGCAGAAATTACCGAGCGTGCAATCCTTAGCTTAGAAGCACCAGTACTTCGAGTAGCAGCTCCTGATACGGTTTATCCGTTCGCTGCAATAGAAGATGCATGGTTACCTGACTACCAAGAAATTATTGAAACAGCTAAAAAAGTTGTTAATTTCTAATTTTAAAATGACAATATGGAACAATTGAAAGGAAAGGTATTCATCTTTCCTTTTCACTTATTTACCTATCCATTATTTAAATGGTTATAAAAAGGAGGCACTTCAAAGTGGCATATGAATTTAAACTGCCTGACATTGGTGAAGGAATTCACGAAGGTGAAATTGTAAAATGGTTCGTTAAACCTGGTGACGAAATTAAAGAAGACGATATTCTTCTTGAAGTTCAAAATGATAAAGCGGTTGTTGAGATCCCATCTCCTGTAGAGGGTAAAATCTTAGAAGTGAAAGTTGAAGAAGGAACAGTAAGTATCGTTGGGGATGTACTCATTACAATTGATGCTGGCGACATGAACCCTGAAGAGGAAAGTGCACCAGCTGAAGAGCCTAAAGAAGAAAAAGCTGAGCCTGCAAAAACTGAAAAAGAGGAAGCTCCTGCAGCTGAAACGACGTCTGATGACGATGATGATACACGCGTCATCTCTATGCCATCTGTTCGTAAGTTTGCTCGTGAAAAAGGGGTTAACATTAAGCAAGTTTCAGGTACCGGTAAAAATGGTCGTATCTTGAAAGAAGATGTTGAAAACCACTTAACTGGTGGATCTACTACTGAGAAAACACAAGCGGAAACATCAACTGAAGAAACGACTTCGCAACCAACAGCTACAAAGTCTGAACCAACGTCAATTCCAGTTGGAGAACTTGAAGAGCGTGTACCATTCAAAGGTGTTCGTAAAGCAATTGCAAAAGCAATGGTTAACTCGAAACACACAGCTCCTCACGTAACCCATATGGATGAGATCGAAGTATCAGCATTAGTTGCTCACCGTAAACAATATAAAGAAACGGCAGCAGAACAAGGTACGAAGCTTACGTACTTACCATACGTTGTTAAGGCTCTTACAGCAGCTCTACGTAAGTATCCATCTCTTAACGCTTCTATTGATGATGCGAACGAAGAGATTGTTTACAAGAAATACTTCAACATCGGAATTGCCGCTGATACTGAACACGGTTTATTTGTACCGGTCGTTAAAGATGCAGATCGTAAATCCATCTATGCACTAGCGGATGAAATTAATGAGTTGGCAGTTAAAGCTCGTGATGGTAAACTTAGTGGTGCAGAAATGAAGGGTGGATCAGCTACAATTTCTAATGTAGGTTCTGCTCGTGGTCTATGGTTTACACCAGTTATCAATCACCCAGAAGTCGCTATTCTAGGTATTGGTCGTATTGAAGAGAAGCCAGTCGTAAAAAATGGCGAGATTGTCGCAGCACCAATGTTGGCACTTTCTATTAGCTATGACCACCGTTTAATTGATGGGGTAACAGCTCAAAATGCTTTAAACCACATTAAACGTCTGTTAAATGATCCACAATTACTATTAATGGAGGGGTAATGAATGGTTGTTGGAGATTTCGCAAATGAAGTAGACACACTTGTCATAGGTTCAGGTCCAGGAGGGTACGTTGCAGCAATTCGTGCAGCCCAACTCGGACAAAAAGTAACAATCGTTGAGAAAGGAACTGTTGGTGGTGTATGTTTGAATGTAGGTTGTATTCCATCAAAAGCTCTAATCTCAGCAGGTCATCGTTATCACAATGCGAAGCATTCTGATGATATGGGGATTATTGCAGAAGGTGTTTCCATAAACTTTGAAAAAGTTCAAGAGTGGAAAGCATCTGTCGTTAAAAAATTAACAGGCGGTGTGGAAGGCCTTCTAAAAGGTAATAACGTTGAGATTGTTCAAGGTGAAGCGTATTTCGCATCTGAGAACTCAGTTCGTATTATGGATGAGAAAAGTTCACAAACATACAATTTCAAAAATTGTATCATCGCAACAGGTTCTCGCCCAATTGAACTTCCTAGCTTTAAATATACAGATCGCGTCATCAATTCTACAGGTGCGCTTGCTCTTAAAGAAGTACCTAAAAAGATGGTTGTAATTGGTGGAGGATACATTGGTATTGAGCTTGCCGGTGCTTATTCTAATATGGGTACAGAAGTTGTTGTTTTAGAGGGTGGCAAGCAAATTCTTCCTGGTTTTGAAAAGCAGATGGGTAAACTAGTTGAACGCAGGTTAAAGAAAAACAATGTTCAATTCCACTTTGAAGCAATGGCGCAAGGCGTTGAAGAAACAGACAACGGTGTGACAGTGAAAGCTGAAATAAAAGGCAAAGAAGAAGTGTTTGAAGCAGATTACGTACTAGTAACAGTTGGACGTAAAGCAAACACAGATGAACTTGGTCTTGAGCAAATCGGCATTGAAATGACAGATCGTGGCGTAATCAAAACAGACAAGCAATGCCGCACAAACGTAAGCAACATCTATGCGATTGGTGACGTTATTGAAGGTCCTGCGTTAGCTCATAAAGCATCTTACGAAGGTAAGATTGCAGCGGAAGCTATTGCTGGTGAAAAGTCTGAAATTGATTACTTAGCTATCCCTGCTGTAGTATTCTCTGACCCAGAGCTTGCTTCAGTTGGTTACAACGAAAAAGAAGCAAAAGAAGCAGGATATGATGCTTTAGCATCTAAATTCCCGTTTGCAGCGAACGGTCGTGCATTGTCTCTTAACGATACAGATGGCTTCATGAAGCTTATCACTCGCAAAGAAGATGGTCTGGTGATCGGTGCTCAAATTGCAGGCCCTAACGCTTCTGATATGATTGCTGAACTTGGACTAGCTATTGAAACTGGTATGACAGCGGAAGATATCGCTCTTACTATTCATGCGCATCCTTCATTAGGTGAAATCACTATGGAAGCAGCAGAGGTTGCTTTAGGTACACCAATCCATATCGTAAAATAATCATTTTATAAAAGAACTACTCGATAATCCGAGTGGTTCTTTTTTTAGTATTTAATTCACATTTGACAACTCGGATTAATATGATTTATAGTAAGACAAAGCAGAACTGATCGGACATCCGAAGGTACTCCAATAAGTCTACTAACTAATTGAGGTGAGAAAGGTGAAGTTAAAATCTCTTTTAAAAATGACACTGGGTGCCTTATCAACAATGAGTCATATTCCACTTCCACTTTTATTTTCGGATCAATTTATGAAAAAACACACGATATTTACAAGCTATCAAGAGTTTATTGAGTGTAGCACAAAGAATATCGTTACACTTAAAGATTTTGAGCAGTCAGAAGAGGGATGGGATGAGTTTCTTCAATCCACAACGACTTTCAGCGGCTGGAGAGAGATGACGGAAACCGCATTAGATGAATACTATCAGACTCGCCCGTTTGGACCGTTTCCAATCATATAAACAAACAGGGATGAACACCATAAAAATGGCGTTCATCCCTGTTTGTTTATATGATAATTAGATGGATCATCCGTACCTTGATGCAATCTAAAAGTTTGTTGAAGCTTCGCTACAATATCTTCCTTTACATGATTTCCTTCCATTCTTAAATGAATGTTATCTCCTTGGATGATTAACATTGTAGGAAAGGTTTCAACAGCAAATTGCTTGATCGGATCTTTGTCATCAGCCTCAATGATTTGAAATGATGTGATCTGATCAGGGTAGTTATTTTGAAGCTCAAGTAATGCATCATAATAGGTGTGTTCTTTATCATAAGAAGCAGGGTCAGAAAAAAGAATCGTAACCATTTCTGTATTTGTTTCAGAAGGTAGGTTTGAGTGAACGCTTGAAGTAGGAGAGACACAACCTGTTAGCATGAATAAAGACGTTATGAAAATAAATAACAGTTTTTCCATGAATGTATGTCACTTCCTTTAAATAAATATGATCTATTCATTAGTTACCTCATTCTAGCATGCTTCAAACCAAGAGATTGGATAAGTAATCGAATTGTAACCTAAAAGCAACATCGTTTTCTCTTTGTAATGTACAAAAAAAGAACTTATGCGGGATGCATAAGTTCTTTCAATTAATCTTTTTAGTCCTTTTTCTTAAAAGAAGCTTTCTCTTCTTTTAATCGATTCTTTTCTTGTTTTAACGCTTCCTTTTCTTGCTTTATTTCATAGCGTTCTTGACGCATACGTTCTTTATCGGTTACTAAAATCTCTTTCTCTTCTTGTAATGATTTCATAAGAGAAACGATCATAAAGATCATAATTACTGTAAAAGGTAAGGCGGCAATAATTGCAGCAGTCTGCAATGCTCCAAGTCCTTCTGGTGAACTTAGAAGGATCGCAGCCATAGCTGAAATGATAAGACCCCAAACGAATTTCACTGAATTTGGAGGATTTAACTTACCGTTTGTTGTTTGCATGCCGAGAACGATAGTTGCTGAGTCAGCTGATGTGACAAAGAATGATGAAATAAGGAACACAGCAATGATTGACATAATTAGTCCTAATGGGAACTGCTCTAATACTGCAAACAAGGCCACTTCCATACCTGAATCACTCATTGTGCCCATAATATCTGCAATGCCTTCACGTTGTAAGTAAATTCCTGTTCCGCCAAAGACACTGAACCATAAAGCCCCGAATAAAGCAGGTACAGCTAAGACACCAATGACGAATTCTCTAATCGTACGTCCTCTAGAAACGCGCGCAATAAATGTTCCGACAAACGGCGCCCAAGAAATCCACCAAGCCCAATAGAAGATCGTCCATCCTTCGACCCAAGTGGTTTCGGAATTATAGACATCTAATCTAAAGCTCATTCCGACTAAATTTTGAACATAACTACCAATACCTTGAGTGAATACCCCCATAATGTAACTTGTAGGTCCGAAAAATAGCACAAAAAGCATTAGTAGGACAGCTAAGTAAACATTTACTTTACTTAAGATACGAATCCCTTTATTGAGTCCAGTTTGAGCTGAAATCATAAACAGGATAGTGACAATGACGATAACTATTAATTGCAATCCAATGTCACTAAATGAGCCTAATCCTGGGATTAAATAAGCAAGCCCAGCTGAGATTTGCGCAGCACCAAAACCAAGTGAAGTAGCAACACCAAAGATAGTGGCGAAAACAACAAGGACGTTAATCATAATCCCAATGCTGCCATTAACTCGATCGCCAATTAGAGGTCTAAAGATGGCACTCATAACAGCAGGTGAATCTTTTCTAAACTTAAAATAAGCAAGCGCTAGAGCAACAACGGAGTAGATTGCCCATGGGTGTAATCCCCAATGGAAGATAGAATAACGCATCGCTTCCCCTGCTGCAGCGTTTGTTGCTGATTCTGCACTAGGTGGGTCAAAGAAGTGATACATTGGTTCTGCTACTCCCCAGAAAACTAAACCAATACCCATACCAGCTGTAAATAGGAAGGAAAACCATGTTAAATAATTGTACTCAGGTCTTTCATCAGGCTTCCCTAGTCGTATTCTACCGTAAGGACTAAAAATTAAGTAGATAGAAAAGAGTAAAAAACCGGTTGCCGCAAGGAGGTAAAACCATCCTAGCTCGTCTGTAATAAAGCCTTGAACTGTTTTGGTCACTAGTTCAAGGTTTTGAGGTGCGATAATGCCCCATGCAATAAAAGCTACAGCTATTACCACAGATATGATAAATACAGGCGTAATTTTTTGCATTGAAAAACCACCTTTCTCGAAAAACATATATGTATTTTTAGCACAACCTTTAACCTACCATAATTCGACTTAAACTGACAACGATAAGTCACTGTAAAGTAAAGAATAGATGTTGGCTTATATCTTTTAGCCTATTTAACGAGTGGATAAACGCGTGATTCGACATTTTTTAGTTTTTATTCATAAATCAAATTCAAATCGACTCATTCATATTGAAAATCACCTTTGAAAATATAGCGAGGATAGGATTCTTCTTGAATAGAAAAACGCCGCTCATCAGCAGTAATACTAGCTAGTTCTTTAGCTACTTGATGTAATGAGATCAGTTCATGACAAATTATAGTCATAGTTTCTTCACTAAGGCTATTTGGACCACGTTGTTTTTTTATGTCTTCCATTAATGAATGATGATTAGTGGCCATTTGGTGTAGCGGATCTTCAATGATCTGACTAAAGGAACGAATAGTGTCCATCATAGCTTCTTTCTCTTCGTTTGTTATATGATGGTTCATTCGTATGTGGCTTAATTTTCCAATGTGAAATAAGACAAGGTGGAGGTAATCAAGTTTCTTTTTTAAGAAACCAAATGAACGTCGCTCAAACTCATTGGATTTTCGATAACGCCACTCATCATACTGATATTGTGTGAGTTTATACGTTTCTGTGAGTTGTATATATAATTCACGATAATAATGAGTACGGTCATACTCGTTATCGAAAAGTAGGTGCCGCATTGTCTCATTTAATGTGGTAGCCGTTCTTATAAATAAAGCATCTACCTTCTCAACGAGAATAGGTCCAAATTTTGGTGGTAATATCACGAAATTTACAAGTGTAGACACGATGATTCCAGTTGATGTACCTGACATCCTTGTTAAAAAATCAACAACGACATGATCGGTGGTACCAGGAATCATTGCGACAGCTGTTAGTGTAGCGACTAAAGTTCCCGTATCTAATTTAAATTTCGAACATGCAACGATTGTTAGCATGGCGACTAATGAATATGTGAGAGCAGATTGTCCAAGTATTACATCAAATAAAATGGCAAAGCTCGCTCCTATGGATGCGGCAGGTAGTCGGATCAATCCTTTTTTTAATGAATCGACAGCCGTAGGTTCAATGGTCACAATGGCAGTAATAACGGCAAAGGTTGCAGGGAGATTTAGCCAATGACATATGAAAGCTGTAACAAAAACAGCTAAACCAGTTTTTAACACTCTACGACCGATAATAACGTGTTTACGCATGAAATACCCCTTTAGACACTAGACTTCATTATCAATTAGTATGAATCATGTCGAAAGAAGTTATACACAGCTACCATGTTAGGAAAAAGTTTGATATGATTTAACGGTTACTAGAAGACAAGGGGTGTACGAAGGATGAAACAAATATTGGTATATAGTGCGATTGTAGCTCTGATTTCTATATTGTTACTAGGATGTTCAAATGCGTTCGATACTTCAGATGATGTAGATTCAACAGAACCTATAGGGGACGAGCTAGATAATAACGAAAAGTCAGAAGAAGTCGAACGCGAAGCAGAAATAAATAATAAGGATGAAAATACGGAAGATGCTAAAGAAGAAGATGTAAACCTCGATAAAGAAGATGAAGTTGAATTGATGTATGAAATAAACCCCAATAACTGGAAAGTAGAGCCAATTAATGGAGCAGACCCAAAAGTGGTTTTATTAACTATCGATGATGCCCCTAATCAATATGGGTTAGACATGGCTAAGCAATTAAAAGATCTAGGTACAGGTGCTATTTTCTTTGTGAATGGTCACTTTATTCGTGATGATGAAGGCCAAGAAGCGTTAAAGGAAATATATGAGATGGGCTTTGAGATTGGTAATCATACGATGAATCACCCGAATTTAAACCAATTAGCTAAAGAAGAACAATATGAAGAGATTGTTGCTTTAAATGATCTGATAGAAGAAATAATTGGCGAGCGACCTCGTTTTTTCCGAGCACCGTTTGGGGTGAATACTGATGAATCAAATCAAATTGTCGCAGACGAGGGTATGGTAATGATGAATTGGACCTATGGGTATGACTGGGAAGCGGAATATACAGAAGCAAACGCATTAGCAGATATTATGGTAAACACACCATATTTATCAGAAGGTGCTAACTTGCTTATGCATGACCGTGAATGGACTTCGGAAGCGTTAACAGAAATTGTACAAGGCTTAAAAAACAAAGGGTACAACATAGTAGATCCTAAGACCATTAAAGGTCTAGATGAGTAAGTAAGAAGTAAAAGCGATAAGTAAAAATTTGAAATAGAAATGAGAGGCATGAGAAAAGTGAAACGTATTGGACTGATGCTGTTGTTCCTCCTTGTTTTGATCACAGCTTGTCAACAAGCAAGTGAAGCAGAACAAGAACAAGAACAAGCAGAAAAAGAGAAAGAAGATCTAAAAGCTGAACAGATTGAAGAAGTGCCTATCGAGGTAAAAAGTGAAGGGGCCTTCTTTCATCTAGATGATCTCATCAATGTTACAGGTGGTCAGTATATATTTGATGAACTTCATCGCACCCTCCAATTAACGATACATGAAGACCGCTTTTATATGGTTGATGAAGTGCCTGTGCTTGAACGGAATGGCGAGTACTTAGCGACAAAAGACATCTATTTTACGATTGATGATCAACAAAATGTGTATTTACCGACCGCTTTTATAGAACAAGGGTTAAATATTCCTGTTACCTATGGTGAGGATGTAGCAAAAATCGCATGGCTAGGACCATCTGAGGCGGTGGGTGGACCGCCTACATCTTTTAATTTTGATCAATGGACAGTTGATCAAATGGTCGAACATCTTGAGTTTCTAGAAAAACCTATTAAAGATGCTGAAGTCAGTACGGTGCCAAGCCATTTACCAGGTGCACCAAGGGCGTATCGAAATGGCTTTCATGAGGGAATCGATTGGTACGACTTTTCATCAGGAGGAAATATAAATACAGACACGCCGATTTATGCAATGGGTGAAGGGATTGTTGTTCGCGTAGATCATGATTACGAAGAATATCCTTCGCCTGGAGTACGGAATCAAGATTTAGCAATCACTGCTGAACTCGGTGAGACACCTGAATATATATTTGACCGTTTACGTGGGATGCAAGTATGGGTGCAATATCCTAACGGTGTTATGAATCGTTTTGCCCATCTAGACTCCATTCCAGATGAGTTGCAAGTTGGAGATCGAGTCAACTCAGAAACAATCATTGGATATGTCGGAAATTCAGGGACAAGTGGTGCAGTAAACAAAGATTTATCAGGACTTCATCTACATCAAGATCTATTAATTTATGGTGAATTATTTTGGAAGCCACTTACACAAGCAGAGGTGACAGAAGTATTAACTCGAATTTGGAGATGATGAAGGTTGTGACAAAAAACGACTGAAGCTTTCATTTATCTTCATTTAGAATATGGTATTCTATACTCATAGGCTGTTCTTATACAGCTTATGAGTATTTTTGTGGAGGTCATAGGCAGTGGTTGATAAATCAGAATTACTAGATGAATTACGACTAGCTGTTGGCTCTGTACCTGATTACGCTAAGTCGTTAACGGATTTCTATCATGGAATCGTGTTTAAACTAGTCAGTGAAAAAGTTACTCAGTTTTCGGTTTCATTATATGAAGTCAAAGAAACAGAGTTTGCTCAAGTAACTTTTGCGGGGCTCCCACCAAGTGAAGGTGACGTCCCGTTTGGTGAGGGATTACAAAGTATTGCTGCGGTTAGAGGCGAGATCGTTTTTGAGATGGATGACGATAATCAATTTATTATTGCTCCTTTTTACAAAGGTCATCATTTAATAGGTCAATTGTTTTTTGAAATTCCACATACAACCTATACGGTTTCTACAGATGATTTAATCTTTATTAAAGAAGTGACAAGATTTATTGAATCGAAATATGACGAATTTACTTAGGGGCCTGCATATTTGCAGGCTTTTTTTATAGATATAAAAGAAATAACTTCATGACGTTGAGTAGAACACATTAGACAGAAATATAATTAAATGTGTTATACAAATTAACTATTGACGGATCGATTGTGACATATTATTATAAGGTTATAGAAAGTTAACCGCTTACAAAAACGCATAAAGGGGATGCTCATATGGGTACAATCATTTGCCAAACGTGCAACAAGACAATTGAACACTTTGAAGGTGAAAAGGTTACAAAACTTTATGCTAAAGGTCAAAACTGCATTCAATGTAAATCAACTCCTAAGCAAAAATAATCAAAAAGCATGTTCTTCAATCTATTGAAGAACATGCTTTTTTTCTTTATTTAATGGCTTGGTGTTCTTTGATTACTCGTAACGTTTGAAAAGAGCCATCTTCTGGACCTTGTACAGGGAGTCCTGCTTGAAGGTTTTCTTCAATGTAGGAAAGGTTTTCCCTTGTTATAATCTCACCAGGAATCAGAATAGGGATTCCTGGTGGATAGACCATAATAAACTCAGAGATGACTCGACCTGCTGACTCATCAAATGGGATAACCTCTGTCTCAGCATAAAAAGCATCACGTGGAGACAAGGACAAAGTAGGGATATTAGGTACATAGACTGCTTTAGGTTTTAATGTTGAAGAACGTTGATGGGTCTCAGAGAGCTTTGTTAGCGCCTCAACGAGTATATTCGTTTTGTCTTTTGTATCGCCTAATGAAACGATACAAAGAATATTATAAAGATCCGACATCTCAACTTCGATATGATAGTGATCACGTAACCAGTTTTCCACTTCATAACCGTTAATGTCCAAATCCTTAATGGAAATAATTAGTTTTGTCGGATCGAGATCAAAAGTTGCTTTAGAGCCTAAAATTTCTCTTCCGACACATCGGAATCCTGGAATTTCATTAATTTCTTTTCGAACTTGTTCGGCTAAAGCAATTGTTTGGTCAAGTAATGCTTTTCCTTCTGTGGCTAAACGCTTTCTCGCCACATCTAATGAAGATAACAATACATAGGAAGTGGATGTAGTCGTTAGCATACTAATAATCGATTGTACACGTTTAGGTGAAACAAGTCCTTCTTTTACATTCAATATCGAGCTTTGTGTCATTGATCCTCCGAGCTTATGAACACTCGTTGCTGCCATGTCTGCACCTGCTTGCATCGCAGATAAAGGGAGGTTGTCATGGAAATGAATATGCGCGCCATGTGCTTCATCAACAAGGACTGGGATGCAATAAGAATGGGCGATCTCAACAATTTTCTTTAAGTTTGCTGACACACCAAAGTACGTTGGGTTGATAACAAGTAGACCTTTGGCATCCGGATGCGCTTCTAATGCTTTTTCCACCGATTCGAGCGTAATACCATGTGAAATGCCAAGTTCAGGATCGATCTCTGGATGGATAAAGATCGGTGTAGCTCCTGAAAAGATAATGGCTGACATAATCGACTTATGGACATTCCGTGGAACAATTATTTTATCTCCAGGTCCACAAACTGACATGATCATGGTCATAATTGCCCCGCTTGTTCCTTGTACAGAGAAAAACGTATAATCGGCACCGAATGCTTCAGCTGCAAGCTCTTGAGCTTCTTTAATGATGCCGTGAGGATGGTGAAGATCATCCAATGGAGCGATGTTGATTAGATCAATTGACAATGCGTTCTCCCCGATGAAGTTGCGAAACTCAGGGTCCATCCCTGTGCCTTTTTTATGTCCAGGTATATGAAATTGAACAGGATTCTTTTCTGCATGATTACGTACCCCTGTAAATAGTGGGGTTAACTTTTGTTGTGACAACAAACTCACCTCATTATATGTAGGTCTAGCCTAACGATTAGTAAAACAAATTTGAGTATACCAAAACAAAGACTACTCTGCATAGAAACAAATTTTTGAAAATGTTCATGATTTTCATACTGTGCCCCTAAAACAGAGCTATGGTACACTAAGAAATGAAGTCAGATTATTCATGAATTTATTCGAAGTCTTTGAATTTGAGGGGGAATACGTATGTGGGAAACAAGAGTAACGAAATTATTAGGAATTGAGTATCCAATCATTCAAGGAGGACTTGCTTACCTTGCTTACTCTGACCTTGCAGCAGCGGTTTCAGAAGCAGGAGGTCTAGGACAGATTACAGCGATGTCGCTTGAAACACCAGAAGCGCTAAGAGATGAAATAAGAGCGGTACGTAAAAAAACGAAGAAGCCTTTCGGTGTAAACTTTGCGATAGGACAGCATGGCCGTCCATTTGAACACATGCTCCAAGTAGCGATTGACGAAAAAGTCCCAGTCGTATCCATGACCGGAGGAAATCCTACGCCAATCTTTGATCAATTAAACGGAACTGGAATTAAGACTTTAGTTTTAGTTGCGGCAAGGCGCCAAGCAGAGAAAGCAGAAGAACTTGGAGCAGATGCGGTAATGGTCGTTGGTCAAGAAGGTGGGGGGCATCTTGGGCGCTCAGATACGGGTACAATGGTGTTAATTCCGCAAGTGGTTGATGCGGTCAACATCCCTGTGGTTGCTTCTGGAGGAATTGGAGACGGTCGTGGTATGATGGCAGCATTGGCGCTTGGAGCAGAGGGTATTGAAATGGGTACTCGCTTTATCGCGACAAAAGAATGTGTACATGCAAGTCCGCTGTATAAAGAACGCATCATGGACGCGAGTGAAGAAGATACAGTTGTCATTAAACGTTCAATAGGTGCCCCAGCTCGAGCGATTCGAAATGTATGGACAGAAAAAATCTTAGAAATTGAAGAAAAAACACCAACATACGAAGCGCTTAAAACGTATATAAGTGGGGAAGCAAACAAAGCCTACATATATAATGGTGAGGAAGAAGAAGGTTTTGGTTGGGCAGGTCAAGTTATCGGTCGGATTAAAGACGTACCTTCTGTCGATGAGTTGTTCAAGCGGATCATCTCTGAAGGAAACGATATACGAAAGCGATGGACGTAATATCCGAAAAAGGTAAATGAGGTGAATAAAGAATGGAAATAAACATGCCGCTTTCCATTGATTGGTCAACGCAAGAAGTGATTGATGTGGTTGAATTCTTTCAATCGATTGAAAAAGCTAATCAGAATGGTGTAAAGCGTGACGAGTTACTAAATAAGTATCGTCGCTTTAAAGAAATTGTTCCTTCAAAAAGTGAAGAGAAGCAAGTATTTAAAGATTATGAGTATCAATCAAAAGTCTCATGTTACCATACGATCAAAAAGGCTCGGGAACTAGAAGAAAATAAGATCGTAAAAATGTAAACAAAAAAAAGCTGACCAGCTTTTGATATGCTGGTCAGTTTTTTTGATGTCAAGATAATACAGATGCTTTTTGTGCCTGTTGATAGAGGGGGAGAAGCGTATGGTACGTTTTTTCTATATGATCAATGAGTGCTTGCCCATCTGCTAGTAACGGATCATTACGATCAATATGAATTCCGCAAAGTAGTTCAGCTTTTTTTACGTCCCTTAGACGCTCTAACATTGAAATAAATTGTTCTTTATTAAGATCAGCATGTTTAATAGCCTCTGGCTTCATGTGATCAATCGACCAAACAAAATGGTCTGGTAGAGATGTTAACCAATGACCTGGATCTTTTAAGAGCTCTTGTGCGAACACACCTTTTTGCGGAGCTTCATAGATCATGGCAAACCAGACAAAGAGATGAGACTCGAATAGTCCAATTTGGAAATGAGGTAATTTTTTATACCCACGCTTATTGGCTGAAAAAGCGACCCATGTATCATTAGGTGGGTTTACTTTTCTTCTAGCATGCTTCGCAATATGAGTAAACATCTCATCTCCAATATAAGCAGAGAGGGTAGGTGAAAGTTCGTGTCCTAACATTTCAAACTTAGGACGGATTTGTGTTTTTAGTGCTTCCATACGTGGCTCAAGGCCCTCGATCGTAAAGATATCAAAGTCCTCTTGAGTAAATGCGAGCTTAATCATAGTAGGTTGCCTCCTAAATAAATTGTTCTATAATCCTATCATAACCAAATAGAAGAAAGCATGTTTAGAGCCTAGGCAATCAGAAAAAACTTCAAAAAGAAATTAATCATTGGTTGCTTTTTATCTTGTCTTAACATATGCTATACTACAAATAACAAAATTAACTGAAAATTTAGTAAATAAACCTTTTATGTGGTTACGGCATGGAACGATAATGAAAAAGGAGTGTTGTGCAATGAAACAAGTCATGCAGGAAGTGAAACACATTGATCGTGAGAAGCGTATTCCCGTGTTAAGGCTTGAGATTGACTATGAACTTGTCACAATGCACGATGCAATGTTACAGGAAGATTTAGTCCTGATTAATCAAACCAAAAGTAGACTTGAGGCATTGTCACATGAACTCACTCAACTGCAACAATAATTTAAACATAGAAAGTAATCAATCAATTTGAAAAAAGCGAAGGGATTCTTCGCTTTTTTGTTCATACTTTCTTTTATCGTTAAACTGCATGGCCAAAACTGAAACCGATATGGCATCTTCATTTTCATTTAGCAAAGATTATGTCATAATAAACTGAGAACACATTGCTAAATGAGAGCCGAAGGGGGCAGCGTTATGTCGACAAATTGGTTAGAGATAGAAAGTATTGCTACAGATTGGATTTATGAGGCAGGTCAAAAAATCAAAGAGACATTAGCTGGCCCAATAGACATTGAATCCAAAACGAACCCGGATGACCTTGTTACGGAAGTCGATCGTGCCATCGAGGCATTCTTTTACGAACGTATTAAAAAGCAATTTCCAGAACACTATTTTCTTGGAGAAGAAGGAATTGCGGATGAAGAGCCATCATTAGATGGAACGATTTGGATTATTGATCCCATTGACGGAACGATGAATTTCATTCACCAAAAACAACATTTTGCTATTTCTGTTGGGGTCTACCATAATAAAATTGGAATGATCGGTCTGATTTATGATGTAATGCGCGACGAATTGTTTCATGCCGTTAAAGGACACGGAGCGTTTTTAAACAAACAAGAACTTCCTCCGGTGAAAGAGCGACCACTGCACGAATCAGTTATTGGGCTAAACGCACGGTGGCTTGTGGAAACAAAACATCCGTACCAAAATCCATTAAAAGCAATGGTAAGAGACGTAAGAAGTATCCGTACATACGGCTCTGCAGCGCTCGAAATAGCATACGTAGCATCAGATCGTTTGGATGGATATTTAAGTGTTCAGTTATCACCTTGGGACTATGCAGCAGGTTTAGTTATTTTAAATGAAGTTGGTTGTGCAGCTTCTAATTTTCATGGAGATCCGTTATCTTTATCGGATTCAGGAACACTTTTAGCAGCAAAACCTCATTTACATAAAGAAATCGTCTCATCATATGTGGGCGAAGAATATTAACAAAAAAGCAAGCTCGAGTTTACTCAAGCTTGCTTTTTTGTAGCTTCTATCTTATTCACTAACTTCTCTTCGTTTTTTTCGTAAAGAAATGCCTAAAAATAGTGCAATTGTAATACCGACTAAAGATAATAAAGCAATAATCATGCTACGCTCAGCTACAGCTACCCCGATACTCATAATGCATAGAACTGTGATGATCGCTAACAATAAAAACAAAACATTCTCCTTTTTCATCAATAACTCCCCCTAAGATTCTATCACTTATTTTAGTTTAACTTGAAATCTGTGTAAGAAAAACCCCGACAATGTGACAAATACGTTAAAGATATTTTGAGGTTTATAATCGATTTGCCCATTTAGTATCTTTTTGTGCTATACTTATACAGTTAATCGACAAATAAGGAGAGAATTTAATGACACACCGTAATGATATACGTAATATCGCAATCATCGCCCACGTTGACCACGGGAAAACAACCCTAGTGGATGAACTATTAAAACAATCGGGGACATTCCGTGAAAATGAACAAGTTGAAGAGAGAGCAATGGATTCTAATGCCCTTGAAAAAGAGCGTGGAATTACAATCCTTGCTAAAAATACAGCAATTAACTATGAGAATACTCGAATAAATATTATGGATACACCTGGTCATGCAGACTTTGGTGGTGAAGTAGAACGTATTATGAAAATGGTTGATGGAGTACTACTTGTTGTAGATGCATATGAAGGTTGTATGCCACAGACTCGTTTCGTATTGAAAAAAGCACTTGAGCAAAAGTTAACGCCAATCGTTGTTGTAAATAAAATCGACCGTGACTTTGCTCGTCCAACAGAAGTAGTTGATGAAGTGGTTGATTTATTTATTGACCTTGGTGCTGATGAAGATCAACTTGACTTCCCAGTTGTATTCGCATCTGCCATTAATGGGACAGCTAGTATGAACCCTGAGAAACAAGATGAAAATATGAGCTCATTATTTGAGACGGTCATTAACGAGATCCCAGCTCCTATTGATAATAGCTCTGAACCATTGCAATTCCAAGTAACGATGCTTGATTACAATGACTACTTAGGACGTATTGGTATTGGTCGCGTATTCCGTGGATCGATTAAAGTAGGTCAACAAGTAGCATTAATGAAAATTGACGGGTCAGTCAAACAATTCCGTGTTACAAAACTATTCGGTTTCTTAGGATTAAAACGTACCGAGATTACAGAAGCGAAAGCTGGAGATCTAATTGCGGTATCTGGGATGGAACAAATCAACGTAGGGGAAACGGTTTGCCCTGTTGAACATCAAGAGGCCCTTCCAATTCTTCGTATTGATGAGCCAACTCTACAAATGACATTCCTTGTAAATAACAGTCCTTTTGCAGGCCGTGAAGGGAAATTTGTCACAAGTAGAAAAATTGATGAGCGTCTTCGTGCTCAACTTGAAACAGATGTAAGTTTACGTGTAGAAGATACTAACTCACCAGATGTTTGGATCGTTTCAGGGCGCGGTGAATTACATTTATCGATCCTGATTGAGAACATGCGTCGTGAAGGGTATGAGCTTCAAGTGTCTAAACCAGAAGTAATTATCCGTGTCATTGACGGTGTGAAGTGTGAGCCAGTAGAACGCGTTCAGATCGATGTTCCAGAAGAGTACACAGGTCCTGTTATGGAATCACTTGGAGAGCGTAAAGGTGAAATGATTAATATGACTAACACAGGTAGTGGACAAGTTCGTTTAGAATTTATGGTACCTGCTCGTGGATTGATTGGTTACACTACAGAATTCCTTTCACAAACTCGTGGGTATGGAATCATCAACCACTCATTCGATGGTTACCAACCAATGGCTGCTGGTCAAGTCGGTGGACGTCGTCAAGGTGTTCTAGTATCAATGGAGACAGGAAAAGCGAGTCAATACGGTATTATGCAAGTTGAAGATCGTGGAACTATCTTTGTTGAGCCTGGTAGAGAAATCTATGAGGGAATGATTGTTGGAGAGCATACTCGTGATAACGATCTTGTTGTAAACATTACGAAAATGAAGCAACAAACCAACGTGCGTTCTGCAACAAAAGATACGACTGTTACAATGAAAAAACCTCGTATTCTGACACTTGAGGAAGCTCTTGAGTACTTAAATGAGGATGAGTACTGTGAATTAACGCCTGAATCTATTCGTTTACGTAAGAAGATTTTACAAAAATCAGAGCGTGAGCGTAATGAAAAACGTAATAAGTTAGCAAAGCAACAATAGGATAGAAAGGTTGGGGGATACTTGAACAACCAACAGGGACAAGAAGTTGACTTAGAAGGTTACTCTTGGTTGATGCAAGCAACTGCTGAGAATCCGTGGTATGGGCTACTCGCCTATGTGGTGATTATTATTTTAGCTCTTATTGTGTTTAACCTCGGTTTTGCAAGAGAACTGCCGATCTTAAAAAAAGTTGTTGTCTACATTATGCTCATCATCGGGTGTTTCGTGTTATGGATGATGGAATTTGCTTTTGGGGCTCCAATTATTGTTGTGTTATTGATTTCGGCACTGTTTTTAGCGATTTATCGCTACCGTCTTCATCGACATCGCCAAGAAAAATAATAAAAAAGCGAGTGGATCAGTAATGATTACCACTCGCTTTCTTTTTGTGCTTTAAAAGTTAATGTGAATTGACCTGTTGCTTGACGCTCCATTGTTCTCTCGCGTATTCGCTCGTCACAACTTTCACACATATACGTGTGAATAGGACGGTTGCGTAACCGTTTTGCTAATGGTAGTTGATCGTCGATTTTGTCGATTTTATCACAAAGTACACATTTAACGCGCAAAAAAATCAACTCCTATCCTTCTTAAGTAGTTTTCTCTATCATATCTTTCGTAAAGGTTGTCTATTGGCTTATACTCTATTGTAAAGGTCAAAGGGTGAAAAAGAAACAAGTTTTAAAAATCGTTTAAACTAGGTATAGTATAAGTGTGAGGATATTACATTAAATGGGGGGATGACTTTGGCTAATCAAGTAGAGCATGAAATTACAAGTGAGTTGTTACCACTCCTACAAAAGGAACGGTATGTAAACTTAGCGACGGTTGATCACGAGACGACCACGCCAACAGTGAATGCAATTTCATGGGTATATGCACCAACTAGTAAAAAAGTCAGGTTTGCAATCGACAAGCGCTCTCGTATTATCACAAATATTTTGGCGCAACCGGGAGTAGTCTTAACTGTCATCGGTAACGGTTCAACTTATTCAATTTCCGGAAAGGCAAACGTGGCTGTCGAGAAGATGGAAAGTGTTCCATTAAAATTATCATTAATTGAAATTGATGTTACAGAAGTACGAGATGTGATGTTTTACGGTGCAAAGATCGTTCAGAATCCGGAGTACGACAAAACCTATGATCACGATGCTGCCACAAAGCTCGATAAGCAAGTAATGGACGCGCTAAAGCAAGTGTAGAAATCTTCCCATGAAAAACGACTTACATTATGTGTAAGTCGTTTTTTTTGTATAAAAATAGATATGAGTACACACTGGATAAAGACAATTGCGCCAATGTCATAGATTCTTCGTCTAACTTGTCATCTTATTACATATAGTGAATAGTGAGTAAGCATTATTTATCTAGCCATTTTAAAGGACACTATGATGATTAAAAGCATAGTTTATCAGTAAGCAGCGTAACGATACTTGGTCAGGAGGCGGAATGTTGAATAAAATCTACGTTTTAGATACAAACGTACTACTACAGGACCCACACTCTATTTTTTCTTTTGAGGAAAATGAAGTGGTAATTCCAGCCGTTGTTTTAGAAGAAGTTGATTCGAAAAAAAGATACATGGATGAGGTAGGAAGAAATGCGCGACATTTCTCGAAGCTTATAGATAATTTTAGGACGAAGGGTAAGTTACATGAAGGGGTACCAATTGAGCGAGGAGGCGGCAAACTTCGAGTAGAGTTGAATCATAAGTCTTTTCAACGATTAAAGGATTCTTTTGCAGAGATGTCAAATGATAACCGGATTATAGCGGTCGCATTAAACTTGATGCTCGAGGAACAAGAACTTCCTAATGGTAGGCAAGTCATCTTAGTCAGTAAGGATGCACTCGTCCGAGTAAAAGCAGATGCGTTGGGCTTAGCTGCTGAAGATTTCTTGAGTGACCGTGTGGTGGAATTTGATTCTGTCTATCCAGGATATGTTGAAATCTATGTTGACGCAGATGTCATGAAACGTTTTTATACACAAGGGGAGCTACCTATCTCTGAATTGACCAAGCATCCATTTTATCCGCATCAATTTATTATCATGAAAGATGCGCTTGGTGGATCGGGTTCAGCATTAGGCAAAGTAGAACCAGACGGGAAAAAAGTCAAACCATTTGTTAGTGATCCTGATCAAGTATGGGGGATTAGGCCGAGAAATGTTCAACAACGAATGGCTTTTGAATTACTGTTAAGAGATGATATTAGTCTCGTAACCATGATTGGTAAAGCTGGTACGGGTAAAACGTTGTTGTCACTCGCAGCTGGTCTTATGCAGACAGAGGATATGGGGATTTACAAGAAATTAGTAGTGGCAAGACCCATTGTACCTCTAGGCAAAGACCTTGGCTATTTACCAGGGGAGAAGGAAGAGAAGCTTAGACCATGGATGCAGCCGATCTATGATAACTTAGAATTTTTATTTAACACAAAGAAGCCAGGTGAGATCGATCAGATTTTAGCCGGAATGGGTTCCATTCAAGTAGAGGCGCTTACGTATATTCGCGGCAGAAGTATTCCTGATCAATTTATCATAATTGACGAAGCACAAAATTTAACAAAACATGAAGTGAAAACGATCTTAACTAGAGTTGGAGAGCGCAGTAAAATTGTATTAATGGGCGATCCTCAACAAATCGATCACCCCTATTTAGATGAATACAATAACGGACTAACCTACGTTGTTGAGAAGTTTAAAGACCAGACAGTTAGTGGTCATGTAAAACTTGTAAAAGGGGAGCGCTCAGGACTTGCTCAATTGGCGGCGGACTTACTCTAAGTATCGCCTCTAACCCCGCTAAAGATCTTTAGCGGGGTTAGGAATTTTAGAGATACTATTTTAAACGCAAGCGTGTAACATGAGTAATTGGGCTATTAAGGTTTGAGCCATCACCATAGTAAAGATGAACTGGACCAGTATCGCGCAATGGTTTACCGTTCTGCGAGAAGCCTACAATCATCGAGGTAGCAACTTCATACGGGACGATAATATCTTCTTTTTGTGCGCACTCGATCACCACTTCACGCATCTCTTCATGGGGTTTGGAATGACTTAAAAAAGGAGCTAAGGGCATACCGAATGACCCGGTAGTTAATTCTTTTTTATTGTATGATAGCTTATTGTCATTTGAGTTTGGGTTGGGCGGAGCAGACCCCTCGGTAATTTCTTTATCCCACTGTGCTGAGATTGCTTTAGTGTAAGCGGTAACTTCATCCACCGTAGTCTTTTCTTCTGTAAAATATGTAGTAAGATCAACTTTGCGCTCATCAAAAATCCATACAGTCGGATCAATGGTTAACGGATGATCAACTTTTCCTTCTATAAAAAAAACAAATTCCTCCATCATATCTTCCTCCTATCAGCTTCAATCTTTACCAAGTATAAAGGGTACCGATGTTTTTGTCACATTTGGTTATGCTAAGAGTAAATGGAGTAATGGAGTGAGTGGTATGGTATGTGAGTACGGAGATCAATTAAAGAAAATTGTTGAGAATGTTCGTCCTTTTACGTTAAATGGGAAAGTAGCAGATTACATTCCAGCGTTAGCCAAAGCGGACTCATCAACGCTCGCTGTTTCTATTTATAACGGTCAAGGAACATGTTTTTCTGCTGGTCATGAAACGGAAATGTTCACATTACAAAGCATATCAAAAGTACTAACTCTTGCACTTGCGCTAATAGATCATGGAGAAGAAGCTGTTTTTAAGAAGGTAGGGATGGAACCGACAGGGGACCCTTATAATTCCATTACCAAACTAGAATCTCATGTTTCCAAACCGCTAAATCCGATGATTAATGCTGGGGCACTTGCAGTTAGCCATTTAATTCATGGAGACTCAACTGATATCCGTTTAGAACGGCTATTACAGTTAGTAAGAAAGATGAGTGGACGAGCTAGTGTTACATACAACAGAGAAGTCGCTCAGTCTGAGTTTAATACAGCTTTTTTAAATCGATCACTTTGTTATTTTATGAGGCAGCATGGAATCATTAATGAAGATGTAGACGAGTTGCTTGATTTTTATACGAAACAGTGTGCGATTGAAGTGAATTGTGATGATCTAGCTAAAATAGGATATGTATTAGCTAACGGGGGACAAGATGAAAACGGTGTTCGTATTATTCCTTTTGAAATATCACGGCTTGTAAAAACTTTTATGGTGACTTGTGGGATGTACAACTCATCTGGAGAGTTTGCGATACGAGTTGGCATTCCGGCTAAAAGCGGAGTATCAGGTGGGATTGTTTGTGCTGTGCCAAACGGTATTGGAATTGGAATTTACGGTCCCGCGCTAGATGAAAAAGGAAATAGTGTTGCTGGAATGAAACTGCTGGAGGCCTTATCTAGTCATTATGAGTTAAGTATTTTTTAATCGAGGTTGAAAATCATTTGCAATTAAATCAGTTAAAGACGTGTAAAACCATTGCAATTTTTCAACTAAAAAGATACTATTAATGACAAGGACCTTAATTTGTAAGGAGGGGACAGCGTGTCTGAAGACATGGTGACAGGACATAATGAACGAGCATATGCCCTTCTAAAATCTGATGCAGAAAAAATCCAACAATTGATTCAAGTGCAGATGGAAAATTTAACGATGCCACAGTGTCCTCTATATGAAGAGGTGTTAGATACACAGATGTTTGGCTTGTCTAAAGAAATTGACTTTGCCATTCGCCTTGAGCTTGTTTCGGAAGATGAAGGTAAGAAGTTACTAAATGAATTAGAACGTAAATTAGCCGACCTTCATGAAGCATCATTACGTAAATAAAAAAGGCCAAGCTATCTAAATGTAGCTTGGCTCTTTTTTGTGGAACACGCAAAATTATAAATCACGCAATAATGTAAGCGCTTTTAATTAATAGACTACTTAGAACTGTCGAAAAATTGTTTGCAATCTGAATGAAAATTTCTCTATACTAGAAGTACGGAGTAAGAGCATCACTTCTAGAGAGAATACGGAGTAGAGCGGAGGAAAAGATCAATGAATGGTTTATCAAACATTAAAAAAGTATTGGTGGCAAATCGTGGTGAAATTGCAATTAGGATTTTCCGAGCATGTACAGAACTACATATACGTACTGTGGCTATATATTCTAAAGAGGACACAGGTGCTTACCACAGGTACAAAGCAGATGAGGCATATTTGGTTGGCGAAGGAAAAAAGCCCATTGATGCATACTTAGATATTGAAAATATTATCGAAGTAGCGAAACTGCATGATGTTGATGCGATTCATCCAGGCTATGGTTTCTTATCTGAAAATATTGATTTTGCGACTCGTTGTAGCGAGGAAGGCATCATTTTTATTGGCCCAGAACTCGAGCACCTCATAATGTTCGGTGATAAGGTTCAGGCTAGAGAACAAGCCATTAAAGCGAATCTTCCTGTCATCCCCGGAAGTGATGGAACTGTATTAAGTTTAGAAGACGTGAAACAATTCGGTGATGAGAATGGGTATCCATTTATTATTAAGGCATCCTTAGGTGGAGGCGGCCGAGGAATGCGTATTGTTCGCTCCGAATCAGAAATGAAAGAATCCTATGAGCGAGCAAAGTCAGAAGCGAAATCAGCCTTCGGGAATGATGAAGTCTATGTCGAGAAATTCATTGAGAATCCAAAACATATTGAAGTTCAGATTCTAGCAGACAAGCATGGTCATACGATTCACTTATATGATCGAGATTGTTCTGTTCAACGAAGACATCAGAAAGTCGTTGAAATTGCTCCGAGTGTGTCATTAGACATAGAGCTTCGCGAGCGCATTTGTGCGGCAGCAGTTCAATTGATGGTGAATGTAGGATATGTTAATGCTGGAACGGTCGAGTTTTTAGTGACTGATGATGGAGAATTTTACTTTATTGAAGTAAACCCTCGCGTTCAAGTGGAACATACCATTACTGAAATGGTCACTGGTGTAGACATTGTTCAATCACAATTAATGATTGCAAATGGAGAAGAGCTACATAGTCCTTTATTAGGTATACCAAAGCAAGAAGATGTCGTTTGTAACGGGTATGCGATCCAATCACGTGTGACGACAGAAGATCCTAGCAATGGATTTATGCCTGACACTGGTCGAATTAATGCTTATCGTACAGGTGGAGGGTTTGGCGTGCGACTGGATGCTGGTAACGGATTCCAAGGCGCTGTCATCACTCCTTATTACGACTCTTTATTAGTGAAAGTATCGACATGGGCACTAACATTTGAAAATGCAGCAGCAAAAATGCTACGCAATTTACGGGAGTTCCGAATTCGTGGAATTATGACGAATATTGCATTCTTAGAAAATGTTGTTCAGCATCCGCGTTTTCTAAATGGACAATATAATACATCATTTATTGATACGACACCTGAACTCTTTGTTTTCCCGAAACGAAAAGACCGTGGAACGAAAATGCTATCCTTTATTGGTGAAACGATTGTTAATGGTTACCCAGGACTCGAAAAAGGAAACAAGCCTGTTCTTGATCTGCCTCCTGTCCCTAAATTAAAATTAACAGATCCTATCCCAAGTGGCACAAAGCAAATGCTAGACCAAGAAGGACCAGTTGCATTAGCGAAATGGGTAAAGGAACAAAAAGAAGTATTATTAACGGATACGACATTCCGCGATGCTCACCAATCGTTGCTTGCAACACGCGTTCGAACACATGATTTAAAAAGAATCGCAGAACCAACTTCACGTATGGTTCCAAATCTGTTCTCAATGGAAATGTGGGGTGGCGCAACTTTTGATGTGGCGATGCGCTTTTTACATGAAGATCCTTGGGAACGATTGCTAACGCTTCGTAAACAATCTCCAAATGTATTGTTCCAAATGCTACTTCGTGCGTCCAATGCTGTCGGATATAAGAACTATCCAGACAATGTGATAGAGGAATTTGTAGCTAAGTCAAGCCATGCAGGCATTGATGTATTCAGGATCTTTGATAGTTTAAACTGGGTCGAGGGCATGAAGCTGACGATTGAATCAGTACGTAATCAAAACAAGATTGCTGAAGCAGCTATGTGCTATACAGGTGACATTTTAGATTCTGCGCGGCCTAAATATGATTTAGAATACTATAAAAAGCTTGCTAAAGAATTAGAAAATTCGGGTGCCCATATACTTGGAATTAAAGATATGGCTGGACTGTTAAAGCCTGAAGCAGCGTACCAACTTATTTCAACTCTTAAAGAAACAATTGATATTCCAATTCATTTGCATACCCATGACACGAGTGGAAATGGCTTATTTACCTATGCTAGAGCGATTGATGCAGGAGTCGACATTGTCGATGTTGCGGTAGGCTCTATGGCTGGCCTAACATCTCAGCCAAGTGCAAACAGTCTTTACTACGCTTTAAGTGATTCGGCGCGTAAGCCGAACGTAGACATTAAAGCGTTAGAAGAGCTTGGGGAATTCTGGGAAGGTACACGTAAATATTATGCTGGGTTTGAAAGTGGCATGAACGCACCCCACACAGAAGTATACGAACATGAAATGCCCGGCGGTCAATATAGCAATCTTCAACAGCAAGCGAAAGCAGTTGGCTTAGAAGCTCGATGGAATGAAGTAAAGAAGATGTACCGTACTGTTAATGACATGTTTGGAGATGTTGTAAAAGTCACTCCATCATCTAAAATTGTCGGTGATATGGCATTGTACATGGTTCAAAATGATTTAAATGAAGAAGCTGTATATACTCGTGGTGAGTCGCTTGATTTTCCTGATTCCGTCGTTGAATTTTTTGAAGGTCAATTAGGACAACCGTATCAAGGTTTCCCTGAGAAGCTTCAGAAATTAATCTTAAAAGGTCGAACACCGATAGAAGGTAGACCGAGTGAGAGTATGGATCCAGTTGATTTCCAAGAGATCAAAGAAAAACTCTTTAAGCAGCTTGATCGACAAGTGACAAGTCATGACATGCTTTCATATGCTCTGTATCCGAAAGTATTTACAGATTTTGAAAGTTTCCGTAGTCAATTTGGAGATGTGTCCGTTCTGGATACGTTAACATTCTTCTACGGTATGCGACTAGGGGAAGAGATTGAAGTAGAGATTGAAAAAGGGAAGACGTTAATTGTGAAATTTATTTCTCTCTCTAAACCCCATGAAGATGGGACAAGAATTGTCTACTTTGAATTAAATGGTCAACCACGTGAAGTTGTGATTAAAGATTTAAACGTAGCTACAACGACTATTGCACGGCCAAAAGTGGACAAAGACAATCCGAATCAAATTGGTGCATCGATGCCTGGAACCGTCGTAAAAACTCTTGTGAAAAAGGGTGCTAAAGTTAAAAAGGGTGATCATTTAATGATTACCGAAGCGATGAAAATGGAAACAACAGTTCAGGCAGTGTTTGATGGAGAGATAAAAGAAGTCTTCGTACAAGATGGAGAACCAATTTTAACAGGTGATTTACTGATTGAGATGAAGGAATAATAATTATAAGAGGCTGAATTGTAATTACTTACAATTCAGCCTCTTAATCTTGTGCTGCTTACTCCCTTATTGTATGATGTTTGTGTAGATATTGTACTTATTTTGTACTATACGGAGTGATTGTTATGCATAAGAAAGTAGCGGTTTGGTTTAGAAGAGATTTTCGCTTTCATGATCAAACAGCATTAAATGAAGCAGTTGAACAAGTCAAACTAGCGAATGGCAAATGGTTTGCCTTTTTTTATTTAGATCCTAAAACAGCTGACGCGACACCGATACATCATGATTATTTTTTTCAGACAGTCTTGGACTTTAAGAAAAAGCTACAAGAGCTCGGAGGAGACCTTCATATTGTAACAGGGGAGATTGAAGAAGCACTAGAGGCAGTCCTCTATAAACATAATGATCTTGATGGAGTGTTTGTTAATGACGATCGAGTAGGCGAGGGATGTAAGCGTGATGATGCGGCAGAAGAGTATTTAGCAACGCGTAATATTCCGATCTATCGTTTTGAAGATGCTTATTTGACGACTCCAGATCAAGTATTAAAAAAAGACGGTCACCCATATAAAGTGTTTACGCCTTATTATAAAGCATGGAGAAGTGAGCAAAAGAGAGTGCCACGTAGTCTCTCTACTAAAATTATTCAAGCTTATCTACTAAAATCTGAGGTGATTGACGACAAAGCAGAGGAATTATTTAATCTAATCGTTTCATCGTGTAAGTGTACGTGGGGTGCAATCGGAGAAAGTCATGCGATCCAACGGCTTCAAACTTTTATTGATGAGAGATTAAGTGAGTATGAGCGCCATCGTGATTATCCAGGCATCGTGGGAACGAGTCGACTATCTCCATACTTAAAAACAGGTGTGTTATCGGTACGGTCAGTCTTTCATCATGTGATAGAATCTGAGGCGAATAGTCATAGTGCTGATGTTTACATAAGCGAATTAGCGTGGAGAGACTTTTACCGAATGATTCATTTTTATCATCCAAAGAGCAAGGAAAAAGAAGTGATGAGCCGCTACCGGGAGATCAAATGGGGACAAGAGGAAGAGCGACTCGAACAATGGAAGTTGGGCCAGACTGGTTTTCCGATCGTTGATGCAGCGATGCGACAATTAAGAAAAGAAGGTTGGATGCATAACCGAATGAGAATGATTACAGCGTCATTCTTAACAAAAGATTACCTATTAGACTGGCGCTTAGGTGAACGTTATTTTGAAGAAATGCTGATTGATTATGATGCCTCTTCAAACATCGGGGGCTGGCAGTGGGCAGCCTCTGTAGGTACTGATCCTGTACCTTACTTTCGAATCTTTAACCCGATTACACAGTCAAAGCGTTTTGACGAACAAGGTGTGTACATTCGCCACTACCTCCCAGAATTAAATAAAGTTCCTGATAAATATATTCATGAACCTTGGAAAATGGATAGAGATGAGCAGGAAAACTATCATTGCGTTATAAACGAAGACTATCCAGCACCAACAGTAGATCATAGTATTCAAAGAAAAAAAGCTATTTCACTCTTTAAGGATGGAGAGTAAGTATATAGTTAGTGAAACTGGTTAAAATAAAAAAATGACAGCAATTTTGCTGTCATTTTTTTTATGAAATTGACTTTGCTCTTGTCAGAATCATCGCCATATAAGAGAGTGTGGAAAAAAGAACAGAAATAATTAACGCGTGGATGAGTCCAACAGATAAGGCATTTTGAGTAAATACAACAGAGATTCCACTCGCAAATTGTCCAATGACCAAAACGACCGCTAGAATGCTTGTCCATAAGAGTACATGTTCATGTTTGTAACGCTTGATTGTCCAAGTCATTAGGATGATAAGGAAAACTAAGAGAATCGTTCCAACGACTCTATGGAAATAATGAGCACCGATTGGACCAGATAATCCCGGAAATAGTTGTCCGTTACATAAAGGGAAACCAGAGCAGGCTAGAGTCGCTTCTGAATGTTTTACGTACGCTCCTGAATAAATAACTGCGTAACAATAAGTGATAACAAAGAAGAGATAATATTTGTAACCCTTTGTGACTCTAGGTGCTACTTTTTGTTCCTTACCATCTTCAAATGCAAGAATCGTGAGTAAAACAACGGAAGCTAAAGACATCGCTGAGATACCGAAATGTAGGGCTAAAATCGCTTTTGATTGACCGAATACGACGGCTCCAGCTCCGAGTAACCCTTGGAAAATAATTAAGATAACAGATGCGATCGAGAACGTTTTTGTTTCTCGAATATGCTTGAGTTGCTTCCAAGCCCAAAAAGCTAGAACAATAATCATCGCCCCTACTAGTCCAGAAACAATTCTGTGACTGTATTCAATGATTGTTTCAATGGCAGGGGTGGTAGGAATAACCTCACCAAAGCAAAGTGGCCACGTTGCTCCACACCCTTCTCCTGAGCCTGTCTTAGTGACGAGGGCACCTTGTATAAGTACAATGAGGAGGCCAATTGAGGTGATGACACTATAAATTTTTAACCATTTGTGCACTTTATTCACCTTTCCTTCTATAAAAATGTCGAAATTTATGCTAGAGTAAGCAAGTAAATAAGCATTAGTCTCTACTTGATCTTAAAAACAAAGCAAATAAAAGTCAATTTCATCCGAGTGAATATTTTATGACTCATAGTAAATGTGAAGAAAATGTGAAACTCGTGAAAATGCTGAAACAAAGTAGATTTTGAGATATAATGTGTATGTGACAGATATTAGGTGAGGTAAACGAACCTAATTTTATTTTTGTAGAAATGTCTATAGTATTTGTTTCATTCTACAAAGGGGGTGAAGATTTGATGAATAAGACGAACTCAGTCATCGATGTTTCAGATGTAATCGAAGCTGGTCCAGATTCATCAGTTGCTGACGATCAGCAAAAATCATGGAAAGACTATCTCGTGTTAGCGAAGCAGGGGATTGTTACATCTAACTTAATTACAACCTTTGCCGGTATCTATTTGGCAATTGTTTATACAGGCACTGTGTTTACGATGCACCTAGGCACAATGATATTTGGGCTTTTAGGAGCTGCACTTGTCATGGCTGGTGGTTGCACGTTGAACAATTACATTGACCGCGATATCGATCATTTGATGGAGCGGACAAAAGAGCGTCCAACAGTTACAGGACGTTTCAGTGCAAAGCATGTGTTGTTAGTTGGTCTTTCTCAGGCTGCTTTAGGGATATTCTTCTTAGCGCTTACAACGCCAACTGCAGCTGTTATTGGGATCATTGGATTATTTATTTACGTCGTACTCTATACGATGTGGACAAAGAGAACGACAACGCTTAACACGATTGTCGGAAGTTTCTCAGGTGCCGTTCCGCCATTAATTGGTTGGGCAGCTATTGATGGAAGTCTGCATATGTATGCTTGGTTGCTTTTCTTTATTATGTTTTTCTGGCAACCACCACATTTCTTAGCTCTAGCTATGAAGCGTGTGGAAGAGTACCGAGCAGCTGGGATTCCAATGTTACCAGTTGTGGCAGGGTTTGAAATGACGAAACGACAAATGGTGGTCTATGTTGCGGCCTTATTACCAGTTTCGTTGATGCTTTATCCTTTTGGAATTGTCTACACAGTCGTCGCAGCTATTCTTGGTGTAGGTTGGTTAGCACTCGGAATCGCAGGATTTAAGATGAAAGATGACATTAAGTGGGCAAGGCTAATGTTTGTGTATTCGTTAAATTATTTAACGATTCTATTTGTTCTTATGGTCATTGTTCATCTTTAAACGTGTATGCGTTTGAAAAATGAATTTTTGATGATAAATATTTTTATGTAGTTATGACTACTTGACGAAAGTGAGGTTGGATTGTCAGATGAAACTTTGGAAAACAGCATCGCGTTTTCTACCTCTTTCCTTTTTAGCCCTATTTTTGACGGGGTGTTTAGGGGAAGAAAACCTAACGGCTCTTGATCCCAAGGGTCCACAGTCACAATGGATTTATGATAATATGATTCTTTCTTTAATTGTCATGGCCCTTGTGAGTATTGTCGTATTTGCAATCTTTTTCATCATTCTTGCAAAATACCGTCGCAAGCCTGGTGACGATGAGATCCCTAAGCAAGTTCACGGGAGCACGGCACTTGAAATCACATGGACAGTCATCCCGATTCTCCTTCTAGTAATTTTAGCTGTACCTACGATTACAGGTACATTTATGTTTGCAGATAAGGAGCCAGATCCAGAAATTGGTGATGATACTGTCTATATCACAGTAACAGGTCATCAATATTGGTGGCAGTTTGACTATGAAGATGAAGGATTCACTGCTGGGCAAGATGTTTACATTCCAGTAGGGGAGAAAGTTATTTTTGAACTTCATGCTTCAGACGTTCAACACTCATTCTGGGTACCAGCATTAGGTGGTAAGCTTGATACGGTTCCTGGAATTACAAACCACATGTGGTTAGAAGCAGACGAGCCTGGAACATTTAAAGGTAAGTGTGCGGAGTTATGTGGTCCTTCACATGCATTAATGGACTTTAAACTAATTGCGCTTGAGCGTGATGAGTATGATGCATGGGTTGCTGGCATGCAAGAAGAAGTCGAAGCACCAACAGAAACGCTTGCAAATCAAGGTCGTGAAGTATTCGAAGAGCAAAGCTGTATCGGATGTCACGCTGTCGGTGGAATGGGATCAGACCTTGGTCCAACACTTACAAACTTTGGTGAGCGTGAAGTAATTGCTGGTTACTTGGAGTACAATGCTGAGAACCTTGAAGCGTGGATTCGTGATCCTGAATCTATTAAACAAGGTAATAACATGCCTGCGTTCCCTGAAATGAGCGATGAAGACATGGAAGCTTTAATTGCTTATCTTGATTCTTTAAAAGTAATGGAATAAGACTAGCGAACTCGATTTAGAAGGAGGTTAACCCATTGGCTACACAGAAACAAGAAAAAAGTGTCATCTGGGACTGGTTAACAACAGTTGACCACAAAAAGATTGCGATTATGTATTTAATTGCGGGGACACTTTTCTTTGTCAAAGCTGGTGTGATGGCGCTATTTATGCGTATTCAGCTGATGTATCCTGAAATGAACTTCTTAAGTGGTCAAACATTTAATGAATTCATTACGATGCACGGTACGATCATGCTATTTTTAGCAGCCACACCGTTATTATTTGCATTTATGAACTATGTCATTCCACTACAAATCGGTGCCCGTGACGTTGCATTTCCATTTGTCAACGCGCTTGGGTTCTGGATCTTCTTCTCTGGTGGACTTTTACTAAGTATGAGTTGGTTCTTTGGTGGTGCACCAGATGCTGGATGGACAGCGTATGTGCCACTTTCGAGTCGTGATTATGCTGGAGTAGGACTTGATTTCTATGTATTAGGTCTTCAAGTTTCTGGTATTGGTACGCTAATTTCTGCGATTAACTTCTTAGTGACAATCGTAAATATGCGTGCGCCTGGTATGACGATGATGCGCCTACCATTATTCGTATGGACATCATTTATTTCATCTACATTAATTTTATTTGCTTTTACACCACTTGCTGCAGGTCTTGCATTATTAATGCTCGATCGACTGTTTGACGGTCAATTCTTCATTCCAAGCATGGGTGGTAACGTCGTTTTATGGCAACATATTTTCTGGATTTTCGGTCACCCTGAGGTATATATTCTAGTGTTACCTGCTTTTGGTATTATCTCTGAGGTTATCCCAGCGTTCTCAAGAAAGCGTCTATTTGGTTACACAGCGATGGTATTCGCTACGATGATCATTGCTTTCCTAGGATTCATGGTTTGGGCTCACCATATGTTTACAGTTGGTATGGGGCCTGTTGCAAACTCAATCTTTGCGATTGCAACAATGACCATTGCTGTTCCGACCGGTATTAAAATATTCAACTGGCTATTTACAATGTGGGGCGGGAAGATCACATTTAACACAGCGATGTTATTTGCTTCTTCATTCGTTCCGACGTTCGTTCTTGGTGGGGTTACTGGGGTCATGCTTGCTATGGCACCTGTTGATTACTTGTACCATGATACGTACTTTGTTGTAGCTCACTTCCACTACATTATTGTTGGTGGTATCGTTCTTTCATTATTCGCAGGACTATTCTATTGGTATCCGAAAATGTTTGGACATATGTTAAATGAAACACTTGGTAAGATCTTCTTCTGGGTCTTCTATATCGGTTTCCACTTAACATTCTTTGTTCAACATTTCCTAGGTTTAATGGGTATGCCTCGTCGTGTATACACATACCTTGGCGACCAAGGTTTAGATGCGTTTAACTTTATCAGTACAATTGGTACATTCTTTATGTCTGTAGCTGTAATCATTCTTGTGGTTAACGTTATCTACTCTGCATTCAAGGGTGAACGTGTAACGGTAGCAGACCCATGGGATGCTCGTACGCTTGAGTGGGCAACACCAACACCGGTACCTGAGTACAACTTTGCTCAAACACCGCAAGTTCGTTCACTTGATCCATTATTCTACGAAAAAATCCATGGCGATGGCACAATGAAGCCTGCTGAACCAGTTACGGATATTCATATGCCAAACGGTTCAATCTTGCCTTTAATTATGTCTATTGGATTATTCTTCGCTGGTTTTGGTTTCATTATGTTAGGAATGGATAACCCAATCATTAGCCCATGGATCGTTGCGATTGGTGGTTTAGCTCTTACATTTGGTTGTATGTTCGTTCGTTCTGTGAAAGAAGATCATGGTTACCACATTCCAGCTGAGCAAGTGAAAGCTGATTTAGCGGAATTAAAGAAAGGAGGGAACTAAGAAATGGCAGGTGCAGTAGATACATCTAAAGGTCTTCCTTCTCACCCAGAGAGGGCTACACTTGAAGGGAAAAATAAATTCCTAGGTTTCTGGTTCTTCCTTGGTGGTGAAACCATTCTTTTCGCAACATTCTTTGGTACTTACTTAGGCTTACGTGGCGGAACTGCAGATGGTCCAACGGCAGCTGATATTGTTGCACTACCACTTGTGTTCATCATGACGATGCTCCTACTAACAAGTAGTTTGACAAGTGTGTTGGCGATGTTTGCCATGAAGAAAAACAATTTCAAAGCGATGATGATTTGGATGTGGATTACCGTATTATTAGGTCTAGGTTTCCTTGGTATGGAGATCTATGAATTCCATCATTATGTTACTGATTATGATTTTGGCTTCTCAACTAGTGCATTTTCATCAGCATTCTATTCGCTTGTTGGATTGCACGGTGCTCACGTAGTATTTGGTTTAAGCTGGATTATTGTTCTGCTCGTTCGTTATAGAAAAAGCGGGATTACTTTAACAAATGCTCCTAAGTTTTATGTTGCTGGACTTTACTGGCATTTTATCGACGTAGTGTGGGTATTTATCTTCACTGTCGTTTATCTTATGGGAGTAGGAGGTTGATCACATGGCAGATAATTTGAGTCAATCGTTTGACAAAAGTGCGATGACAGATGAAGAGAAACGCCAGATTAAAAAAGAAATTCGTAAGCAAATTGTTGTTTTTGCTCTTATGATTTTCTTGACACTCATGTCATTCATGGCTGTAGCTGCGGACATTGTTCCACGTTCGTTCGCTGTTCCATTCATCTTGATTCTTGCCATGATTCAATTTGCTCTACAGTTATTCTTCTTTATGCACATGAAGGATAAAGATCATGGTTGGGCAAATGCGTTCATGATCTCTGGTATTTTCATTACAGTTCCGACGATTGCAGCCCTTATGCTGTTACTTGGGGTAACGAAATACTAGAAACGACAAAAGGCTCTCATTCCTTAGAATGAGAGCCTTTTACTTTTTCTATTTTGTTCATGAGATTGTGACATTACAAGTTAAGAAAAGGTTTGTCTTTTATTGTATACTATACAAAGAACCTTAGTTCAAAAGAGAGGAGTTCATCCATTGAACCAACAAGACCAAACTGTAAATAACCCAACATTTAAAAAGCGAAATTATAAGCCTTTTATTATAATTGTAACGATTGTGATTAACGGGCTAGTTGTCCTATTATCAGGTTTGCCTGGTTATGACAATTTTAATGCCTTTGACGTTAAAATTTTACCAATGATGAATGCCATTTTTAATAGCTTTACATTCTTATTCTTACTCGCAGCGCTTATTGCGATTTTGAAGAAAAATGTTAAAGTTCATCGTCGGTTTATTTATGCCGCATTTATTATGACAACGCTATTTTTAGTGACCTATGTGGGTCATCATTTCTTATCAGCTTCTACACCATACGGTGGAACTGGCTTTATGGCTGGATTATACTACTTTATATTAATTACTCATATTGTCTTAGCGGCGATCATCGTACCACTAGCACTCACATCGGTTGCACGTGCTTGGAATATGGAAAATGAACGACACCGTAAAATTGCACGATGGACGATGCCTATTTGGTTATATGTTAGTTTAACGGGTGTTCTAGTTTATCTTATGATCTCACCATACTATTAGAAAAAGTAAAAAAAAGCATCATGCGAAGCATGATGCTTTTTTTTATAGTTTGAAGTTGAGCTTAATAATGCCCGCTTCTTTTGCAGATGTAAAAGCAATCACAAGAAGAGGACCGACGATAAAGCCGATGACACCGAAGAGCATTAAACCTAGATACATTGCAATTAACGTAGCTAGCGGTGAAAGGCCAATATGTTTCCCCATAACTTTTGGTTCAACGGTTCTTCTTATAATTAGGAGAATCGCTGCTAGTATGAGTAACTTAGAACCTGTGCTTACATCACCAACAATTAATTGAAAAATGGCCCATGGCGCTAGAATGACAATAGATCCAATAATCGGTACGAAGTCGATCAGCCAAATAATGAAAGCCATCAATAGTGCAACTTCTGGTGCGATAAATAATAAGCCAATAAGTGTAACGAAGAAAATAATGATACTAACTAAGAACTGAGCTTTAAAAAATCCCCAAATGACGTACGAAAGTCGAGACGTCATAAAGTTTACTTTTTCTTTTGTACGCTCAGAAAGGTAGCTATAAATCTTTTCTTTCAATCTTGGCAGTTCAAGCATAAATAAGAATAAGGCAATTAAGTACACTAAGAAGGTGACGAGATAGCCTGGTATACTTGAGATAACCGATGTAATATCTTGAATTAAGTTGCGATCACTAATGTTTGAGCGAAGGTCGCTCAACGTATTGGTAACAGTAACATTAATTTCATAGACGAGTTCGGGAGGGAGATTCTCATACTTTTCTTCTAAGTTTCTCTGGAAATTAAGCCAAGCTCGATTAATGTCACTAATATATTGAGGGCTATTTTCGACAATCTGTGTACCTTGTGTGATGACTTTGGTGACAAGGTAATAACCTGTTAGACCAATAAAAACGACGAACACAGTAAAAACGAGCATGACAGCTACATTTCGCTTGATGCTGGTCTTTTTTTGCAGGGCATTAACAGCAGGTGTTAAAACTAACGCTGTGATCAGTGCGACCATTAATGGAAGTGATACCGGTAAAATAAAATATGAAGCAACAATAAGTAAAAACAGAGATATTAATATCCATATTGTGCGTCTAGTGAAGAAAGCTGCCAATTTGAAACCCCTCTCTACTACATAAAAGCTATCTACATTATAGTACGAACAGGAAAACATGAACAAGTGTATACGACTAATTCTTTTAGTTTGTTCACAAATCCTTCTAGCCGGTAAAAATTTTCTTATTATAGTCTATGTTATAATGTACTTTACAAGGAAGAAAGAGTACTTTGATATGAAGGTGAGAATAAATGAAAAAAAGTTACTGGTTAGCGATTAGTTTGTTTGTAGTAACAATTCTTTTGGCTAGTTGTCAATCGAATGATCAAGAATTAAAGGTTGTCACAGATGAACGTTCAGAAATGGCAAGTGAATTTGTCACTGACTATAAAGAGAAAATGGTTGACGCATTTGATTCTGGAAATTTCAACGCATTGGAACCATATTTAATCACAAATAATAGCTTCTATCATTCATTAAGAAGGTATATCACAGATGCTCCAGGTGAGGGACAATCAAAAGAATTGCTCTCATTTGAAGTAGATACTGTGTATGAAAATGAAAGTGGAGAATTATTTGTCGATACTGCAGAAAAAGTGTTGTTAACTGAACGAGGAGTATCGCAAGAAATTGAACGTGACGTTCGCTTTGAGTTAACAAGGTATGATGAAGGTTCAATAAAAATTATTACGATTCGAAACATGAGTGAAAAAAAAGAATAGCCGGCTGGCTATCCTTTTTTATTTTGCTTCTAGATTCTTTTGTAGTAGTTCAAGTTTCTTTTTGCACTTGTCTACGATTGTTTTAGGGAATGTTTCTCCCTCATACTCTACACCGTGTGGATAGTAATGCTTACCTAAAATCGGAGTCATTAGTTTTACAATCGCATCATCTTTAGGGATGTCACCTTCAATAGCATATGCAGGGACACGTAAATAATAGATGTCGCCTTGATTAACAATTTTGTAATCAAAGGTTACGCGTTCGTAGTCCCACTGGCCAGCATGGATCAATCCAACAGATTCAGCTGCATGGCGTAAGTTTTCAAATTTCATTTCTTTATCTGCGATGTTCATTTCATCAAATCTCACTAGGAACCCTCCTCATTTCAACTACATCTTTACTATACCTTCCTAATGATAGTATGAAAAGGCTTTTGTTGCAATGTGTATTGATGAATGTTTTATGGACATCTGAATCGGGTATCTTGGCAAGAGCTTGTTTGATTGAACTCGACAATACTAGTCATTAAGTAGACAGAAGCTTACATAATTAGAGAGAGGAAAAGACAGGTCTTGATTCGAACTTAACTTAGTATGAGATGTGAGGAGTGGATGCTTATGAAAACAAAGCTCGTAATAAGTAGCATCATAGTGTTATTTTTGTGTGTATCTCTATTTGAATATATATTTAATGACGAAATAAAGACATGGTTTCAAGGAGAGGAAGGTCTCATTGTATATAATGAAATAGAGTCAGAAGAGTTAGAGGAGAACCAACGTATGGAGTCAGTAGAGCCGGCGCCTACACCGACTGAAGAGCTTGAAAGCACAGAAGACGGGCCGTATCCAACCGCACTCACCATAGGGGCAAATAAAGCATTAATTAAAGAGAATTACGGGGAGCCAAGTCGCATAGATCCCTCACCGTATGGGTATGAATGGTGGGTGTATGAAAAAGGTTCGTATTATATATTAATTGGAATAGACGAAGGTGTAGTCGTTACAACGTTTACGACCTCAGCCGATTTGACGAAAGAAGACACGTATTTTGGACAGACTTACCAAGCAATGAATGAAATATTCGATATTAAACCACAAGTAGAAGTGAAAGTTGAACGCGGGCAATATAACTATGAATTAACCGCAGGTGATTTAGCGATGCGCCCATTAGTTAAAATTGATGAAGCATGGGCACAGCTCTACTTTGATGTTCACACAAATCAACTTTCAAGTATTCGCTTTTTAGATGATGAAACACTTATGAAGCAACGACCGTATTCTCTTTCATACAGAGGGAGCTTGCCAGAAGTAGAGTCATTGTCAGATTCAGAATGGGAAATGGTTGAAAAAGGACAAGCGAAGCAAATTTTCACATTTACGAATGTTTTGCGAGAGCGACATGGGCTTGAGTCACTAGTATGGAACGAACCTGTATCAAGTGTCGCTTATTTGCACAGTCTTGATATGGAGCAAGAAAGTTATTTCTCTCATACATCACCAACGTATGGAGAGTTATCTGATCGCTTAGATCGGAGAGATGTTAAGTATCGTTTAGCTGGTGAAAATATCGCGGCTAAGTATGTAGATGGTCTCGCATCAGTTGAGGGTTGGTTGAATAGTGAAGGGCATCGTGTGAACGTATTACATGAAGAGTTTACAGAGTTAGGTGTTGGGGTGTACCGGGATTATTATACTCAGAACTTTATGACACCCTTCTTTTTTTAAAAGAAAAAGATCGGGGGCTGCGCAACTACTCAGTCCACCGATCTTTTTTATTTTGTCGGACGTTTGATGATAGCGAATGTTGCAGTGGCCATCGCCATTAATTTCTCTCTGTCATCGTACACTTTCGCTTCTGCTACGCATAGACTATTCCCTTTATGTGAGAGATGAGCCACGCAGCGTAATGCTTGTCCTACACCTGGCTTAATGTAGTGAACGTTCATCTCTGCTGTAACGGCTGCTTGGTCTTCGGGTAGACGTCTATTGATCATCGAGCCCATTGCTGTATCAAGAAGCGTTGCAGTGATCCCTCCATGAACCATTTGAAGAGGGTTATTAATGAGTGGTTGAATGGGAAGAAGAACTTCGTAATCGTCATTGTCTAAAAATTTTGTTTTGATCTGAGTTAAGGCAGAAAGATATGTTGCATATCGACCCTGTTGCTTGTCATGAAGCCCTTTTAACATAGACTCTAGTACATGTAGTTCTTCATCATTTGCATTATTTAGTAGCTCCTGAAATGTTTCAGTCATTCTTTTTTTCGATGTAGTGGTCATAAGTTTCCTCCAGTATGCGTCATTTGGCATTCCTCATTGTAGCAAAAAAAAATTCAATTACGCAATAAAAATCATTGCACACCGGACTAGGCTAATGGATAGGATAGTAGGGAAGGATGATTAATTAACGGCATTATCAGAGAGAAGGAGGCAGATGAGGATGGATAAGCATCAAAATGCACATCCCTCCGTTGAGCAATTTAAACAATTTGTTCGCGAACACTCATTAATCATTGAAGAGATTAAATCGGAACAAAAAACACTTCAGCAATTTTATGAAGAGTGGTCGATCTTAGGCGCTCAGCATGAACAATGGCAGGCATACCGTGTCCAAAAAGAACAAACATCACCGAGTGAAGGGGCAACAGGTGCAAGTCAAGGTGCAAAAAATCATACCAATAACGAGGAGGCAACAGATACGTTAGGTCAAGTGATGAACATGATGAAGCGTTTTAACGTTCAAGATTTGCAGAATCACCTTGCCCAATTTAGTTCGGTTCTCTCGAATGTTCAAAATGTCATGCAAACCTTTCAACAACCAACAACGCCAAAATCAAGACCGAATTCGGATCATCCGTTCTCGTTTCGTCGAGACTAAACAGTAGGAGGATGAGTCATGCGATTGGAAGTACAGCAATTATTAAATGAAAAGCCAGAGTTAAGACAGTATATCCGTCAGCACCCTGCTTGGTATCGTAAATTAGGCAGGGATCCTAGTCTCGTTCCAGAGATGGAGAAAGAAGCGAATTATTTTTATGGAAAAACGATTCCTCAACGTGTAGAAAAAATGCAAAATCAACTTGGGCTCGCTATGATGATGATTGAGATGTTGAAAATGGGTCAACAAACTGTCGCTCAAGCACAGGGGCCGCTGCAGTAATGCGGTCAATGTGCTTTTTGTGATAAAAGCAGACAATTATTAAATCTGTACATAAAATTGGAGAAATCTTGCAAACTAAAGATAATCAACTTGGAAGTTGGAGGTGTAGAATGAGGAGGATCAAGCAAGTATTGCTAGTAGTTTTTCTTGTAGGTCTTTATCTGTTGCCAGTCACAGTGGTAGCAAGTGAAAAAAATCAAGAGGTGATGATTAAGCCTTTATACCGGCAGTTGCCAATCGGTGTACTCGCAGGAGAACAAGATCCAGCTATCAAGACTGTGTTTCTCGTGAATGGGAAGGATGTGTATGTTGACTGTTTGATTCGAGGGGTAGAATTGAAACAAGAAAAAGCCGGAGCAACTCACCATGAAGGGGAAGGGCATTACCGACTTTATCTCAACGACCAACATATAGACACTTTATTTCAACCAAGTTTTGTTATTGAAGGATTAGCTAGTGGTGAGCATACAATCAAAGTAGAACTAGTAAAGAATGATCGCAGTTCATATGATAGTGAAGACGTCTTTAACGTGACGATTCCTTAGATTTCTCTTGTAAATATTGATAAATTTTTTGTTCAACAGACACGCCTAGAGCTTGAAAGCCTTGGTTGCCAAAGAGTGTGTTGAATTCTAAAAAGTAAAATTGATCGTTCGCATAGACAAGGTCAAAGCCAGCATGATCAATGCCTAGTGAGCGAGCCGTTTGACAAACGAGGTCAATCGCTTCTTGGGGAATGTTTTCATACGAGATTCTCCCACCTTGTGCCACATTGTTGTGGAAGCTATTATGATCATTAATTCTCCAATAGCTAGCGATGACTTCATCGCCTACGAAACAAACACGCAGATCGCGATCAATCTTTAAGTACTCTTGGACGTAAAAGGTAGAATTGTTTTCCGCGTATTCTCTAAAAGCTTCTTCTGATTCAATTAGAAAAACACCTTTACCCATCGAACTACGAATTTCTTTAGCGACAAAAGGAAAGGAAAAGTCTGTTAACACTTTCTTAATGCTTTCTTCGCTTCGACCTAAAATTTGGGTGTATGGAACATGCTCCTTACAGACACTCCAAAGGGCGCGAGTAACCTCTATTTTATTGTGACCAAGTTGAATAGATTGGATGCTAGGAAAGATGGTTTTTTTCATACCATGTACAAGAGCATTTACTTGCCAGTTCTCAGGGAAAAGACAAACATCGGCATGATCAATCTTTTCACGATCTTCAAACATATGCTCAGGCTTTACGTATTTAATACCTGGAATACCGATGGTGCGGAATGGGTTAAATGTTACAAAATTCACGATGCGTTCACCTTTTCTTTTGGGCGTATTGGTAGTCGAAAGAATTATAATGGGAAGGGGATTGGATGTCAATGCTAGCTAAAACAGGCTCGATGCGAATACGATTTGGCTATGTAGCGATGAGTCAGCAGCTAGTCAATGCATCACCATCTAAGACGATGACCGTGAAGCAATTTACTGAACTGGATCATCCTGAAGCAGCTATTCGAAAATTAGAACGAATCGCGAAAGAAAACATCAAGAATTGTTTGCGACTTGTTAAACACAATAAAGCAAGTGACGTGACCTTTTTTCGGTTATCATCACGTCTCGTTCCGCTTGCGAACCACCCTTTAACAGAGGGGTGGAAATACGAACGAGCGATTGCCGCTGAACTGGGTGAATTGGGTCAATTCATTAATGAAAATAAGATGAGAGTCGATTTTCATCCTGATCATTTTGTTGTGTTAAATTCTAAATCGAAGCAAGTCACGCAACAGGCGTTACAGCAACTGTTGTACCATTATAAATTACTAAAAGGATTACATATTGATCCCGTGCATCGTTGTGTGCTTCATATTGGTGGAAAAAAAGAAGGGACAGAAGGGGGGCTAGAACGTTTTATTGAAAACTTTTCAGATATTCCGTCTGCTCTTTCAAACATGCTGATTTTAGAGAATGACGATAAAAATTATACGATCGAAGATGCTCTTTATTTAGGAGAAAAGTTAGGGATACCGATTGTGTTTGATCTTCATCATTATGATGTTCATCAGAACGATTCTTACTTACCTGAATTATGGAATCGTGTCGTTGCTACTTGGAAAGAGAGCCCACTTCCCGTAAAGATGCATATATCAAGCCCAAAAGATGGCCCTGGTGATCGAGCTCATGCGGAATATATCGACACAGAAAGATTTGTTGAATTTTTAAAAATGATAGATGGCTCTGTGGATCAACTGGATGTCATGATTGAGGCAAAGCAAAAAGATTTGGCGTTAGAACGTTTGCTAAATGAACTTTCTACCTACTCCTCCGTTCATCACGTTTCAGGGTCAGAAATAGACTTCTATCAAAACGAGATAGCGAATCATCTCTAGAGGATGAGTTTCGATCGAAGACATGATATAATATCAGCTAGGAGGTGTCATCATGCTTCTTACGATGTCAACTATGGAATTAATGGATCAGTCTGAAGAATTAGCGAAATCAATTACGCAGTCTGATGTATATATAGATTATATTCTTGCAAAGAAGTCACTTGAAAAAGATGCGAGTGCACAAGACACAATACGTCGTTTTAATTATATAAAAGAACGACATGAGGAAGTTCAACGCTTCGGAAGGTATCATCCCGATTACGACACTGTTTCGACAGACATCCGCAAGGTCAAGCGCGAGCTAGATTTACATGAATGTGTGGCGACATTTAAAAAGGCGGAACGAGAACTAGAGATGCTTCTAAATGAAGTCAGTGAAGTGATTGCTCACGCCGTATCTAAAACGATCAAAGTGCCGACGGGAAACCCGTATTTTGACCAAATGTCATGTAGCGGTGGTTGTGGATCAGGTGGCGGATGTAGTTGCGGATAAACTAAGGAAAGAAAATCATGAGCTAGTCTAGTTTCATTGGTCACATAAAGGAGGCAAAGTCATCTTTTGACTCTGCCTCCTTTATTGTGTCGATATACGTCCAAAAAATTTGAAACGGAAAAAAATCACTTACATACTGGAGCGGTAACGGATACAATCTCTACACCCTCTCCCACAGCAGACGAGCTTTTCATTAGGAACATAAAAACGCATACGGTACACGAGAGCATCTGATTGTTTTCTAACATAAACAATGTCTGCTTGTAATCTTTTTCCTTTCATAACCGCAGAGGCTGCTTGACGTAAGAGGGATTCCATTTCATCCTTAGAATACTTTGTTTGAATGTATAGAAAGGGAAACCCACTATAAGTACGTCTTGAAAGTTGTTCAATCCTTTTGTCGGATTCGATCAAACGGATAAATAATGTCCAGATGTGAGTGAGATCCAAAGTCGGTCCCCCTTTAATCGATCGGAATAGCGTGCTTTGTGATCGAGCGAAAAACATGGTATCCACTAACCGAAACCCCAAGTGTGCTTGCTCCTGGAAAGACATGATCTCCTGTCAACCATAGATTAGTTAAAGGTGTACGGTGAGAAAGACTATTAAATAAACTATGATCTAAAGTTTGCGGAAAGCCGCCAACCATACCACCCGCCCGACTTGTAAAACGCTCCCAAGCAAAAGGTGCTCCAAGCATTGATGAGTGCAATGCATCTTGATAGTTTGGAAAGGCTAGTTGCAATCCGGTCTCCATTTTTTTCGATAGTTTTTCTTTTAGTGTATCGTAGGCTCCTTCAACTTGCCAGTTTCTCGCTTCGGTATGAGTGGAGGCTGTAAACGTACGATACCCAGCAGGTGCACGAAATCGATCGTTTCGCTTTGACAACGATATAAAAAGGTGATCAGCTTCCGAGAGTGTATGAGTAGATTGAATCACTTGTTGAAATAATGGAGCACTCGGATCGATATGTTCTTCTTTTAATACCCCGTACACCGAAAAAGCTGCCCATGTATCAATACGTGCTTTTATCTTTAATTTTGATGATAAATTAGAATATGAGTCCCCAAGTAGAGACGGTAAAGACGAGAGTGGGACATTCAATACAAGATGCTTGCAGATTCGTTCATCTCCGCGACGATCAATTACTTTCCACTCACTTCCATGCTTTTCGATCGTTACAACTTTCCGGTTTAATCGAGCTTCTCCACCGTTTTCATTACAATAAGAGGCTAGTGCTTCAGCGACTTTATAAAGTCCACCTTCTACATAATAAGCGCCACGATGATATATATCCAATGCTACTGACCCGATCAATGCGGAACAATGCTTACTAGTTGTTTGCATACTATCAATTAGTAACCCATCAATAAAATGAATAAAGTCTGTTGCTTGATGTAATCGATGCTTCTTTAGAAGATGTTTTAATGTTTTATTTAAATAAGGCAGGACTTTAAACATGCGCAGCGAGGCACCTTGAATAAGCGGTTTACTATCGGCAAGATGCGTTAAGGGGACAGCTGGTAAAGATTTCATGAAACTTTGTACAACTTGTGCAATACCCCAAACTTCTGTATAAAAGGATTCTATGGAACTTGCATGGATTGGAAAAGCACGTTTTAATTCTTGTAAATACATTTGACGATCGCGGTAGATGTGAATGGCTGACTGATGCGGTTTATTTATGGTCATGACATGCTCTAAAAGGGTTGTGTGAATAGATAGACCAAGGTGATTTAAAATTCTTGCATGTATTCCTTCTTTTTCAAATCCCATCCCAAGTGTTGCTCCTACAGGGAAGGTGAATCCATTATGTTGAAACTTCCCAGCGCAACCTCCCCATTCCTTAGAGGCTTCTAAAACGGTAACGTGGTAACCGGCTTTTGTGAGAAGGGCGGCCGTAGTTAGTCCACCAAAGCCTCCACCGACTACGATAACATCTTCATTCATAAATGAATCACTCCGTTTACTTTTTGTATAAGTATTGTATAATAGTTGTTGCGGAGAAGCGAATAGTTTGATGGACTCTTTAGCAATCATAGAGACATTGTATCGTAAGGAAGTTGCTCTAGAAGTAGGAGCATGCTAGACTAATTAGAGATGAAAAAAAAGGGGTAACGAGATATGATGAACGGGAATCGTCAAGGAATCGCTGTGTGGCTGACTTCCTTAAAGTTTGCTAGGCAACTGAGACGTTTTGGAAATGTGCAGTATGTATCAAAGAAAATGAAATATGTCATTTTCTATTGTGACCAAGATAAAGTAGAAGAAGTCACAAAAAAGCTACGTTCTTTCCATTTTGTTCGTGATGTCCAGCCGTCAATGAGACCTTTTATTAAAACAGAGTTTCAAAATACAAAACCAGATAAAGCAAAAGAATATGATTACAAAATGGGAATCTAACCAGGTATACATACCTGGTTTTTTATTTGTTTATAAAAAGAGATTGAAATACGGAGAAAAAAAGCGGGAAGTTGAGATAGCTATACGGTATACATCCTTTTATTAGGTGAAGCTGGTTCTCTGTCAGGTTGAATAATTCGTAAAGCGAAATATATAATTAAGGGGACAGAAGGGAACGTGATACGTTTGGACGGATGGAAACGAAATTTACGTATTCTAGTAGTCTGTCAATTCATTGTGATGAGTGCGATGACAATGATTATTCCTTTTCTCCCTTTGTACTTAATTGAATTAGGTGTGACGAACCCAGAGACGTTAAGTTTGTGGGCTGGTGTAATATTTGGAGCCAATTTTTTGACCGCCTTTTTATTTTCACCTTTTTGGGGGAGGATGGCAGACAGACACGGTAGAAAAATGATGATTTTGCGTTCTGGATTTGGAATGGCTTTAATTATAGGATTAACAGGTTTTGCTACAGGTCCGATCTCTTTATTGATTTTAAGATTGCTAAACGGTGTGATCTCAGGTTTTATCCCAGCTTCGATTGGGCTTCTGTCTACGAATACACCAAAAGAGAAAGTGGGCTACGCGCTTGGTGTTTTGCAATCTGGTACGGTAGCTGGAGCGATATGTGGACCGCTTATTGGTGGGTTGCTTGCCCAAGCATTTAGTTATCAAATGGTCTTCTTCTTAACAGGGCTTTGTATTTTCATTGCCGCTCTAGGCGTGTTATTTTTCGTAAAGGAATCGTTTACTCCAGCAGATCAACAAGAGAAATCAAGTACAAAACAAGAATTCCTGACGGTAACAAAACAACGACCAGTCTTAGCTATATACGTTGTGATTTTCCTTATTCAATTGGCAGTCATGGGCATCAATCCGCTCTTGTCACTGTTTGTCGCAGAGTTAACACCAGGTCAACATGTAGCCTTTTTTGCGGGGCTAGCGATTTCGGTGATGGGCTTTGCGAATATGGTTACATCTCCAATACTTGGAAAGGTCAGTGATAAAAAAGGCGCTCATCATGTATTGATTTATTCCATGCTTGGGGTCGCGGTGTTTACCATTCCACAGGCTTTTGTAACGGAGATCTGGCAATTAATTGCTCTGAGGTTTATGGTAGGACTATGCCTAGGTGGGTTGTTACCTGCAGCCAATACTTTAATTCGACTCCACGCTCCTAGTGGGATGGAAAGTCGTACGTATGGATTTTCTAATAGTGCGATGTACTTAGGAACGATGATTGGACCAATCATTGGCGGATGGATTATTGCAAATGTAGGCGTACGGGGTTTATTTTTAATCAGTGCGATTGTTCTGTTGATTAATGTGGCGATTGTGAAATTTAAAGTACTTCCACCAGCTGAACGGTTATTTATGAAACGATTTCAGAAAAGAAAAAAAACAGCGACTCAATAAGAGTTGCTGTTTTTTTTAGATCTATTATTGGAGAGGTGGAATGTAACGATTTAACCTAAGGATCCCAATTAAATATTGATAGTAAAGATCGGTTTCTTCAAATTGCTTTGAATCTTTGACATGGAGTTGATGAATGGTGACACCAGGCACTTCATTAGCGATTTGTTCAAAAAGGTTATAGCGCTGATTTTTGAGGGTGTCAGGGTTTGAAATTCCTTCTTTACATATGTAGATGGGCATCAATTTACCTGGTGTTGCAGGATTTAAGCAAACAGCTAAAGACGTACGTTCATTACCGCCTATTGTTGTATCAAGACGAAGCAAGCGGTGAATACGTGTTTGATTGACACGAATAAGCTCTACAAGCTCGTAAATATCGGAATATCCTTCGCCTAACTCTATAAAACGTTGAATCATAGATGATCTCTCCTTTTGTGGGACTCACCAAAATGTAGCATCTTCTTTCATGGATGTCGACAGAAAAAAACCTCGTAAGATATCCTTACGAGGTGCCTTATTGCATACCGAAGTATGACTGAGGCTATGGGAGAGGAGAAACCGGAGGAAGAACTTATGGGGAAACGTAAGCCTTCTCCGCGGTTGTTGCAACATTGAATCAATGCCGCTAGTTGTCATTATGAACAAAAAAATTCAACATTATACACCCTTTTAAAAAAAGAATTGAAGGATGTCCTAGTGCGTCATACGGGCAATTTGTGGTAGGATGAGGATAATGGTTCTGAAGAAAGATAGGTGTTATGTATGAGAGTGATATCTGGTGAAAAAAAGGGCTTGTCGTTAAAGGCTGTACCTGGTTCATCTACAAGACCAACAACAGATAAAGTAAAAGAATCGATCTTTAATATGATTGGCCCGTATTTTGATGGGGGTCTAGTACTCGATCTTTATGCTGGTAGTGGTGGTCTTGGGATTGAGGCGTTAAGTCGAGGTGTCAATCAAGTGGTTTTTGTCGATCAAGATAAGAAAGCCGTTAGTACCGTGAAAGCAAATTTAACACATTGTGGATTTCAAGAGAAAGCAGAAGTCTATAGGAATGACTCAGATCGAGCGATGAAAGCATTAATTAAGCGAGAGTTATCTTTTTCACTCATTTTTCTTGATCCTCCTTATGCAAAACAAAAACTCACTGCAGAAATTAGCATCATCGCAGATCATGACTTGCTTACAAGTGATGGAATGATTGTGGCTGAACATGATGCAGCCGTGTCATTACCGGAGACCATCAGTCATCTAGCAAAAGTACGTGCAGAAACATATGGAGATACAACAATATCAATATTTAAGCACGAATAAATAGTAAAATGAATAAGGGAGGATGAATAAGATATGGCGAGTATAGCCGTTTGTCCAGGAAGTTTTGACCCTGTAACCTATGGGCACTTAGATATTATTACGCGCGGAGCGAAAGTTTTCGACCAAGTCATTGTTGCCGTCCTACATAATCGAAACAAACAACCGATGTTTTCAGTAGAAGAGAGAGTTGATCTATTAAAACAAGTAACCTCGCATCTGGATAATGTTGTAATTGATTCATTTAATGGATTATTAATTAATTACATGCATGAAAAAAAAGCCAACACAATTATTCGTGGCTTACGTGCGGTTTCAGACTTTGAGTACGAGATGCAAGCTGCTTCGATTAACAAAAAACTAGGACCTGAAATTGAAACGTTTTTCATGATGACGAATAACCATTACTCTTATTTAAGCTCGAGTATCGTCAAAGAAGTGGCTAAGTATGAGGCGGATGTGAGTGATATTGTACCGGATATCGTAGCGGAGGCCTTAAAGAAAAAGTTTAAGGAGCAATAAAGATTGAGACCTAGTTTCAGCACTGAAACTAGGTCTCTTTACTATAGAGAATTACGTAAACTTCTTTTTGTGAAGAGAAAAATAAAAATGATCAGCATCACTAAGGTGAACAGTGAACCGTATTGCGTGATCCATTGCCATAAGGGATGAAAAGTCGTTGCCGTTTGTTCTTTTAAAAAAACAGGAATCACGCCCCATTCGCCTCCAGATTGTTGATTGACATATAATGGTTCAAAGAGTAATAAGGCAATCACTGCTGCAAAGAATCCATGCATTAGGCGGGCAATAAAGAATGGTCTAAATCGAATATCTGTTTCAGCGAGGATGCTTGCGACTTGGGCTTGAATAGAGAAGCCGCTAAAAGCAAGAAAAAAGCTCGTAATAATGACTTGATCAAGTAGAGTCACATTTGTTGCTTCGCTTGTTCGTTTTGCACCAAGAGTGATTTCAAAAATTCCTGAGATAAACGGAATGCTTAAATCACTCGGTAACTTAAAGAGCGTTAATAGGATTGAAATAAGTCCAGCAAGAATGGTTGTTAGACCAATTAACAGGAGTAATTGATTTAAAACAGAAAATAAAATAATAAACCCGCCAATCATTAATAATGTTTTGACCGATGATTGGACAGCATCACCTAGTAGTTTACCGATCGGTCGACCATCTTTTAATCGTTCATGATGGAGCATACGTAAAGCTTCTCGAACAGAAATTCTTTTTTTTATCTCAGTAGATTCGAGTGCTTCCTCTTCTCGTCCATGAAAACGAAAAAGTAATCCAACACAAAGGTTACCTAAGTAGTGAGCTAAAGCTAAGACAATTCCTAACGCAGGATTATGAAAGAAGCCAACAGCGATGGCTCCAAAGATAAAAAGTGGGTTGGAAGAATTGGTGAAAGCGACAAGGCGTTCGGCCTCGATTTGTGTGACACTGCCATCTTGGCGTAAACGAGCGGTAAACTTGGCTCCCGCTGGATTTCCAGAAGCAAGCCCCATTGCCCACACAAACCCACCGACACCAGGGACGCGAAAGAGCGGGCGCATCAAAGGTTCTAAGATGGCACCAATGAAGGTAACGACGCCAAAGCCAATCAGAAGTTCGGACACAATAAAAAATGGCAGTAAGGAAGGAAAGACGACCTCCCACCACATCGTCATCCCTCGTATGGATGCTTCAAATGATTCTTTTGGAAAAACCATTAAGGAACCTGCTAAGAAGGTGGCCATCGTTGCTAGTAGGATGGTTTTTATTTTAGCGGAATACATGAAAAAAGCAGCCTCCTTTTATGTCGTAGATCGTAGGTTATTTTAAGTTGTAGTTTAATCAAAGATGATTATACGTTTCGCATCTTGTCCATATTTAAATATACGTATAGAGGCTTGGTTTAGACCATATGATTGAAAATGAACAAAGGAAGCCGTAAGATAAGGGAGGATTTACATGCCGCAGACACGTCCTAAAATCGGCCTGGCGCTCGGTTCTGGTGGTGCGAGAGGGTTCGCTCATATTGGGGTCATTAAAGCACTCGAGAAAGAAAATATTCCTATTGATTATTTGGCAGGAAGTAGTATGGGCTCGCTTGTTGCTAGTCTTTACGGGATTGGGCAGTCGACGGAAGCATTGGAGCGATTCGCCAAACTGTTTAAACGGAAATACTATCTAGATTTTACTGTGCCAAAACAAGGATTTATTGTCGGAAACCGGATAAAAGAACTCATTCGGTTACTTGCTAAATCAAAGCAATTGGAAGAGGCATTAATCCCTGTGTCCGTAGTTGCAACTGATCTAAAAAAGGGTGAGCGTGTGGTAATTAACACAGGACCTATCGCCGAAGCAGTTCGAGCGAGTATCAGCATCCCTGGGATCTTCGTTCCAGAAAAACGAGGCGAGCAAATACTCGTCGATGGCGGAGTGATTGATCGAGTACCAGTATCAGTCGTTAAAGAGATGGGGGCGGATTTAACAATCGCTGTAGATGTCTCTTATTTCAGGCAAGAGCTTGAATTTACATCGATATTTGACGTCATTATGCAAAGCATGGATATTATGGCCCGTGAAGGCATGAAACCGAAGGAAGTAGATTCCTCATTTATCATACGACCAATCGTCAATCATACGAGTCCGCTAGATTTTACGAGTGTGGACTTATTAATAAAAAGAGGAGAAGAAGCAACATACGAACAAATTCCGAAGATTAAGGAAACCATTAGAGATTGGAAGGGACAAACAGATGAATCAAAAAAGTCAGAGTAAATGGATCCGATTTAGATGGCCTATATTGATAATTATTTTATTAGCACTGTATTTCATTCAATTACCATATTATTATTCGCAACCTGGAGATGCGCTTTCATTAGATGATGTCATTGAAGTAGAAGGTGCAACGACAGACGGTGAAGGTGCTCTTATGCTTACAACGATCCGGATGGGGAAGGCCAACCCGATTTTCTATGCATGGGCTCAGCTCAGTCCTTACCGCGTGCTACACCCAGAGGGGCAAATTCGCTTTGAAAACGAAACAGATGAAGATTATGAACATCGTCAGTTAATGATGATGAATGATTCTCAAGAAGTCGCCAAAATTGTTGCGTACGAACATGCAAATAAATCAGTTAGCTATGAATATTTTGGTGTACTTGTGACGTCACTCATTGAAGGAATGCCAGCCTATGAGGTTCTGAAAGTAGGAGACCGAATCCAAGCCGTAAATGGAGATTCGATTCAAACGGCTGAACAATTAATTGAGTTGTTAGCGGGATACATTGAGGGAGATACAGTAGAGCTTGAACTTGAAAGAGATGATGAAATGATGGGCGTATCTGTTGGATTCTCTCCGTTCCCAGCAGAGATGAATGCCCCCTCTGATCGAGTAGGAATAGGCATTCAAGCGCCTGTGACAGATCGTCATGTGACGTTTGATCCTCCTGTACATATCGACACTAGTAAAATAGGTGGACCTTCCGCTGGTTTAATGTTCTCTCTTGAAATTTATGATCAATTGTTAGAAGAAGATTTAACAAATGGTTATAACATAGCAGGCACAGGAACCATTCGAGAAGATGGCACTGTCGGACGTATTGGTGGGGCGGGACAAAAAGTAGTGGCTGCAGATCGTGCTGGTGCTAGTTATTTCTTAGCACCTCATGAAGAGGGAGCTGAAGACTCCAATTATAATGAGGCGGTTTTGGCTGCTGAAGACATTGGAACAGACATGTTGATCATTCCGATTGATCGTTTTGAAGATGCCGTTGCGTTCCTCGAATCTTTATAATAGTAGAAAAAGAAGCTTCAGTCATCGACGTTGAAGCTTCTTTTTTTCAATGATGATTATGACGTATAGGGGTCATCGTGAATTCACGTTTTAAAATCTCTGCACCGAGCGTTGGGATAAGTGGCGTTGCATAGATTTTCGAGACACGTTCATCAACGTCTGCCATCGGCCCACTCGCTTTAGCAAAACGACTGATCAGAGGACAGGGTAATGTTTTTTTTATTTGACTTAAATATGACTGACCTTTCTCGTTCATTCCTAGTAAGCGAATATATGGAAGCGGCCCTTTCATTAGCTGGTTCATCTCATCTTTTTGTGTATTAGTTAAGATGTGTGTGGCAAGTCTTTGTAATCTGGTCCATGTGTAACGCTTCGTTTTTAATTTTGTCATCCACTCTTGGAAGTTTGAGGCTTGGGTGATCGTATCTTTTAATCTGTATTCAAGCCCTTCCTCACATTCATAAATGTTTCGCAGTTGTTCGGGTGTGCTCCTAATGATTTCATATTGTAGCAGTGGAAAATATAGATTCCACGTATGGTAGGTACCGTACGTCTGTTTATATTTTACGAGCTGTGTATAGGTGTTTTTAGGGACGACATGCTGAATCGAGTCAATCGTCTTATCTGTTGTGATCGACTTTCGAATGCTCGTCGCGCTGGCAATCGATTCAGGTGTAACGGATTCATCATGATACTGAGCAACTGTGCGTTTTGTAGTGGTTGCAAGCATAGACACACGGAGGTCACAGATGGCTCTCATATAATGATATCCAAGAATATTGTTCGGTTCAGTCAAAGAAAGCATGGTGTCCTTAGGGGCCAACTGATGAAAAGCTTGCGTTGTTGCTTTAGGGTAACTACAACCTGTTTCCATATAAGATTTAACAAGAGAATCCCACTGATCTTGATTTTGGTTCATAAAAGACATTAATTTATTAAAAGGGTCAATGTCACCTACTTCACTTCCAAAGTTCAAATAATTGACTTGAAGAGAAGATAAAACTTCAATCGCACCTTCAGCAAAATATTGTGCTTTTTGTGTTGAATAAATATATGGAAGTTCGACAACGAGATCGACTCCCGCATCAAGAGCCATCGCTGTTCGTTCCCATTTTGAAACAAACGCGGGTTCACCTCTTTGTAGGAAGTACCCACTCATAACAGCGATGACTACATCTGCTCCGGTTTGGCGCTTGGCTTCATTAATGTGATAACTGTGGCCATTATGTAACGGATTGTACTCTACAACGACTCCAACGGACTTCATGTTATCCCTCATTTCTGTAATCTAACTTGCTTGCTTTACTCGACTCTTACAACATGCTACAATAGAACCTATGCACACAGAAAGAAATGGACTTGCCTATCTATGTATTAATATAGGGTAATTACCCTATATTATAGACAAAACTGTGTAAAGAAAAAAGGTTGACAAACAAATAGCGTAAGTCTATAATTACTTTTGTTGCCCAAGAGGTGATTTATTATGAAATGGACATTGCAACAATTACAAATTGGAAAGCATAAGCCTTTTACATTTGATCAAGTTATTGATTTATCTGACTTAAAGGAACTTAATGCTGAGATTCGTCACGTATCACCGATACGAGTGGAAGGGAAGTTAACGTTTTCAGGTCAGGTGCTCACTTTTGATCTTCATATTACGGGTGAACTTACTCTGGCATGCTCTAGAACATTAGTCGATGTTTCATATCCACTTGATCTATATGTAACTGAGCAGTATAGACCGGAAAATGCCTATCATCTCTCAAAAGAAGATTTTGAAGAGACAACAGTCATTGAAGGAGATTTTGTTGACTTAACTCCTGCAGTTAAAGAGTACATCTTACTTGATATTCCTTTGCAAGTTTATGCAGAGAATCAAGAAAACCCTGAGGCGCCGCCTTCTGGAAAAGGATGGGACTTTATTACGGAAGAAGATCAAGAAAAGCGCGTAGATCCAAGACTTGCGGATCTTGCTAAGTTTTTTGACAAGAACTAAGAAAATCGAAGCACCGACACTTGTTCGGCCCTTCATTTCATACAAGCTAGCTTTCGTTTAAATATGAACTAGTAACAAACTAAATTCTATAAGGAGGTGGGAATGATGGCAGTACCTGCTAGAAGAACTTCTAAAGCTCGCAAAAATAAGCGTCGTACTCACTACAAGTTAGCAGTACCCGGCATGACTAAGTGTCCTGAGTGTGGAGAATTGAAACTTGCTCACCGCATATGTAAAGAGTGTGGATCTTACAAAGGCCAAAACGTAATCAGCAATTAATATTGACGTGATAACTTTTAATAAGCAAGGAGCCTAGGCTCCTTGCTTATTTTTATACAGGAAAACAGATAGCCTTTGTCGAATAATGTATCGAAAAGGGGGACTGACGATGGAAAAAATATCACTTATCCAAGAAAAAGAGTTAACGTGGATTGTTATTAACCGCGAGAAGGTTAGAAATGCTATAGATGATGATGTGATGGATCAATTGCTAGAGGCGCTAGGAAAAGCGAAGCAAGATGAATCTAAAGCAGTGATCATAACTGGTGCGGGGGAAGTTGCATTTTGTTCAGGTGGAGACCTATCTGTATTTCGCAATTTGAAAACAGAAAGTGAAGCCTGGTCGATGCTTAGTAAGATGAGGAATGTGCTAGAAGAATTATTTTATTTTCCAAAACTTACGATCGCCGCACTAAATGGAGTAGCTGTCGGCGGTGGGTGCGAGATTGCAACGGCTTGTGACCTTCGATTAGCTGCCCCTCACGTGAAGGTAGGTTTTATCCAAGGTACACTAGGAATTACCACAGGGTGGGGTGGTGCATCGATGCTTTATGAAAGACTAGCACAGCCTATTGCAATGGATATGTTAATGAGCTCTACTGTTTATCGTGCAGATGAAGCGAGAGCTTTGGGCTTTTTGCAAGGAATTGTATTAAAAGAGCCGTTTCGCCAAGGTGTCAAAGAGTGGTTAACTCCTTATGTCAAGCTAGAGAACGCGGTACTAGAGGCATACAAACTCCGCTACATTGATAAAGTCCCACGTGAACAATTATCGCAACGGATGAAGGATGAAGTTGCTGAATGTGCCAAGCTATGGGAGTCTGATGAGCATCATAGAGCAGTTGAGCGTTTTATTAGTCGTACATAATAAATGAAGTCTGACGAATAGAGTTCATGTAAGAAGGTTATAATCTCTTACTAGAACAAAGTCTATCTCCTCTAGTAGTTGCATACGTATGAACAAAGAGTGAGAAGGAGGGTCTATATGACAACAATTCGTCAAGATGCTTGGAGTACAGATGAGGATTTGATATTAGCAGAGGTAGTGTTGCGTCATATTCGTGAAGGCAGTACGCAACTTGCAGCATTTGAAGAAGTGGGGCAGCGATTGTCAAGAACCAATGCAGCTTGTGGGTTTCGTTGGAATTCTGCCATTCGAAAAAAGTATGAATCTGCGATCGCTTTAGCGAAAAAGCAGAGAGCGAAGGGAAAAGCTGTGGAGGTAACGACAGTCGTTAACCAAGCATACGAGGATGCAGAATGGAAGGAAGAACGTCCTACACTGTCTGAAGAACAAGGAGCGGCGGTTGTGCAAAGTCAGTTAGAAACTCCTGCGCTAACAATGGAGCATGTGATCGAGTTTTTAGCCGAGTACCATAAAGAACACGGGACACAAGTGAAGAAAGAACTTGTAACACAGCTGGAACAAGAAAATGAAGCATTAACAAAACGAGTAGAAAAACTCGAACGAGAAAAGCAAATTATTGCAGAAGATTATAAAGCGTTAATTGGCATTATGGATCGTGCGAGGCAATTATCGTTTTACGAGCAAGATAACAAAAGTGTTGCTCAGTCATCAAAATAACGGAAAAATTAAAAGTCCTTGCGCCCATTTATGGTGCAGGGCTTTTAGTATGTTTTTATGAAGAAAATGTTCTGCGAGAGAGAAAAAACTACTAGATGAGTATAGATCATCTAGTAGCTTTTGGTTAAATCGTGTCATGAGACTCAATGGTCGGTGTGTCGTTTGTTAAACTTATTTGTTCATGAACGCCCACTGGATACCAAACATAAGGGCTTTCACCACGATCTCGACTTGGTTGGTAAGTGGATGATTCAAACCCCATTCTCTCCCAAAATTCACTAGAAGCTTGGCGAGCATTTGTTTTTATTGGTAATTTAAAACTTTTAGCGAAATCGACAAGTGATGATCCGTATCCTTTTCCACGGTAAGGCTCTAACACTTCTAACTTCCAAAGCTCAAGGTAGTCTTGTTGTGGCTCGAAATAACGGTCATATTTACCTTCAATTCGATAAAGACTCATTCGTGCCACGAGCTTCTTTCCAAAATAGATCCCGTAAAACGGGGACTCGCTATCATTTTCGATGATATTTGCTTTTAAGTCATCCTTCATAGAAAGTTCGGCAGCGCCGAATTCACGAAAGTTTTTAAATTCCTCAAGAGTTTTATAATTAGTAAGTAAGCGCTTAACTTCGTGTTGAGCCATAATCAAACTCCTCCTTGTAAATGCTACATTGATGTTCTTACTCTATTCTACTACAAATTATAATGGAAGCGTTAAGAAAACTAAAAATACTAACCGATATTATAAAAGTTATAATTTTCTGATAAATAAAACCTTGTCTCCTATCTGGGTTAATATGGTACAATTTGAAAAGCTGTGTGAAAAAGGAGAAGCTTATGAACGTACATATTATTGGTGCAGGTGCGATTGGATTACTGGTTGCTTATTACATGCGAAAGTCAAATCAAGAAGTCACTTTAGTCACAAGAACACAAGAACAAGCGAACCAAATTAAAAAAGATGGAATTGTACTAGAAAGCAAGCGACATTTAAGGGATTATGTAGCTTGTCATGCAATTACTTTTGATGAACTGCCCTCCGAAAAAACAGAGGTCCTATGCGTTACTGTCAAATCCTATCAGTTAGAACCAATTCTCGACTTTATTCAAAAAGAAGATCTAATCTATGAGGCGATAATGTTTTTATCAAATGGAATGGGGCATGTGCCACTAATAGAGAAATTTCAAAGCAAGGCAGAGGTATGTGTTGGCGTCGTCGAGCATGGAGCTAAGCGACAGAATGCAAATACGGTATATCATACAGGTGTTGGGAGGATACGGTGGGCGAATGTGACAAATGCAAAAGGGGTATTTTTACATTTGAGCAGGAACATACACGATAGTTGCTTCCCTTTAACTCGACATGACAAATGGCTGGACATGCTTGAGGAAAAACTGATAGTGAATGTCTGTATTAATCCGTTAACAGCACTACTTGATACAGAAAATGGGGTTCTGATAGTGAATTCTCACTATCGTCTTTTAATGAAGCAAGTGTTTTCAGAGGTGATTGGAATTTTAGAGCGCAAAAAAGATCAAGAATATCTTTGGTCACTTGTATGTGCAATTTGCAATAAAACTTCTAGAAATCAATCTTCAATGCTTGTGGATATCAAACAAAATCGACAAACAGAAATTGATAGTATGACAGGATACTTGATCAAGCGAGCTGAGGCTGTGGGTAGCCAAGTTCCTACGGTACAGTTCCTTCATGAAGCCATTAAAGGCAAAGAAAAAGGAGGGGAGAAGAATTGACAACGGCACTTACTTGGCTCATCGCAACGGTTATAACCATTCCTTTGCTGGGATGGTATGTTGTTTATATTATTACGGTTAAACTAACTAAAAATAAATCTAGGGCGATTCGATTAGCATCGGATGCATCGGTGATCTTCTTAATCGCAGCTGTTTATTTTATTATTTTAGAACTTTGGTCTCGCTCATTTTTCTGGCTATTATTAACGATCTTCTTTTTAATTGCACTTATTTTTACAATTATCCATTGGAAAGTAGCAGGAGACATTCATGTACGTAAATTATTTCGAGGAATTTGGCGCTTTAATTTTCTTTTATTCTTTTTTTTATACTTGATCTTAAGTGGATACGGAATTGTCACACGAGTAATTGGTGGACTTTAGCTAGGAGTCATATGATTTGTTGCTAAGTCCATACTTTGCTATGATTGAGTTTGATTACATATGATGAAGGGATGTCGCTCAATGGAAGTCAAAGAAATGGACCTTGTCAAAAAGCCTGACTTTCTCTCGGATTATTTGGTTGGGCATCCGAATACACTTGCCTGTTTTGATTATGACCTAACGGACGAAACACGTTATAAACAAAGAGTAAGTGAGCTCCAATCTCGCTCGTTCCCTAGAGAAGAACTAATTAAACATTTACATAATACACATAACGATTTGCCTAATACAGAAGCCGTCCAAAACAATATTGATAAATTACAAGATACACAATCCGTCGTGGTTGTAGGAGGACAACAAGCAGGACTTCTAACAGGCCCTCTTTATACGGTTTATAAAGCAATGAGTGTGGTTTTACTTGCTAAAGAGCAAGAAGAACAATTAGGTATACCTGTTGTGCCAGTCTTTTGGGTGGCTGGGGAAGATCATGATTTAGAGGAAGTTCGTTTTGTTTATACGAAAAAGGGGAAAACTTGGAAGAAGAAGGGGATTGATATGATTGATTCCTCGACTTCTCTATCTAAGACTCTACTTCCAAAAGCAACCTTTGATTTGTGGTTAGATGATGTATTTAAAACGTTACCAGAAACTGACCACACCGAATCATTAGTCACATCGATAAAAGAGCTAGCAACTCAGTCGGAGACGTTTGTTGATTTCTTTTCAAGAGTGATGAATTGGATCTTTAAAGATGAAGGATTAATCTTGCTCGATTCTGATCATCCGAATCTAAGAAAAATTGAACGGGAATATTTTAAGAAGATGATCGAACAGGTCGATCGTTTACAGTCTGCTCAACAACAAGGAGAAGATTTTTTCAAGCAGCTAGGTTACGGAGAGCCAATTGCAACGGACCTTAATAATGCACATCTTTTTTATACGTTGAACGGTAATAGAAAAAGATTAGATTATAGTGAAGGAATATTCACTATAAAAGGGGAGGGTATTCGATTCTCCAAAAAAGAACTGCTTGAATTGGTCGATGTTCACCCGGAGCGATTTAGCAATAATGTTGTGACAAGACCGCTTATGCAAGAACTACTACTACCCGTGTTAACGTTTGTCGCTGGACCGGGGGAGTTAGCTTATTGGGCTACGCTAAAACCTGTGTTTAAGTTGTTTGATTTACACATTCCGCCACTCTCACCTAGAATACATTTGACAGTTGTGCCCCGTTCGCTTGCGAAGTGGTTTAATGAGCATGAATGTTCATATGAGAGGTTTATGCGTGGAGAAGGGTCAAGCATGAAAGGTTCTTGGTTAAATGAAGCAGAGGATTATCCAATTCATGAGGTTATGGCGCAAGTAAAACAGTCCATTGCAGTCTCTCATTTGGATATCCAACAACTCGCACAATCAATGGATCCTACCATTTACACGCTAGCCAAAAAAAATGAAACGAAGATTTTTGATCAATTGGAATTTATGGAGAAAAAAATGGTCAATTATTTGAAGGAAAAGCACGAAGTAACGTTATCAAAATTTGACGAGGCTGATGCGTGGCTCTTCCCCTTAAGTCGACCGCAAGAACGCGTGGTTCATCCCATACTTTTACTAAACATAGCTGGTCCTGATGCTTTTAGACGAATGATGAACCTAGACATGTCGCTTGATGCACGCCATAAGCTTGTTTTCTTGTAAAAAACTGTTTGATGACCCCGTCGAAAGAATGAGAACGAAAAATCCTGCCATTTGGCAGGATTTTTTTTGTTTAAAGGAAATTTAATTTATAGTGGTACAAAGTGGAGGGTTGTGGTAACTTAAGGGTAGTAAGTGGGGGGAGATGGATGCACGATGTTCATGGGGGAGTATCGCCACAATGTGGATGAAAAAGGCAGAATGATCGTACCAGCGAAGTTTCGTGAAGCTCTTGGTGCATCGTTTGTTGTTACCCGTGGAATGGATCGTTGCTTATTCGTTTACCCACTTGATGAATGGAGTCGTCTCGAAGAACAGTTAAAGGCCCTCCCTTTTACTAAGAAAGACGCGCGTGCTTTTACTCGGTTTTTCTTTTCAGGTGCGACTGAATGTGAACTTGATAAGCAGGGAAGAGTAAATATTGCCTCTACGTTGCGTCATTACGCTGAGATTGAGAAAGAATGTGTGATAATTGGTGTCTCAAACCGAGTAGAGGTATGGAGCAAGTCTAAATGGGAAGAATACTTTGCTGAATCTGAGGACTCATTTGCCGATATTGCTGAGAATTTACTTGATTTTGATTTATAGAAATATAGCTACATTTAGGAAAGCGAAGGTGAGAACATGTTCACCCATATTACGGTGTTGAAAGAAGAGTCTGTGAAAGGTTTAGCAATTAAGCCTGAGGGAATATACGTAGACTGTACGTTAGGTGGAGCTGGACATTCTTCACTAATTTTAGAGCAATTAAGTGAAGAAGGTCACTTATACGCGTTTGACCAAGATGATACAGCACTAAATCACGCGAAAGAAGTACTAGCCCCGTTTGAAGGGAAATTCACCCTCGTCAGAAGTAATTTTCGTTTCTTGCGTGAAGAATTAGCCAAGCACGGTGTCTCGAAAGTAGATGGCGTATTATTTGATTTAGGTGTGTCGTCCCCGCAACTAGATGAAGCGGAGCGTGGGTTTAGCTACCACCAGGATGCAGCTCTTGATATGAGAATGGACCAAACAGCGCCACTAACTGCTTTTCAAGTAGTCAATGAGTGGGAGTTCAATCGACTCGTTTCCATCATCGCAAGATACGGAGAAGAAAAGTTCGCAAAGCAAATTGCAAGAAAGATTGAAGCTCACCGTGAAAAGAAACCGATCGAAACAACTGGAGAGCTCGTTGAGATCATCAAAGAAGCGATCCCAGCACCAGCACGAAGAACAGGCGGACATCCAGCTAAAAGAACGTTTCAAGCGATTCGTATTGCTGTAAATGATGAATTAGGGGCATTTGAAGAAGCATTGGAGGATGCGATTGCAATCACGAATCTTAAAGGACGGGTTTGTGTCATAACATTCCATTCTCTAGAAGATCGCCTTTGTAAGGAAATCTTTAAGGAAAAGAGCAAAAGGCCTGATCTTCCTAAAGGTTTACCGATTATTCCAGAAGGGTTTGAACCTGAACTTTCTCTTATTACACGGAAGCCGATCATTGCTGGAGATCAAGAACTAACGGCGAATAATCGTTCACGTTCGGCTAAGTTACGTATCGCAGAAAAACAAAAATAAGGAGGTCGTTATCATGAGTATGGTTGCCCGCCAAATAAAGCGTCAAGAGCAAACGGAAGTCAAGACAAGAAAGGTCATAAAGCATCGTCGAGCTGGTATTACCTTAGGTGAGAAAGTACTTGGATTAATGATGGTGGTAGCGGCTTTTGCCATTGTTAGCTTTATGTTGCATAATTACGCTACTATTTATAGTTTGAACAAAGATGTTCATGTTTTAGAAGGGTCCATTAATAATCAAACACAAGTAAATGAAGGACTTTCACTTCAAGTTATAGAATTAAGTGCACCAGATCGAATTCTCGACATTGCAACAGGTGAACTAGGTATGTCATTAGATGATCAAAAAGTGAAGGTCGTACAAAACTAGTTCATTTTCTGGACTAGTTTTTTCACACATTAAAGTACTTTTTACGATTTACTTATATCTTGAGGGAAGTGAGAAACATGGAAATTAAACGTGCATCAACGAATAAGCGTGCCGTTTTGGTCTTGGCGCTATTTCTTACTTGTTTTGTCCTCCTAACCGGGCGATTTACATACATCCAAGTGACTCAAGAAGTGCAAGGTAAAGAGCTCAAAGCAATGGGAGAAGAACGGTGGTCGAAAGAGCAAGTGATAGAGGGGAAACGAGGAACGATCTATGATCGAAGAGGGAGTGCGGTTGCGGAAGAATTAAACTCATATAGTATTTTTGCGATTTTAGATACAACCTATCCGCATCACGTAACAAATCCACAAGAAACAGCCGCACAGCTAGCGCCACTTATTTCTATGCAACCAATTCAGTTAGAAAGACTGCTAAGCAGCGAAGATCGATTTCAGGTCGAACTCGGAGCAGGAGCAAAAAATTTAACCTACTCTGAAATGCTCGAAATTAAAGATCTAGAATTAGACGGAATTCGCTTTATAGAGGAACCTAGAAGGTATTACCCTAAACAAACGTATGCCTCTCATGTGATTGGGTATACAGATACAAATATGGACACAGCGAGGATGGGTCTAGAGAGAAGTTTAGATGACTTTTTGCGAGCAGAAGATGGGTTGGTACAATATCAGAGCGATCGTCGTGGTGTTCCTCTTCCTGATGCTGCACAACATGTTACAGCTCCTAAAAATGGTCATGATGTGTATTTAACCTTAGATTCCAATATACAAACGGCGCTTGAACAGGTAATGACCCAAGTTGACGAAGAATATGATCCTGAACGAATGATAGCGATTGTTGCTGATCCGAAAACAGGGGAAATTTTGGCGATGAGCAATCGACCTAGCTTTAACCCGAATCGCTACCAAGAAATTTCTAATTATATGAATTATGCCGTATCAGATCATTTTGAACCAGGCTCGACAATGAAGGTCTTTACGATGGCTGCTGCCATTGAAGAAGGAGTCTATAAAGGCAATGATCAATTTATGTCTGGGCAATTGAATGTAGGCGAGAACGTAGTAAGTGATCATAACCGTGGTGAAGGCTGGGGTCAGATTACATTCGATGAGGGTATGTTACGGTCATCGAATGTTGCCTTCACAAAAATTGCGTTAGATCAACTGGGTCCAGAAAAATTATATGACTACATGAACAAGTTCGGTTTTAATCAGCCGACGGGAATAGATTTGCCTAATGAAGCAACAAGTTTAATTGCAAAGCAAAATCGCTTTGATGCAGCTGTTACATCGTTTGGTCAAGGGACTGCGGTGACGCCAATCCAACAGATTCAAGCGGCAACAGCCATTGCAAATGACGGAAAAATGATGAAGCCTTATCTTATTGATCGAATTGTCAATTCAGAAACAGATGCTATTGTGGAAAAAACAGAACCCGAAGAAGTCGGTACCCCAATTTCTAGTGAGACCGCAAAACAAGTGAGAAATCTTCTAGGAGAAGTGGTTACCTCACCTGTTGGAACAGGTAGACCTTATCATATTGAAGGATTTGATGTGGCTGGTAAAACTGGAACAGCTCAAATTCCTAATCCAAATGCAAGAGGTTACATCCGTGGGCATGGTGAGAACATTTTCTCATTCTTAGGGATGGCGCCTAAAGATGATCCAAGTTTGGTCGTCTACGTGGCGGTTGAAAGACCAAAATTACAGTCGTTTGAATCTGGATCAGAACCGTCTGCGAAGATCTTCAATACGATAATGAAACAGAGTTTGCAGTATTTGAATATTACGCCAGACTTTGAAGAAATCACCGCTGAAGCTAAAGAAGGATTCGTTACGGAAGATTATGTTGGGAAAAATACAATAGATGTTCAAGAAAAATTAGAGGCAGAAGGGTTTAACGTACACGTCTTAGGGGAAGGTAGCAAAATAAAAGCTCAAGAGCCGAGATCTGGACAAGGTTTACTTGAAGGTGAGAACATCTTCTTGAATACTGACTCAGAAACGTTTGCGATGCCTGATGTAACCGGATGGTCTAACCGTGATATTTTAAAGTTTGCCAATGCCGCTAGTATCAATCCAAATCTGTTTGGAAATGGTTATGCAATTAGCCAAGAGGTAGCAGCAGGAGAAGAAGTTCGTGCTGGTGATTATATTGTTTTTGAATTTGCTAGTTTAAGAGAAATTCATGAAACAATTGATGATCGATTAGACGAGGAAGAAGAAATAGAAGAACAAGTTGGGGAATAATTAGACGGAACGTACAATTGAATAAGGCTTTGGACTCGCACCAATGTTCTATTCCAAACCGCTAATGCATACATTTAAACAAGCCTACGTCATAAGTAGACGTACTTGATTTAAATAGAAGGCGGGAGGTATATGTGGTGCGAGTTTCTAATGTTACAGTGAGAAAACGGCTAGTATTATTACTTTTTTTAGGACTTGCTGTTTTTAGCATCATTGCATTAAGGCTAGGGTATGTACAATTTGCGATGGGAGATTGGCTGACAGATCGAGCAGAAGATTCATGGAGTCGAGATGTACCCTTTGAAGCAAAACGTGGAGAAATCAAAGATCGAAATGACGTTGTTCTTGCGACGAATGTAAGTGCTCCGTCTGTTTTAGTTGTCCCTAGACAAGTCAAGGACCCAGCAGATACTTCGGAGAAACTAGCATCCGCTCTTGGCATGAATGTGGAAAAAGCCTATCAACTCCTAACAAAATCAGAATCAATTGTCAGGTTAAATCCAGAAGGTAGAAAGATTAGCAAAGAGGTTGCAAGTGAAGTAAGATCCTTACGTTTACCTGGAGTGTACATTGCAGAAGACAGTAAACGTCATTATCCTTTTGGTAGTTATTTATCACATGTACTTGGATTTGCAGGAATTGATAATCAAGGATTGACAGGACTAGAACAGTATTATGATAAAGAGTTAAAGGGAGAGAAGGGACATGTGTCATTTTTCTCAACAGCCAAAGGCAATCGAATGCCCAACCTCGCAGATGAATATACAGCTCCGAACAATGGATTTGATCTACGTTTAACAGTGGATAGCAAGGTGCAAACTATCATGGAAAATCACCTTGATATTGCAGAGGCTACATATAATCCTGACGGTGCCATTGCTATAGCAATGAATCCAAATACAGGTGAAGTATTAGGTATGAGTAGTCGTCCGCATTATGACCCAGAAAACTTCCGAGATGTGCCTCCTGAAATATACAATCAAAACAAACCAGTATGGATGCAATATGAGCCAGGTTCTACTTTTAAGATTATTACATTGGCAGCCGCTCTCGAAGAAGGAGAGGTTGACTTAGAAAAAGATACATTCCATGATCCTGGACATATTGAAGTAGCGGGTCACCGTTTACGATGTTGGAAAAAAGGCGGTCACGGTTCGCAAACCTTTCTTGAAGTCGTCCAGAACTCTTGTAACCCAGGTTTTGTTGTATTAGGCGAGCGACTTGGTAAGGATCGGTTGTTTGATTACATTGATAATTTCGGTTTTGGTCAAAAGACTGGGATCGATTTGCAAGGAGAAGGGAAAGGAATATTGTTTAACCGTGACAGGGTAGGGCCGCTTGAGCTTGCTACTACAGCATTTGGTCAAGGGGTGGCTGTAACGCCACTTCAACAAGTGACAGCTGTATCAGCAGCCATTAATGGTGGCTATTTATACCAGCCTTTTCTGGCGAAGGAATGGGTAGATCCGATGACTGGAGATATCGTTGACAGTCAAGCGCCTATTATGAAACGTCAAGTTATTTCCGAAAAAACGTCTGAAACCGTTCGCCATGCATTAGAAAGTGTGGTAGCTCAAGGTACTGGAAAAGGAGCTTTTGTAGATGGCTACCGAGTTGGTGGGAAAACTGGGACTGCCCAGAAAGCAAAAGACGGTAGGTATTTAGAAAATAATCACATTGTCTCATTTATAGGGTTTGCCCCAGCAGATGACCCACAAATTGTTGTCTATGTTGCGGTTGATAATCCAAAAGACACGTTACAATTTGGTGGAATTGTAGCTGCACCTATTGTTGGGAATATAATTGGTGAGAGCTTAAGAGCGATGGGGGTTCAACCTCGTAGTGATCAAATTGAAAAAGAACTTGCGTGGAATGATCAGCCATTAATCGAAGTTCCTGATCTCGTTGGAAGAACGAAGCGTGAGATTCATGAGTCCTACTACGAATTGCAAGTAAATGCAACAGGTGAGGGACAACATGTTTTAGCACAATCACCAGAACCAGGAGTGAAAGTAACAACGGGATCAACAATCCGCCTTTATATGGGTGACAAAAACGAATGATCCGTCTAAAATAGATTTTATGTGCTCTTTGGCTTTAATTTAAAGTCTTATTATTTGCCTCTTTTCGAAAAAGTAGGGAAGAGGCTTTTGACTAATAATGTAGTAAGCACAAAAATAAACTTTTTTAAGTGCATATCATCGTTTATATGATTAAAAAGCTCTATACTATGCAACGATATGAGTAACGATGATAAAAAATGGTAATCTGAATGCGAGGGTTATGACATGATAAAGCTTCAAGAATTAGCAAATGTATTAAGAGGATTTGAATGGAAGAATGAAGGGAATCCAACCATTCATCAAATCGAAATGGACTCACGGGAAGTGCAAAGTGGTACTTTGTTTTTCTGTGTAGAAGGATACACTGTCGACGGGCATGATTATGCCGCACAAGCGGTTGAAAAAGGAGCCGTCGCTATTGTTGCGAATCGAGTGCTTCCGTCTATTGATGTGCCAGTCATTATTGTGCGTGATACTAAGCGTGCGATGGCAAAACTTTCGACGTATTTTTATGGGAATCCAACGTCCAACATGCATCTTATAGGTGTAACTGGGACAAATGGAAAAACAACCGTCACACATTTGTTAGAACAAATGATGAAAGATGTGAAGAAAAAAACGGGGCTCATTGGTACGATGTACACAAAGATTGGTGACGTCGAGCTAAAAACACTGAACACAACACCAGAGTCGATTACCTTGCAAAAACGTTTCAAAGAAATGGTCGATGCGGGAGTTGACACAGCATTAATGGAAGTTTCATCTCATGCCCTTCATTTAGGTCGTGTAAGAGGGTGTGATTTTGATGTAGCTGTTTTTACAAACCTAACACCAGATCATCTGAACTATCACAAGACGATGGAAAGCTATCTCTATGCGAAAGGGCTGTTGTTTGCTCAGTTAGGGAATTCATTCTCTGATAAGGTCGCCGTGATTAATGTTGATGATCAAGCATCTGAAGAGTTATTAAAGATGACGACGGTCGATGTTCTTACTTACGGCATTAAAATAAAAGCGGATGTGATGGCCAAACAAATTAACATTGCAGCTGCCGGCACAACATTTATATTAGAAGCAATGGGTGAACAAATTGATATTGAGATGAAATTAATCGGGATGTTTAGTGTCTATAATGCCTTAGCAGCTGCATCGGCTGCACTTGCTTCAGGTGTTTCACTTAAGGATATTAAAGACAGCTTAGAACGAGTGGAGGGCGTATCAGGACGATTTGAATCTGTTGATAGTGGTCAAGACTTTACGGTCATTGTTGATTACGCTCATACGTCTGATAGCTTGGAAAATGTACTTACAACAGTTAAAGAATTTGCCAAGGGGAGTATTTCTGTAGTTGTTGGATGTGGAGGAGATCGTGATCGTTCAAAACGACCGGTTATGGCTAGCATTGCAACGAAATATGCCGATCAAGCGATCTTGACGTCGGATAATCCGAGGTCAGAAGATCCGAAGCAAATCCTTGATGATATGGTTGAAGGACTTGATGCAGAAAACTATACGGTGATTCTAGATCGGAAAGAAGCGATCTACCAAGCAATAGGAGAAGCAAAAAAAGACGATATTATTGTCATAGCTGGAAAAGGACATGAAACATACCAAATCTTAGGCTCACGTACGATACATTTTGATGACAGAGAAGTTGCACGAGAAGCTATTAAGGAGGAGAGGTTATAGAAATGCTATCATCATCCTTATTGAACGGCGTGATTAAGAGCAAAAGGTTTGCTCAACAGGAGCAGTCGTTTACAGCGGTCTCAACAGATACACGTACGATAAAAAAAGACGACTTATTTGTCCCGTTAATCGGAGAGCGTTTTAATGGACATGATTATGTGAATGTAGCAGCGAAAAACGGCTCAACAGCATCATTGTGGCAAGAAGGACAACCTATTCCAAGTGATCTGCCAATAGATTTTCAGTTGTATATTGTTAAGGATACACTTAGTGCCTTGCAACAAATGGCTAAAGCGTATCGCATAGAAGTCAATCCGAAAGTGATCGGAATTACAGGGAGCAACGGAAAGACAACAACTAAAGATATTCTTGCATCTATTCTCTCAGTTAGTGGTAAGACATTTAAAACTCAAGGTAATTTTAACAATCATATTGGTCTCCCATTGACCATTTTAGCAATGCCAAGTACTTGTCAATATTTAATTTTAGAGATGGGTATGAGTGGGTTTGGTGAAATTGAATTACTAACCAAGCTAGCGGAACCAGATTTAGCGATTGTGACAAATATCGGTGAATCTCATATGGAACAACTCGGTAGCCGTTCGGGTATTGCAAAAGCGAAAATGGAGATTAAAGAGGGTTTGAGGAGAAATGGGAAGGTCTTTATCGATAGTGATGAACCATTGCTTGAGTCGTGGAATTCCCCTGAAATTGTAAGAGTTGGTTTTCAGCAAGCTGACCTTTCAGTTGATCAAGTAGTAGCAACAAGTGATGGTTATCAATTTGTAATGGATGGGGAACATTTTAAACTTTCTATGTTAGGTAAACATAACGTAAAAAATGCTGCATATTGTATAGCTGTTGCGAAAAAATTAGGGATGAGTTCCGAAAAGATCAAACAAGGTCTTTCAAATCTGTCTCTAACCTCGATGCGACTTGAACGAGTGAGTGGATCAATCGGTGAATTAATTGTCAATGATGCATATAACGCAAGCCCAACATCAATGATTGCTGCGATTGAAGCGGTTAAAATGATTCCAAACTATACAAAGCGGATCATTGTGCTAGGCGACATGTTTGAGTTAGGAAGCGACGAGAAATCATTGCACGAGTCAGTAGCAAAGGTCATTGAAGCACCAATTACTCATGTCATCACGATAGGCGAACGAGCAAAATGGATTACCGATGCTCTCAAGAAAACTCAAATGAACGTTACTCCAACTCTCTTTCATGGGGATACAAAGGATGAAGCAGCGAAGTGGTTGCCAACTGTTGTTGACAAAGACACCGTCGTTTTATTTAAAGCATCAAGAGGAATGAAACTAGAAGAAGTGATCAAAGATTATCAAAATATAATAGAAGGGAGGAATGATTAGCAATGTTAGAGAGAGTGTTACTTATTACCTTACTTTTATCATTTGGAATTGCTGTCATTTTATCACCATTATTTATTCCGTTTTTAAGAAAATTGAAATTTGGTCAAAGTATTAGAGAGGAAGGTCCTGAATCTCATCAAAAGAAAAGTGGGACACCGACAATGGGCGGTATTGTGATTGTTCTTTCTGTTCTAGTTACGTCTTTATTTATTTCTTTTCAATACATATCCTTTAGTCGAGAAATTTTACTTTTACTTCTGGTCACAGTTGGATTCGGTCTAGTTGGATTTTTAGATGACTATATTAAAGTCGTTAAAAAGAGAAATCTAGGGTTAACATCTAAACAGAAATTAGTAGGTCAATTGGTTATTGCAGGATTGTTTTATGCAGGAATTATGCAATTAGGTATTTCAACCGAATTGAACATTCCCGCGACTAACCTTTCGTTTGATTTAGGTTGGCTATACTTACCGCTTGTCATCGTCATGTTAGTTGGTGCGTCAAATGCGGTCAATTTAACAGATGGACTGGATGGTCTTCTAGCAGGAACAGGAGCGATTGCCTTTGGTGCATTTGCTATTTTAGCTTGGTATGTTGATTTAATTGATGTGGCTATCTTTAGTGCAGCAATTGTCGGGGCTGTTCTTGGCTTTCTTGTGTTTAATGCCCATCCCGCAAAAGTATTTATGGGAGATACTGGATCACTTGCATTAGGTGGAGCGATTGCGGCTATTGCGATCATGACAAAACAAGAACTTCTCCTCGTATTAATTGGTGGAGTGTTTGTTATTGAAACACTATCGGTGATTATTCAGGTTATTTCATTTAAAACAAGAGGTAAACGAGTCTTCAAGATGAGCCCTCTGCATCATCACTATGAACTATCTGGTTGGTCTGAGTGGAGAGTCGTTGTAACTTTTTGGTTGGTCGGGATGATTTTTGCTGTTCTAGGAATTTACTTAGAGGTGTGGATGTAATATGAAAAACAAAGATTGGTATGAAGGAAAACATATTCTAGTACTTGGTCTTGCAAAAAGTGGAGAAGCTGCTGCTCTGTTACTCCATGAGCTAGGGGCTAAAGTGGCTGTTAATGACGCTCTCCCTTATGAAGAGAACGTGCAAGCGAAACAATTAGAACATAAGGGAATAAAGGTTGTATGTGGTTCACACCCGCTCACTTTATTAGATGATGACATCGAGCTTGTGGTAAAAAACCCAGGTATCCCTTACACAAATGGACTTGTCAAAGAGGCACTTCATCGTTCAATCTCTGTTGTAACAGAGGTTGAGCTGACATCAGCATTGAGCGAAGCGCAAATAATTGCCATCACAGGCTCAAATGGGAAAACAACAACGACAACATTAGTTCACGAAATGCTTAAAAATAGTTCACTGCACCCGCTTATTGCCGGCAACATCGGAACGGTTTCATGCGAAGTTTCAAAAAGAGCGACCAAAGATGATGTCATCGTGCTTGAAGCATCAAGTTTTCAACTTTTAGGCACCGAGATGTTTCACCCGAAAGTCAGTGTGCTACTAAATCTTTTTGATGCCCATCTTGATTATCACGGAACAAAAGAAGAGTATGTGCGGGCGAAAGCAAAAATAACAGCAAATCAAACGACTGACGATTACTTTGTCTACAATGCGGATGATTTACTCGTTCAAAAAGTGGCAAAAGCCAGCAAAGCAACGTTAATACCTTTTTCAGCTACGCGTACAGTACACAATGGAGTATTTGTAGAAAATGGTTCGATTTATTTTAAAGATCAGAAAGTTATAGATCTTGCACATGTTGTTTTACCAGGAGCTCATAATGTAGAGAATATTTTAGCGGCAATTGGAGCTTCATTGACGATGGGAGCGACCGTTCCCCAAATTGAGCATGTACTTTCAACTTTTAGTGGGGTTGAGCATCGCTTGCAATTTGTGACAAAAAAGAACGACCGTTTATTTTATAATGACTCAAAAGCTACAAATATTCTAGCAGCGAAGAAAGCGTTAGAAGCATTTGAGCAACCGGTCATTCTGCTCGCTGGAGGCCTTGATCGCGGAAATGAATTCGACGAACTGGCATCTTCTCTTGCAAACGTGAAGGCGCTTGTCACATTTGGAGAAACGAAAGAAAAATTAGCGAAAACGGCAAAAAGTGCAAATGTAGCGACGATTGAGTTTGCGATAAAAGTAGAAGATGCCGTTCAAAAAGCTTTTGATCTCTCCAAAGAGGGTGATGTCATTTTATTATCACCAGCTTGTGCAAGTTGGGATCAGTACAAAACGTTTGAAGACAGAGGAAATGAATTTGTACAGGCTGTAAAGGCAATTAATCCATAAGTGGTAAGCTACTGTTTCTTTTGAAATAGTAGCTTTTTTTTGTGTGTTACTTGATTTGGACATGTTTTAGAAGACAAGCGCATAAAATGTAAGGAGATGTGAGTCATGGTGATAAATATGTTCTAAAATGAGGTGTCTCGATTGCAAAAAGAAAAGCATGCACCAGATTATGTCTTGCTACTTACGACCATTGCTCTATTATCCATAGGTTTAATTATGGTCTACAGTGCTTCGGAGGCGTGGGCGTCTTACAGGTTTGATGATTCTTTTTTCTTTTTGAAAAGGCAGTTATTTTTTGCGAGTGTTGGCGTAGTTCTAATGCTTTTTATTATGAATGTTGATTATTGGACTTGGCGAACATGGGCAAAATTAATTGTCATCATTTGCTTTGTGCTACTAATCATTGTCCTCATCCCGGGAGTAGGATTGGTTCGAGGAGGGGCAAGAAGTTGGCTTGGTGTCGGCGCATTTTCGATTCAACCGTCAGAATTTATGAAAATGGCGATGATTGCATTTTTAGCCAAATACTTATCTGAGAACCAAAAGAAGATTGTATTTTTTAAAAAAGGGCTGGTCCCATCGCTATCATTAGTCATGCTAGCATTCGGAATGATTATGCTGCAACCAGATCTTGGAACGGGTGCTGTTATGGTCGGGACATGTATAGCGATGATTTTTGTTGCAGGAGCAAGGATTAGTCATTTTGTTGGTCTCGCTATGATTGGTGTTGTTGGTTTCGTTGGTCTTATTGTCTCAGCTCCGTATCGAATTAAACGAATCACCTCTTTTTTAGATCCATGGTCTGATCCATTAGGGAGTGGGTTTCAAATCATTCAATCATTATACGCCATTGGTCCTGGTGGATTGATGGGAATGGGACTCGGTGAAAGTAGACAAAAGTATTTTTATTTACCAGAGCCTCAAACTGATTTTATCTTTGCCATACTCTCTGAAGAATTAGGTTTTATTGGTGGGGTGTTCGTTATTCTTTTATTTGGAATTATGCTTTGGCGTGGGATTAAGATATCTCTTGGTGCTCCTGATTTATTTGGTAGTTTTTTGGCGGTCGGGATTATTGTCATGATCGCGATTCAAGTGATGATTAATATCGGTGTAGTTACAGGGTTGATGCCAGTAACTGGAATTACACTTCCGTTCTTAAGTTATGGTGGATCTTCTTTGACGTTAATGCTTGTTTCCGTGGGGGTACTATTAAATATAAGCAGACATGCAAGAATGTGACCACTCTTCTACTCGTAGGAGAGCTTTTTTTCTTTGAAAGCGTCTAAGTGTATTAATCTACAAAAAATCACACAGAAATGCGGTATAAACCAAGCATTGTTCGTGATAAAATGAACAATATGTAACAAAGGCTGGAGGTACAATATGAGAGTTGTAGTGAGTGGTGGAGGTACAGGTGGGCATATCTATCCTGCCCTATCTTTAATAAAAGAAATTAAAAAGCAAAATCCAAATGCTGAGATCTTATACATTGGAACGGAAAAAGGACTTGAAAGTGAGCTTGTGACAAGAGAAGGGATTCCATTTAAGACGATTCATATTACTGGATTTAGACGTAAAATCTCAGCTGAAAATGTGAAAACAGTCTTACGCTTCTTAAAAGGTACAAGAGTAAGTAAGAAGATGTTAAAGGAATTTAATCCTGATGTTGTTATTGGAACCGGAGGATATGTCTGTGGACCAGTTGTCTATGCAGCTGCGAAACTAGGGATACCGTCAGTAATTCATGAACAAAATAGTGTGCCAGGTCTAACAAATAAATTCCTTAGCAAGTATGTAAATAAAGTTGCCATTTGTTTTGATCAAGCAGCTCCGTATTTCCCAAAAGAAAAAGTGGTCTTTACAGGAAATCCACGAGCAACAGAAGTCATGAATGTTGATGCAAAAGCTGGCGCTTCTTCTGTAGGGCTTGATCAAAACAAAAAAACGGTCTTAATTGTTGGCGGAAGTCGTGGAGCAAAACCAATAAATGATGCGTTCTTAAGTGTCATTGATGAAGTTTCATCAAAGGATTATCAAATTCTTTATGTCACAGGGTCTGTTCACTATGACGCCGTTTTAAAAAAGGTGGAAGAAGCAGGGAGCCCTAGAAATGTCATCATTAAACCGTTTATTCATAATATGCCTGATGTCTTAGGCGCCGTTGATTTGATTGTAGCACGTGCAGGCGCGACGACTTTGGCCGAAATAACAGCACTAGGACTGCCGAGTATCTTAATACCAAGCCCCTATGTAACAAATAACCACCAAGTAAAAAATGCTCGTTCACTTGAAGAAGGCGGAGCGGCGATTGTTCGTTTAGAAAACGAAATGAGTGGAATAAGATTACTTGAGGATATTGATTCAGTTTTATCCAAAAAAGAATCATGGGAGTCGATGCATCAAGGAGCATTAAAGTTAGGTGTTCCAACAGCAGCGAATGATGTTTATCAACTACTTAAAGATGTGTCAAGCTAAACTGAAGACAAGACATACGAAAATAAGATTTATAAACAAAATGCTTAAACAGCCAGGGAGAGGGATGTAGGAATGGATCAATTGATTCAAAAGTTAAAAGAAGCAGAAGTGGGTACTGTAAAAATTAACGAACCACTTAGCCAACATACAACATGGAAGATTGGTGGCCCTGCAGATGTATTAATAGAGCCTAAAAATTTAGAAGGTCTTAAAGAAGCAATGTCTATCATAAAAGAAGAAGGGGTACCATGGCGAGCAATTGGTCGGGGATCGAATCTACTCGTATCAGATGAAGGCATCGAAGGTGTTGTTCTTAAACTCGGACGCGGGATGGATCATTTAGAAGTAGAAGAAGAAGAAATCCGTGTTGGTGGAGGATATCCTCTGATTAAATTAGTAACGGTAATTAGTCGTCAAGGGCTATCTGGTCTTGAATTTGCAGGAGGTATCCCTGGCTCTGTCGGTGGAGCGGTCTTTATGAATGCGGGAGCTCATGGGGCAGATGTTTCACAGATCTTAAAAAAAGCCCATATTTTATATCCGGATGGTCGCTTAGAATGGATTGATGGATCAGAAATGGAGTTCGCCTACCGAACATCTAGATTGCAACGTGAAGAAGGGATATGTGTCGAAGCTATTTTCCAATTAAAAAAAGGGGAAAAAGAAGAAATTGTAGCACATATGCAAAAAAACAAAGACTACCGAAGAGAAACACAACCATGGAGTCACCCAACTTGTGGAAGTGTATTCAGAAACCCACTACCTAACCATGCAGGTCAGTTGATTGAAGAAGCGGGTCTTAAAGGGTATCAAATTGGAGGTGCGCAAATTTCGGAGTTGCATGCGAACTTTATTGTGAATATTGATCAAGCTAAAGCGAGTGATGTTTTAAATTTGATTGAGCATGCTAAATACAAAATTAAACAAGCAAAAGGGATTGAAATGGAAACGGAAGTAGAAATGATTGGAAGAAAGCTTAAAACCCCTTAAACAACAGTGTATCTATCGACTGTCTATGGTATAATTAAACAAATCTAAGGAAACTTTCTTTTTTACGTAGGTCTGAAAGAGATTGGAGAATCAGAGATCGATAATTATATCGTAGAGGGCGATAATCGGGGGATATCAAATGGGCAATAATAAAGTAGTCACGATAAATGAGCGGATACCTTCACTAAAAGAGCAGCGAAAGCAGAGGGCAAATCGGCGGTTACTGTTCTTTTTGTCACTTTTCTTTTTGTTGCTATTAGCGATGGTGTATTTCCAATCTCCGTTAAGTCATATCCGTCAACTCGAGGTTAACGGAAATTTCTTGTTAAGTGATGAAAAAGTCGTCCAGTTTGCTGAACTTGAAACAGGGACAAGCATTTGGAATCTTGAAGAAGATGTGATTCGAAATAAGCTAATCATGACTCCCGAAATTAAAGACGCAACTCTAAAACGTAAATTTCCTACAACTGTAATCATTGAGGTTGTTGAACATACACGTATTGGGTATTTATACGATAATGGAAAATATTATCCACTTCTTACTAGTGGTATCTTCTTAAATGAGCTACCTAGGCATCAACATCCGGCTGATGCACCAATCTTAATTAATTGGGAGCAAGGTGATGCGTTAACAGATTTTTCTAGGGAGTTAATGGAGACGCCAGAGCAACTCATTGAAAGAATGTCTGAAGTGTTTTACGTACCAAAAGAAGCTGAATCTGATGAAGTCATTTTACATATGAATGATGGATTTGAAGTTCATACGACGATTACTAACTTTAAAGAAAGAATGCTCCCTTATCCATCAATTGTTAAAGAACTGAATTCCGATCGTAATGGCATTTTGCATATGAAAATGAGTCCATATTTTGAGGATTTCGACCTTGAGGAGGAAGAAGAAAGTGAAATTGAAGGGTAAACAAGCAATCTTATCCTTCGTTCTACTCGTAACAGGCTTTATTTTAGCACTGAGCTATGAACTCACGAATGAAAGACAGGCTGAATTAACTCCTGGTTATGAAAAGCAGTGGAGGCATGAGGATGAGCTGCGACAGCAGGTTGCTAACATCCAAGAAAGAAACCAAATACTCCAGGATGAGTTAAGAAATTATCAAAGTGAAGTAAGACAATTAGAAGAAGAGTTGGCAGAAAAAAATGTTGAACAAGAAATCCGTACAACGAACCTAATAGAAGATCTTGATCGCTTGCGTAAAGTAGTTGGGAATGTACCTGTTAAAGGACCTGGCCTAGAAGTTTCACTCGAAGATGCTTCATATGTGCCAGAAGGTGCTAACCCCAATGATTATATTGTTCATGAGATTCATGTTCAAAGGGTCGTTCATGAATTGTTTGTTGCAGGAGCAGAAGCAGTAGCTATTAATGGACATAGATTATCACCGCAGTCTTATATACAATGTGCGGGTCCTGTTATCATTGTTGATGGGAATACATCGTATGCTCCGTTTGTTGTTACGGCCATTGGAGATGGCGAAAAATTCGAGCAAGCTATTTCTTTAGTAGGTGGCGTGAAAGATCAATTATTAAATGATGAGATTTCAGTTAGAATTCAGCAGCAACAACTGATTGAGTTAGACCCGTATTTATCAGGGGGTGGGTGACTAAGATGGACCGAAAATGGACCTTCGCTTTTGTTGCCTTTATCATTGGCTTTATGCTTGCTATTCAATTTAAAACGACACAAGAGCCTGTTCTAAGAGACACTCGGGATATTAGAGAATTACGTAATGAAATGGAACAAGAGAGAGAAAGACAAAAACAATTAACAGGCGACATTCAGAAGACTCAAGAGCTAATCAGTCAATATGCTGCCACATCTGAAGAGAACCAAGATGAGTTATTAATCGTCCTAAACCAACAAATAGAAAGCTTGCGTTCTGAGGCTGGTCTGACAGAAGCTAGAGGACCTGGTATCATTGTGCGTATTGAGCCATTTTATGATGAGTACTCTACTAGCCCAATGAGAAGAACGCCTTCTCCAGAGCGATTTCGTTATTTGATCAACGAATTGAATTTATATGGAGCGACAAATATTTCCGTAGCTGGTGAACGATTAATTACCACCTCTGCTTTTCGTGAAGTAAATGGGATTACTCATTTAAATTATCGTCGTCTACCTCCCCTACCTCTTGAACTTAAAGTGTTAACAAATGATCCTGAAGGGTTGCATAATCGAATGGTTGTTTCTGAGTCAGTAGATTACTTTGAAATTGATGGTTTTCTATTAACGATAGAAGAAGCCGCTGAATTGGTGTTGCCAGGATATGACCAAACACCTCGAGTGAGGTATATGGAAGAAATAAAGGAGGGGTAGCTAGAGATGTGGCTTCCAATTATAGGGTTATTACTTGGGGTTTTATTAGGTATTATGACCGAGTTTAGGGTGCCTGCTGAGTATACAAGTTATTTATCAATCGCTGTTCTCGCGGCACTAGATACTCTATTTGGAGGGATTCGTGCTCAATTGCAGGAGACCTTCGACTCACAAGTTTTTGTGACTGGATTTTTCTTTAATATCTTATTAGCCGCAGGTTTGGCTTTTCTAGGTGTTCATCTTGGTGTAGACTTGTACTTAGCGGCAATTTTTGCTTTCGGTGTTCGTTTATTTAACAATATCGCTGTAATCAGACGTATGTTATTATCTAAATGGCAAGCAAAAAGAACTGAAGGGTAAAAAACAATCAAAATCAATGAAAAAAAAAGAAAAAGAGAGTTTTTAAAAGGAAAACAGCGCTCTATGTTGAATAGTTCATTATATTCAACATTTGGGGTCGGGTACAAATAGCGAAAAACTATGAATCATTGAATCGGTATTAGTTAAGAAGGAGGTGCCACAGTTTGAACAACAATGAGATTTATGTAAGTCTAGACATCGGTACATCCAATGTCCGAGTCATAATTGGTGAAGTGGCGAACGGTACGATTAATATTGTCGGAGTAGGGAATTCTCTGTCAGAAGGCATTCGTAAAGGAGCAATTGTCGATATAGATGAAACGGTGCGCTCCATAAAAAAAGCGATTGAACAAGCTGAGAGAATGGTTGGCCTCTCTATCAAACAAGTCATTGTCGGTGTAAATGGTAATCATGTACAACTGCAACCTTGTCACGGTGTAGTGGCTGTTTCAAGTCCTGATAGAGAAATTGGTGATGAAGACATCCAACGAGTCATTGATGCAGCTCAAGTTGTCTCAATTCCACCTGAAAGAGAAATCATTGATGTTATACCTAAGCAATTTGTTGTTGACGGTTTAGAAGAAATTAATGATCCTAGAGGCATGATTGGTGTAAGGCTTGAAATGGAAGGAACAATCATTACAGGTTCTAAGACCATCTTACATAATTTGTTGCGTTGTGTTGAAAGAGCTGGATTACAGATAGCCGATATTTGTCTTCAACCACTTGCAGCTGGGTCGGTTGCTATTTCTAAAGACGAAAAGAATTTAGGTGTGTGTCTTGTAGATATTGGTGGAGGATCATCTACCGTTTCAGTGTTTGAACAAGGCACATTACAGTCGACATCGGTCATTCCAATTGGTGGAGAACATATCACTAATGACATTGCGATTGGTCTAAGAGTTTCAACGGAAGAAGCGGAACGAATAAAAATTAAATATGGTCATTCTTTTATTGATGAAGCTTCTGATGAAGAGCGCTTTAATGTTTCGGCTATCGGTAGTGGAGAGAAGGATGAGTTTAGTCAATATGATTTAGCACATATTATTGAACCAAGGATGGAAGAGATCTATGAGTTAATTTATAAAGAGATCATGCGCCTAGGGCATCGTGATTTTCCTAGTGGATACGTCCTGACAGGGGGCACAGTAATGATTCCTGGTGTGCTTGAACTTGGGAAGGATCTTTTACAAGGTAACGTAAGGGTAGCGATCCCGGACTACATTGGTGTACGCGAACCACAATACACAACAAGTGTGGGGCTCATCCAATTTGCGTATAAGAATGTGAAGATTCAAGGGAAAGAAATAGCTGCTTCAGTAGCTGAATATGAAGCACCAGAAAAAACTCACAAAGAAAAGAAAATGCAAAATGCAGAGAAGAAAAAATCTGGTGTCGAAGACGGAACAAAAGCTAAATCTAAGATGAAGAACTGGTTTAAAGTGTTCTTTGAATAATAGCAAATGATGCACACAGTCTGATTAGGGGGACCTTAAATGTTAGAATTTGAAATGGATATGGATCAATTAGCACAAATTAAAGTAATTGGTGTAGGTGGCGGAGGTAGTAATGCCGTTAACCGAATGATTGAAAATGGTTTGCAAGGTGTAGAATTTATAGCTGTTAATACGGATGCACAAGCGTTGCATCTGTCAAAAGCAGAGATCAAGTTACAGCTTGGTGGAAAATTAACTCGTGGCTTAGGTGCTGGTGCTAATCCTGATATTGGAAAAAAAGCAGCAGAAGAAAGTCGTGACCAATTAGAGGAAGTTCTTCAAGGCGCAGATATGGTCTTCATCACAGCTGGAATGGGTGGTGGAACAGGAACTGGAGCAGCACCTGTTATTGCTGAAGTGGCAAAAGAGATCGGGGCCCTAACAGTAGGGGTGGTAACACGTCCATTTACCTTTGAAGGTCGTAAACGTCAAAATCAAGCAGCAACAGGAATTGGTGCTTTAAAAGAAAAAGTAGATACATTAATTGTTATTCCTAATGATCGTCTACTTGAAATTGTTGATAAGAATACACCAATGCTTGAAGCATTCCGCGAAGCTGACAACGTACTTCGTCAAGGTGTGCAGGGGATCTCTGACTTAATTGCCGTACCTGGTCTGATTAACCTAGACTTTGCAGATGTAAAGACAATTATGACAGATAAAGGTTCTGCATTAATGGGAATTGGCATTGCAACTGGCGAAAACCGTGCATCAGAAGCGGCTAAAAAAGCCATTTCAAGTCCATTACTTGAAACATCTGTAGATGGTGCTCAAGGTGTTCTAATGAACATTACTGGTGGATCAAACTTAAGTTTATATGAAGTACATGAAGCCGCAGAAATTGTTTCAGCAGCTTCTGATGCAGAAGTAAACATGATCTTCGGTTCTGTTATTAATGAAAATTTAAAAGATGAAATCATTGTAACGGTTATTGCAACAGGTTTTGATGACACGGAGAATAAGCCACAACGTCAAACGCCTCAAAACCAAATGAAGCAACAGCAACAACAACAAGTAAAGCCAATGCAAGAAGAGCCTCAAAAAGAGTCGAAATTCCAACAACAACAACAATCTCAACAGCCGCAAGACTCTTCTGACACATTGGACATCCCTACATTTTTACGTAACCGCCGTAACCGCACAAGATAATAATTAGCAAAAGCCTCGATACCGATTTGGTATCGAGGCTTTTTTACTTTTGTTTAAGTAGGCGTTATGTTCTATGCAATTAGAAATAAAAAGTTTTCAGACAGAATAGCTGAAAATCTTTCAAAATAACCTCTAGTTGCTCGTCATGAACTGACAGACTAATTAATAGACTTTACTATATACTTAGTTCAAAACAATGGTAAGAAGGGATGCGATGACTCTTTACCTCGATGTGATCTGGTTTCTTAATCTTTGCATTGACTATTTATTAATTGCTTTAACAGCTATTGCTCTTAAGCGAAAGTTTCTCCATGTTAGATTTATTTTAGCCGCTTTATTTGCCTCATTGATTATCTTTTTAATGTTCACACCTATTGGTAGTTTATTTTATCAACCATGGATGAAATTAATTTATTCCATTTTGATTGTTCTCATTGCCTTTGGATTTAAGAGGTGGAAGTACTTTCTTCAAAGTTTCTTTATGTTTTACTTTGTTACCTTTATGACAGGTGGTGGCTTGTTCGCTCTACATTATTTTTGGCGAACAGAAATTGATCTATTGGAGGCTGTATCTTCCCCAGCAGCAGCGGGATACGGTAGTGGCATTAGTTGGGTCTTTGTCGTGATAGGCTTTCCACTTGTATGGTTCTTTTCAAAACATCGAATCGAGACAATGGAAGTTAAGAGAATCGAATACCAACAATTAGCTACTGTACAAATTTGCATTGATGGACATCTGATACGAACAGATGGATTGATTGATAGTGGTAATAAACTTCACGATCCGATTACTAAGGCTCCGGTGATGATTTTAGAAGCATCATGCTTATATGATGCTTTTGGACAAGATTGCATTCAACAATTATTAAATTTAACTATGACGACCGACGACGAGAATGATGTTACAGATGAATTATTAAAGCGCACAAAAGTGATTCCGTATAAAGTGATTGGACAATCGACACCATTTCTTACGGCCCTCAAACCTGATTATGTGATAGTGAAGCATGGCGGACATGAGTTTAAGACAAAGCATGTGTTAGTTGGTTTGCAAGATCAAGAGTTATCACCTGAACAAGCGTACAGAAGCATTATTCACCCATCGCTTGTTCTAGGGCCGTCAGTAAGCACAATTGCCAATTAACGAGACATCAAAGGAGGAGATTGCAAATGTTGAAGCTGAAGATCAGACTATGGTGGTTTCGTATTCTAGATCGTTTGGGGATGAAACCAGATGAAATCTATTATATTGGAGGTAGCGAAGCGCTCCCACCACCTCTTTCAAAAGAAGAAGAAGCAGTGCTCCTCAAAAAACTACCTTCAGGCGATAAAGCTGTTCGATCCATGCTAATCGAACGTAATTTAAGGCTAGTCGTCTATATTGCAAGAAAGTTCGAAAATACTGGTATTAATATTGAAGACTTGATTAGTATTGGCACGATTGGATTAATTAAAGCCGTAAACACATTTAATCCCGAAAAAAAAATAAAACTTGCAACCTATGCCTCACGATGTATAGAAAATGAAATTCTTATGTATTTACGTAGAAACAACAAAACCCGCTCAGAAGTATCATTTGATGAGCCACTAAATATTGATTGGGATGGGAATGAGCTTCTTTTGTCCGATGTACTTGGTACAGAGGAGGATATCATTACACGAGGTATAGAAGAAAAAGTTGATAGAAAACTTCTCGTAAAAGCCCTCCACACGTTAAATGAGAGAGAAAAGCAAATTATGGAATTACGCTTTGGATTGGCAGGTGAAGAAGAAAAAACGCAAAAAGATGTCGCGGACATGCTAGGTATCTCCCAATCATATATATCGAGACTAGAGAAACGAATTATTAAACGATTACAAAAAGAATTCAACAAAATGGTCTAAATTTTTTTTCGTAGATGTTTTTCTTTTCATACCAACAACCGATTGATTTAGTCGAAATTGACTGATATTAGCTTGTGCATATTTTTCCCTTCGGAGGAGATACTTTACTTGACATCATCTCCCCGCGTTAGGAGGGAAAGAATTGACACGAAATAAAGTTGAAATTTGTGGTGTGGATACATCGAAGCTTCCAGTATTAAAAAGCACAGAAATGCGCGTACTTTTTACTCAGCTTCAAAGTGGTGATTACAGTGCAAGAGAAGTGTTAGTGAATGGGAATTTACGTTTAGTACTTAGCGTCATTCAACGTTTCAACAATCGCGGGGAATACGTCGATGATCTGTTTCAAGTCGGTTGCATTGGATTAATGAAGTCGATTGACAATTTCGATTTAGGTCAAAATGTTAAATTTTCAACGTATGCAGTGCCAATGATCATTGGTGAAATTAGACGTTATTTACGAGATAATAACCCTATTCGTGTATCAAGGTCATTGCGAGATATTGCCTACAAAGCATTACAAGTGCGTGATCAACTAATGGCTGAAAAAAAGCGTGAAACGGAGCCCACGGTTCAAGAAATTGCGAAAATCTTAGATGTTCCAAAAGAAGATGTCGTGTTTGCACTAGATGCGATCCAAGATCCAGTTTCATTATTTGAACCAATTTACAATGACGGAGGAGATCCTATTTTCGTCATGGATCAAATTAGTGATGATCGTAATAAAGACGTAAACTGGGTGGAAGAAATTGCGTTAAAAGAAGCGATGGTCAGATTGAATGACCGTGAGAAAATGATTTTGAATATGAGGTTTTATCAAGGCAAGACACAGATGGAAGTGGCTGATGAAATTGGTATTTCGCAAGCGCAAGTATCAAGGCTTGAAAAAGCAGCGATTCAGCAAATGAATAAGCACGCCCAAAGTTGAAAACGTAGAGCCCTCTCTCGATGCAGAAGAGGCTCTACGTTTTTTTCTTTTTTACTTAATAATATGAGTGATGTTCATAATCTATCGTACAACTTGCATACAATGAATGAAAGGCTAATAAACAAGCGAGGTGTATAGACGATGATGAAAATATCAGATCTACAATCTAAAGACATCGTTAACATGGAGAATGGAAAGCGCTTAGGACATTTGACCGACCTAGATATCAATTTAAATACAGGTGCCATTGAAGCGATGGTGATTAACAGTACAGGAAAAATGATGGGCTTATTTGGACGGGAAGAACAAGAAATAATCATTCCTTGGAAAAACATTATAAAAATTGGATCCGATGTGATTCTTGTTGAGGTCCCAGAAAGTCTAAGGCCCCCACTTCCGAATATAAGTCAACAGACGACAGTAAGAAGGCGATGAAAAAGGAATAAAGTCGTTTCTTGCAAGCGGTCAATTATGGTAAACTAGAAACAAACTATGAATGATAGCAAAAGGAAGCAGGTGGAGTGTGGATGGGTGAACCATTTATTCAACAAGATGACACACATTTATCCGTAGATCGTTGGCAAACTGAGCACCCAACACTCCTTGCTGGGATCTCTACAAGAGATGGCGGAGTCAGCCAGCCGCCTTTTTCCTCTCTAAATATGGGTTTTCATGTTCAAGATAATGAGCAAGATGTGCGTGAAAATCGTGTACGTTTAGCACGAAAATTACGTATGCCACTTGAACGATGGGTAAGCTCTGAACAAATTCACGAAGCTACAATTCAAAAAATTTCACACCAAGAAAAAGGTCTTGGCGCGACAACACTCGAGACAGCGATAAAGGGAACAGATGGTTTATACACGAGAGAGAATGGGATTTTGTTAACAAGTTTATATGCAGACTGTGTTCCTCTCTTGTTTTTTGCCCCGAAGCATCAAGCAGTTGGTTTGGCACATGCAGGGTGGAAAGGCACAGTAGCCTCCATTGGCCCGAAAATGATCGATGCATGGGTCAATGATGAGCAGATTCCTATTGAAGACATAAAGGTTGCTATTGGCCCTTGTATTAGTGGAGAGGCATATGAAGTCGACGAAAGGCCGGTCGAAGCAGTTTGCAAGATCTGTCCACTAGCAGAAGAGAAAAACATTTTCTATCCGAATAATCAAGGTCGCTATCAGCTTGATTTACGTAAATTAAATCAAGAATTATTAATTAATCAAGGTGTGAAGAAAGAAAACATCTTAATTTCTACGATTTGTACAGCAAGTGATGAAAGGATGTACTCATATCGCGCTGAATCAGGTTTAACAGGGCGTATGATGAGTTATATCGGACTTAAGTAGAATAGTCACGGAGAAGGTTAGGTGGTTATACGTTGTCAGTAAAACATAATCTTGATCACATTCAATCAGAGATAGCTGCAATTTGTGAAAGAGTCGGGAGAAGTCCTGAGAACATTCACATTGTCGCTGTTACAAAATATGTAAGTGTCCAGCGAGCGCAAGAAGCACTTGAAGCAGGCATTGTCCATTTCGGAGAAAATAGACATGAAGGGCTAGAGCAGAAACGGAGAGAATTAGGGATTCTGCCCAAATGGCATTTTATCGGTTCACTTCAATCAAAGAAAGTGAAACATGTCGTAAATGATATCTCCTATTTACATTCACTTGATCGCTTGTCGTTAGCGAGTGAAGTGGACAAGCGTTTAGCGGACGATAAAAAGCTTCCGTGCTTTGTACAAGTGAATGTATCTGCAGAAGAATCAAAGTCAGGGTTATCACCAGATGAGGTGATACCATTTATTGAAAAGCTAGTTAAATATCCGTCTATCGTAGTGATTGGTTTGATGACGATGGCACCGTTTGTTTCGGATGTTGAAGAAACGAGGCCGATATTTAAGAAGTTAAAGCAACTCCAAATGGAAATTGCTACAAAACAATGGGTTCACGCACCATGTACAGAGTTATCAATGGGTATGTCAAATGATTATCAAATAGCGATTGAAGAAGGAGCTACCTTTATACGAGTAGGTACTGCCTTAGTGGGAAAAGAAGACGTGAGTAATTAAAGGTTTAAATAGTACAAGGAGGGATGGTTGTGGGCATGAAGAAGAAGTTTAAACGTTTTTTCGAATTAGAGGATGATGTTCGTGAGTACGAAGAGGTAGTCGATGAACAAGATGAGGAACTAGATCCTGTTTCAAACGATAATAAGGGGTCCAAAAAACAACAAGCACAAGGAAATGTTGTTAGTTTACAGAGTGTTCAAAAAGGGGCAAAAGTCATTCTTGTCGAACCGAGAACATATGATGAAGCACAAGATATTGCGGATCATTTAAAGAATCGAAAAGCTGTCATTATCAACTTGCAACGTGTTTCGTATGACCAAGCAAAGAGAGTAGTCGATTTTTTAAGTGGAACAGTGTATGCTATTGGAGGAGACATTCAAAAACTCGGTCAAAATATCTTCTTATGTACACCTGATAATGTTGATGTAACAGGCTCCATATCAGAAATGTTGCAAGAACAATTTGATCGTTAAGGTATGGTAAAGGTGGTGAATGATTCGTGCAAACTATAGGTTATTTATTATATAACGCTATGTATATCTACTCATTTTTAATTATTGGTTATATCCTTCTCTCATGGTTTCCGAATGCGCGTGAATCCTCATTTGGTCAGTTTTTAGGGAGTATCGTTGAGCCGTATTTAGAGCCATTTAGACGCTTTGTTCCGCCACTTGGAATGATAGACCTTTCTCCGATCGTTGCCATTATCGTGCTTCGTCTAGCAAGTAACGGTGTATTAGCGATTTTTAGTTAGGGGTTAGATTATGTCAATCTTTCAGCACTATAGGGAAGAAGAAAGACCCTTTGTCGAACAAGTGGTATCGTGGAAGGAGGAAGTCGGTTTAATGCATCAAGTGCGGAGAACGGACTTCCTTGACCCGAGAGAACAAGCAATCGTCAAGTCGATTATCGGCCATGATGAAGATGTCATTGTCCAATGTTTTGGGGGCGGACCAACGACTGAGCGAAAGCGTGCTTACATATGTCCACCGTATCTTGAAATTGATCCCTCTAAATTCGATCTTACATTATTTAGCATCCATTTTCCGGCGAAATTTGTGACGCTTACTCATTCAGATGTTCTTGGCTCTTTAATGAATATAGGTTTAGTGCGGCACAAGTTTGGAGATATTACAGTAGAACAAGATACGGCTCAAGTGATCGTAGCAAGTGAAATCGCTGACTTTGTCGAAATGAATGTTACAAAGATTGGAAAAGCGAGTGTGCGGATGGAGCCACTTCCCCTTTCAGAGTACAAGTCATCACCAGCTACATGGTCTGATGAGGCAGCGACTATTTCATCACTTCGAATTGATACGGTTCTATCTGAAATCTATAACTTATCTAGAGCGAAAGTAAGACCTTATATTGAAAAGGGACTAGTTAAAGTGAATTGGAGAATATGTGATCAAGTAGACTTTGTTGTTAAAGAAGGAGATTACATCTCAGTTCGTGGATATGGGCGTAGTAAAATTGATTCGCTTGAAGGTCGGACAAAAAAAGACAAAGTGCGCATTCGTTATGGTAAACTCACTTAAGTGTGTTCATATGAATTATTTTACATAATACCCACAAAATAGTAGTGGGAAATTAAAGGGTTTACTCTGTTTTTGTCGAAAAGAACTGTAAAACAATGTAGCTGCCAAATCGGACGGACAGCAAACCATAGAAAATCGGGGGTGGCAATTGTGCCTTTAACACCATTGGATATTCACAACAAAGAATTCACGCGAGGGTTTCGTGGGTATGACGAAGATGAGGTCAATGAATTCCTTGACCAAGTCATTAAAGATTATGAAGCAATTTTACGCGAGAAGAAAGATTTGTTTGATCGTGTCACAGACCTTGATGAAAAATTAGAGCATTTTAAAAACATTGAAGAAACATTAAATAAATCAATTCTTATTGCGCAAGAGACTGCAGAAGAAGTGCGACGCAATGCTCAAAAGGAAGCACAGCTGATTGTGAAGGAAGCTGAAAAAAATTCTGATCGAATTATCAATGACTCTCTTTCAAAGTCTCGTAAAGTGATGATTGAAATGGAGGAACTGAAAAAACAAGCCTCTGTTTATAAGATGCGTTTTAAGATGTTAATTGAAGCACAACTTGAAATGTTAAACACGGATGACTGGGATGAGTTTGTCGAACGTGAGGAAGCTGAATTTTCAGAAGAGCGTTCTTAAGCGGTCAGTGAATGAGCTTTTTTAGAAGACGACCTTGCACGGGATCGATCAAGTAGCATATAATAAGGATTACTTATATAGCAGATGACAATGATAAGGGACAGTAAGTTATGAACAATCAGAAAAGCGATTCAGGGACGGTGTGAGCCTGAACACGATGTCATAATCGAAAATCCCCCTTTAGTTTTGCACCGAACGGTTATCTAGTAGGATGCAACGGCTCGTTCACGTTACGAATGCTGAGTGAAAAAGGAGTGCGGTTAGTTCCTCTTTTCATTAGGGTGGTACCACGGGTAAAGTCAACTCGTCCCTACTTAGGGATGAGGGGGCTTTTTTGTTTTAATGCTTTAAGTATAAGTTGTGATATGGATAATAAATAAGGAGGAACAAATAATGGAGTACAAAGAAACATTGTTAATGCCAAAAACAGAATTTCCGATGCGTGGAAATTTACCAAATAATGAGCCGAAGCGTCAAGAAAAATGGAGCGAACAAGACATTTATAGTAAAGTTCAACAACGCACAGAGGGTCGTCCATTGTTTATCTTACATGATGGGCCTCCATACGCAAACGGCGACATTCATATGGGGCATGCCTTAAATAAAGTACTAAAAGATTTCATCGTTCGCTACAAGTCGATGTCAGGCTTCCAAGCACCATATGTACCTGGCTGGGACACGCATGGTTTACCAATTGAAACCGCATTAACAAAGAACGGAAAAGTAAAACGTAAAGAAATGACGGTTGCGGCATTCCGTAAGCTTTGTGAAGAATATGCACGTGAACAAGTGAGTCGTCAGCGTGATCAATTTATGCGTCTAGGCGTACGAGCCGATTGGTGGAATCCTTATATCACACTTGATAAGGCATATGAAGCGCAACAAATTAAAGTATTCGGTGACATGGCCAAAAAAGGCTTTATTTATAAAGGGAAAAAGCCTGTCTACTGGTCACCATCTTCTGAATCAGCATTAGCTGAAGCTGAAATCGAGTACCAAGATAAACGTTCAGCATCGATCTATGTAGCGTTTGGCATCAAGGATGGGAAAAATGTTTTAGCAGGTGATGAAAAGATCATCATCTGGACTACAACTCCTTGGACGATTCCTGCGAACCTTGGGATTGCTGTTCACCCAGAACTTGATTACAACGTGGTTCTAGTGGATGACAATAAATACGTTGTTGCAGCTGGTCTACTTGAAAAGCTAAAAGCTGAATTTGAATGGGAGAACCCTCAAGTTGTGAACACAATCAAAGGGGCCGAACTTGAACACGTTGTTGCAGAACACCCAATTTATGGCCGTGATTCACTCGTTATGTGTGGAGACCATGTCACATTAGAAGCTGGAACAGGTTGCGTTCATACTGCCCCTGGTCATGGTGAGGATGATTACATTGTTGGTCAAAAGTATGGTTTAGATGTACTATGTCCAGTTGATGATAAAGGGAATATGACAGACGAGGCTCCAGGTTTTGAAGGCATGTTCTATGACAAAGCGAATAAACCTATTACGGAAAAACTTGAAGAAGTTGGCGCGTTAATGAAGTTAACATTCATTACGCACTCGTACGCACATGACTGGAGAACGAAAAAACCAGTTATTTATCGTGCGACTGCCCAATGGTTTGCATCGATTGCGAACTTCCGAACAGAATTACTCCAAGCGATTAAAGATGTTGAATGGTTACCAACATGGGGTGAAACACGACTATATAACATGGTACGTGATCGTGGTGACTGGTGCATTTCAAGACAACGTGCATGGGGAGTTCCGATCCCGGTATTCTACGAAGAGAATGGCGAACCGATCATCACTGATGAAACGATTGACCATGTCTCAGCCTTGTTCCGTGAGCACGGATCAAATATTTGGTTTGAATGGGAGACAAAAGACTTACTACCAAAAGGTTTTACATCTGAGCATAGTCCAAACGGAGAGTTTACTCGTGAAATGGACATTATGGATGTTTGGTTTGATTCAGGATCTTCTCATCAAGCGGTCTTAGAAGAGCGTAACGATTTGACTCGTCCTGCTGATTTATACCTTGAAGGATCGGATCAATACCGCGGATGGTTTAATTCATCACTTTCTACAAGTGTTGCCGTCTCAGGCAAAGCTCCATACAAAGGGGTATTAAGCCATGGCTTCGCTCTTGATGGCCAAGGTCGTAAAATGAGTAAATCTGTTGGAAATGTCGTTGTTCCAAATGATGTAATGAAGCAATTGGGTGCTGACATCCTAAGATTATGGGTAGCATCTGTTGATTATCAATCAGATGTACGTGTTTCTGACAAAATTTTAAAACAAGTGTCAGAATCATACCGTAAAATCCGTAACACATTCCGATTCTTACTTGGAAACTTACATGATTTTGACCCTAAAGTTCATGCTGTGAAAAAGGAAGAAATGGATGAGGTTCATTTATTTATGCTTGTTAAACTAAATGAAGTGATTGACAAAGTGAAAACATCGTATGATCAATATCAGTTCTCTAATGTATATCACACGATTCACAATTTCTGTACAATCGAACTTAGTTCGTTCTATATGGACTTAGCGAAAGATACATTGTACATTGAGCATGCAGATCACCCTGAGCGCCGTGCGATCCAAACGGTCATGTATGAGTCAGTCCTTGCTCTAACAAAGCTTGTCTCACCAATCCTGTCTCATACGGCAGACGAAGTGTGGGAACATATCCCAGCTGTAAGGGAAGACAGTGTTCAATTAACGGATATGCCAGAAGCGGAGTCATTTGGTGACGTAACAAAGTTAAAGGCAAAATGGCAACACATCATGTCCGTACGAGATGATGTATTAAAAGCATTAGAACAAGCACGGAATGATAAGAAAATTGGTAAATCACTGACTGCGGCCATTACTTTATATGCAGATGGCGATGTGGCTCAATTGTTAGAGAAAACACCAAGTCTCGAGAAATTATTTATTGTTTCAGGTGTAACTCTTGGAGGAAGTCTAACTGATGCACCAGTTGAAGCGATAGCATTTGAGAACCTTGCGATTGTTGTTGATAAAGCAGAAGGTGAAACATGTGAACGTTGTTGGGTAGTTTCAACTACAGTAGGTACACATGACAAGCACCCTGGATTATGTACAACTTGTCACGATACAGTGGAAACATATTACCAAGATTAATAAGAAATCATCACTCTTTGGAGTGGTGATTTTTCTTTGTGTTTCATCAAATTGGCTATAGTTTCAGCTCGTTGTTTGTACTCAGTTGGTTAAACTAATGGTGAGCTTGTTATGATCTTTAGCTCAGGAGAGGAAGAATATTCATGGGAAATTGGAGTGTACAAAAGAGACAATTAGAGGAAATGAAAAAAGAACTTGAATCAGGTGTAAATAGCGAGGCACATAAAGAATTAAAACAAGCATTAAGCGCATCGACAGGAGAATTATCTAATTATGATAACCACCCAGCGGACACAGCAACTGACTTATATGAGCGTGAAAAAGATATCGCGATCTATGCTCATCTTGAAAAACAATTAGCCGATGTGAATGTCGCTTTAGAAAAAATTCAAAGTGGAACATACGGAATATGTGAAGTGACTGGTCAAGCGATACCAAAAGAAAGGCTTGAAGCCATTCCAACAGCCAAAACGACGGTTGAACAATCAACTCAGCATATTGCTGAAGACCGCCCAGTTGAAGAAGAAATCTTAGATTCATTTGGTCGTTATAACTACGACAACGATGATACTGAAACAGAGTTTGATGCCGAGGATGCTTATCAGTCAGTGGCAAGATTTAATGAAAATTCAATGGTGTATGAAGATTCTTCTTTAGATGAAGGAAATGAACTAATTGGTTATGTTGAAGACCTTGAAGGTTTTTTATCTACAGGAATTGAAGGATACACCGGTGACGATCAAGTTCAAATTCAACGAAACGTGCATTATGATCACTATTTGAATGGATTATAAGGGGGAGGACATCCCCCTTTTTTTGTGCTACAATGCATAAGTATGAAAACAAGTGTACAAGAGCGGAGGAAGAGACATTGATTTACTATATCATAGCCCTCGTGATAGTTGTTATTGATCAAGTGACAAAATGGATCATTGACACATCTATGGAAATTGGAGAACGTATTCCTGTGATTGAGAATGTATTCTACATAACTTCTCACCGTAATCAAGGGGCAGCATTTGGAATTTTACAAGGCCAAATGTGGTTCTTCTATATTATAACGACAATTGTTATCATTGGTATTATTTACTACATGGAAAAAGAAGCGAAGTACGATTGGCTTTATGGAAGCTCATTAGGACTCATTTTAGGTGGGGCAATTGGGAACTTTATTGATCGGATTTTTCGCGGCGAAGTGGTGGATTTTGTAGACACATTTATTTTCGGATACAATTTTGCTATTTTTAATGTGGCCGATGTGGCCCTATGTGTAGGGGTAGCCCTCATATTTATAAAAATGATAGTAGATGAGCGTAAGAAGAAGGAGACAACTTAATGGAAAACATGCAATGGAACGTAAGCGAAGACAATAGAAGTGAACGAATTGATAAATTTTTAACAGCAACAGAAAATGGATGGTCAAGATCTCAAGTTCAACAATGGATTAAGGAAGGCCATATCCTTGTCAACGAAAAATCAACAAAAGCAAATTATAAATTACAATTAGAAGATCATATTTCATTGGTTATTCCTGAAGCAGAAGAGCTTGATGTTGTTGCAGAGGATATTCCATTAGATATTGTTTACGAAGATGAAGATGTGATTGTTGTCAATAAACCACGAGGAATGGTTGTTCATCCTGCACCGGGACATTATTCAGGTACGCTTGTCAACGCATTGTTGCATCATTGTGATGATTTATCAGGCATTAATGGAGTGAAAAGACCTGGAATTGTTCATCGTATTGATAAAGATACTTCTGGTTTAATTATGATCGCAAAAAATGATCATGCGCACGAATCATTAGTTAACCAATTAAAAGCAAAAACGACCAAACGTCGTTATAAAGCAGTTGTCCATGGAGTCATTCCACATCAACATGGAACCATCGATGCGCCAATTGGTCGAGATAAAAAAGAGCGTCAAAGTATGACGGTTACCGAAGAAAATAGTCGTGACGCTGTAACGCATTTTACCGTACTCGAAGTGATTAATAATTACACGTATGTCCAATGCGAACTAGAAACAGGTCGTACTCATCAAATTCGTGTCCATTTGAAGTATATTGGCTATCCATTAGTTGGAGATCCTAAGTATGGACCGAAGAAGAAGACTCTTGATATAGAAGGTCAAGCTCTTCATGCAACGATGCTTGGATTTGTTCACCCAAGAACAGGAGAAGAAATGGAGTTTCATGCACCGATTCCAGCTGATATGGAAGAACTTCTGCATTATTTACGATTAAGTAATTGACAGACTGAATCAATTCTGCGATAATTTAGTTAATCAAATAGTCCTTTAACTATGGTCCTGTGAGGCTGAGAAGGAAACGGATAAAAAGTGGGATAAGTGTATCTTTATTGAGATGCTTATACACAATACGTTTACCTCCAGCTATATTGGCTGGAGGTTTTTTAGTTGCATTCACAATGGGACAATAATAATGTTGAGAAGGTGAGCATCATGACGCGATTAATTTTAGATGAACAAGCAATAGGCCGTGCAACAACTCGTATTGCACACGAAATTATTGAGCGAAACAAAGGGGTCGACAATTGTGTACTCGTAGGAATCAAAACGAGAGGAATCTACCTAGCTAATCGCCTACAAGAACGCATTGAACAAATTGAGGGTGTCAAAGTAAAAGTAGGTGAAGTCGATATTACCCTTTACCGTGATGATCTTTCAGTTAAATCGAGTAATGAAGAACCTATTTTGCAAGGAACAGACATTCCGATGGATATCACAGATCGTAAAGTGATTTTAGTTGACGATGTATTATATACAGGTAGAACGGTACGAGCTGCGCTAGATGCATTGATTGATCTTGGCAGGCCGAAGCAAATTCAACTAGCTGTGTTGATCGACCGTGGACACCGTGAATTACCGATACGTCCTGATTTTGTTGGGAAGAATGTTCCGACATCGAAAAGTGAAAAAATTGTTGCCAAGCTCCGTGAAGTGGATGCAACAGATGAAGTAACGATCGAACAACGATAACAACAGATTCATCCATTCAAAAAACCTCATATGTATACCTCTTTAACCCAGTCCTGCGAGGCTGACAAGAGGGTTTACTCCTTGCTGAAATTCGAGCGATACGGTTCGGATATTGTTAGGTAAAACCTCTTTGTCATACGCAAAGAGGTTTTTTGTTTGAAATCAGAGGAGGAATAAACAATGAAGAAAGAAACAAATGAAGTAGCAATTAATGAAATCCCACGTTTTGATAAATGGTTTATGTTAAGTATCCAACACTTGTGTGCGATGTTTGGTGCAACAATCTTGGTCCCATTTTTAGTCGGTCTATCACCTGCTGTTGCTTTATTATCAAGTGGGCTAGGAACACTGGCTTACTTGCTTGTCACAAAAGGAAAGGTCCCAGCTTATCTAGGATCATCCTTCGCCTTCATTGCTCCGATTATTGCTGCCACATCACTTGGTGGACCAGAAGGAGCAATGCTTGGAAGTTTTCTTGCAGGACTCGTATACGGAGCTGTTGCGCTCATCATTAAAACAAGCGGTGTTGAGTGGATTATGAAAATTTTACCTCCGATTGTTGTCGGACCAGTCATTATCGTCATCGGTCTGGGTCTTGCAGGAGTGGCCATTGATATGGCAATGTACATTCCAGGGCTTGATGAACAAGTATACAGCACAAAGCATTTTTTGGTGGCTTTAGTTACCCTTGCGATTACCGTCATTGTATCGATGTTTGCAAGAGGATTTTTAAGCTTAGTACCGATCATGTTTGGAATTATCGGAGGCTACCTGTTCGCTTTCACACAAGGAATGGTTGACTTTACACCAGTAAGAGAAGCGGCATGGATTCAAGCGCCAGAATTATTGGTTCCATTTGTTAGTTATACACCTCAGTGGTCTTGGGCGATTGCTGCGATCATGATGCCAATTGCTGTTGTGACGATTGCTGAGCATATTGGCGATCAGATGGTGTTAAGTAAAGTTGTCGGAAAGAATTTCATCAAAAATCCTGGATTGCATCGCTCGATTTTAGGGGATGGTGTGGCGACAATGATTGCTTCCTTTATCGGCGGCCCTCCAAACACTACGTATGGTGAGAACATTGGTGTACTAGCTATTACCCGCGTATTCAGTGTGTTCGTTATCGGCGGCGCAGCTACCCTTGCGATTGGTTTTGCCTTTATCGGAAAAATAGCCGCGCTGATCTCAACGATTCCGACTCCTGTTATGGGCGGAGTATCGATCTTATTGTTCGGTGTCATTGCATCATCTGGTATGCGTATGTTGATCGACAACAACATTCACTTTGGGAGCAAACGAAACCTCATTATCTCATCGGTTATCTTAGTTATAGGGATTGGTGGGGCATTCATTCAAGTTACAGATGACATTCAGCTTGCTGGCATGGCGTTAGCGACGATTATCGGAATCGCACTGCACTTGATCTTGCCAAATAAAGAAGAAAGCTACAGTAAGAAAGATTTATTTGCAGAGGAAGAAGAAAAAGAAGCGGAAGTAGTCTAAATAAGAACAATCCTTTAAAGAAGTACTGTGAGACTTCAAAGGTCCCGTGAAAAAAGTAGAGATGCCTTATGCAAAGGTACCTCTTACTTCACGCTGCCCTGAGATGTCTCATCTCAGGGCTTTTTCTTTGAAACATATCATTGATCCAAAATAGGAGGCGTATGCCTGATGTTAGCAAGCATGGAAAAAGAACAATTGACAGAGATTCATGCCATGTCGGAAGTACCACTTGAAGTAATTGATAGACTCCTCGATGATGCCGAACACTTTTCAAAAGGTGCGCTCTGGAATCCTAAACGTCAAACGTTCGTTGCCAATTTATTCTTTGAACCGAGTACAAGAACAAAGATGAGTTTTGAGGTAGCTGAACGAAAACTAGGGTTAGATGTCCTGTCATTTGATGGGGAGACCTCAAGTGCTCAAAAAGGAGAAACCTTATATGACACATCAAAGACCTTAGAAGCAATCGGTGCAGATGCATTAGTCATACGTCATCCGAAAAATCATTTTTATAAAGAGTTAAGAACAAATCTACAGATTCCCATCATTAATGCAGGAGATGGATGTGGTCAGCATCCGACTCAATCATTGCTTGATCTTTTGACGATAAAACAAGAGTTCAACACATTTAAAGGGGTAAGAGTGGTGATCTGTGGTGATCTCAGGCATAGCCGAGTCGCACGTTCGAATGCGGAAGTCTTAACTCGGTTGGGGGCTGAAGTATATATTTCAGGCCCTCCTGAATGGATGAAGGGATTTTCAGAAATATATCGTTATGTAACGATGGATGAAGCTGTACAAAGGGCAGATGTCATCATGCTGCTCCGTATCCAAACAGAAAGACATGAGAACGGACAAGGAATAAGTCAAAGTGAATACCATAAACAATATGGCTTAACGTCCAAGCGAGAAGCAGCAATGAATACTCATGCGATTATCATGCACCCAGCACCCGTAAACCGAAATGTAGAAATAGCAAGTGAACTCGTTGAATGTAAGAGATCGCGGATTTTTAAACAAATGGAAAACGGTGTCTTTGTTCGAATGGCTGTCTTAAAACATGCATTACAAAATCGTTTATAGGGGAGAGATTGTTGATGATTACTACACTAAAAAACGGCTTCATCTTAACAGAGAATGGAGATTTAACTCAGCAAGACATTTCGTTTAAAAATGGCGTCATTATAAATGACGTAGCCAAAGGGTCAGATGTGTTCGTCATTGATGTCAGCAATAAGCTAGTCACACCAGGCTTTATTGACCTTCATATTCACCTACGTGAACCAGGAGGAGAAAAGAAAGAAACCATTGAAACGGGAACGATGGCTGCGGCAAGAGGCGGATTTACGACCGTTGCTGCTATGCCGAATACTCGCCCAACACCCGATACGAAAGAACAACTAGAGTGGCTACACGAGAGAATTTCACAGACTGCTTATGTGCGGGTATTACCGTATGCGGCAATCACCACACGTTTATTAGGACGTGAATTAACCGATTTTGATGAATTAAAAGAAGCGGGAGCGTTTGCTTTTACAGATGATGGTGTCGGAGTCCAGTCCGCAGCGATGATGCTTGAAGCGATGAGGAAAGCCGCGGCTTTAAACATGTCGGTAGTTGCCCATTGTGAGGAAAATACATTGATTCAAAATGGTTGTGTGCATGAAGGTCAATTTTCTAAGGAGCATGGCTTACGAGGAATCCCATCAGTATGTGAATCAGTCCATATTGCCAGAGACGTTCTTCTTGCTGAAGCAGCGGGTGTCCATTATCACGTTTGCCATATCAGCACGAAAGAGTCGGTTAGAGTCGTTCGTAATGCGAAAAGAGCAGGAATTAACGTCACAGCAGAAGTCACACCACATCATTTATTGTTATGTGAAGAAGACATAACAATTAATGATGCTAATTTTAAAATGAATCCACCCCTTAGAAGTAAGGCAGACCAACAAGCTTTACTTGAAGGGTTGCAAGACGGAACGATCGATTTCATTGCAACGGATCATGCCCCGCATACAAGTGACGAAAAAGCTCAAGGAATGGATCTTGCACCGTTTGGGATCGTAGGGCTTGAAACAGCCTTTACCTTATTACATACACATTTAGTAGAAACAGGTCATATCACGCTTCATCAGTTAATTAATTGGTTGACAGTCGCGCCAGGTAAGGCTTTTGGATTAGACACTGGTGAATTAAAAGCAGGAAACGAAGCTGATCTATGTATTATTGATCTTGAGCATATTGAAGCGATTAATCCCGAACACTTTGCTTCAAAGGGAACGAACACGCCATTTGCAGGATGGGAAACAAAAGGATGGCCAGTAATGACGTTTGTTGGTGGCAAGCTTGTATGGGAAAAGGAGCGTGTAAAACAATGAAAAGACAACTGATTCTAGAAGACGGTACAGTATTTGTTGGAGAAGGTTTTGGAGCAGAGGCAACGATGAAAGGTGAGGTTGTCTTTAATACAGGGATGACTGGATATCAAGAGATCTTATCGGATCCATCCTATTGTGGTCAGATTGTGACATTAACGTATCCGCTTATTGGTAATTACGGAATCAATCGAGATGACTTCGAATCGATTACTCCTGCTATTAGTGGACTGATTGTAAAAGAGGTTGAGCTTGAGCCTAGTCACTGGAAAAACGAAGAGTCGCTTCACACCTTTTTATTAGAAAAAGGGATACCTGGTTTGTCAGGCATCGATACACGAAAACTTACTCGTTTAATTCGTGAACATGGCACATTAAGAGGTCGCATCTGCGAAATTGATGCAGAGGTAAAAGAGGTTGTAGAAGGACTTCATTTAGGTGGTTGGCAACATAATCAAGTGGAGACCGTTTCAGTAAGAGATCCCTACCATGCACCAGGGGACGGCGAACGAATCGTTCTAGTAGATTTCGGAATGAAGCATGGCATCTTGCAATCTTTAATTGAAAGACAATGCGATGTGGTGGTGGTTCCATATCACACGAGCGCAAAAGAAATCATGCGATTGCGTCCGGATGGCGTGTTGTTAAGTAACGGACCAGGAGACCCGAAGGATGTACCAGGTGCTATCGAGATGATTGAAGAATTATTTGGGCGTGTTCCAATATTCGGTATTTGTTTAGGTCACCAACTTTTAGCCCTAGCATCAGGCGCAACAACAAGCAAGCTGAGCTTTGGGCATCGTGGGTCTAATCACCCTGTCAGAGAAATAGAGACAGGGAAAATTGATATCACCGCTCAAAATCACGGATTTACAGTAGATCTTGATAGCTTAAAAGGCACGAGACTTAAGATGACGCATGAAGCGGTGAACGATGGGACGGTTGAAGGACTTAAACATTTAGATTTTGCAGCTTTTAGTGTTCAATATCACCCAGAGGCATCACCTGGGCCACAAGATGCGAATCACTTATTTGATTCCTTTCTACAAATGATTGCAGACGAAAAACAGTTAGTCTAATAGATAAACTAAGAGCAGGAATGACTGAGAGGAGCGAGTGTAATGGGGAAACGTAAGGATATTCATAAAATTTTGGTGATTGGGTCTGGCCCAATCGTAATCGGTCAAGCAGCGGAATTTGATTATGCAGGCACACAAGCTTGTCAAGCACTAAAAGAAGAGGGGTATGAGGTTATTCTCATCAATTCAAATCCAGCAACAATTATGACAGATACGACCATGGCTGATCGCGTATATATTGAGCCAATTACCCTTGAATTTGTCAGCCGCATTATTCGAAAAGAGCATCCAGATGGAATCGTTGCTACACTCGGAGGTCAGACGGGTCTAAACATGGCGATGGAATTAGATGAGTCAGGCATTTTAGAAGCGTATCAAATCGAATTGCTTGGAACAGATTTAAAAGCAATTAAACAAGCAGAAGACCGTGAACAGTTTCGTTCTCTAATGAGAGAGCTACAAGAACCTGTCCCTGAAAGTGAAATCGTCCACACTCTTTCAGAAGCGAAAGCATTTGTAGAATATATTGGCTTCCCTGTTATTGTTCGCCCTGCTTATACACTAGGTGGAACTGGTGGAGGTATTGTGCATAATGACGAAGAATTAGAAGAAATCGTTTCAAGTGGACTGAAATATAGTCCTGTTACACAGTGTTTGGTCGAAAAAAGCATCGCAGGCTTTAAAGAAGTAGAGTATGAAGTGATGCGAGATGCAAAAGATCAAGCCATTGTTGTGTGTAACATGGAGAATTTTGATCCAGTTGGTATACACACAGGGGATTCCATCGTTGTGGCACCAAGTCAAACCTTAACCGATCGAGACTATCAAATGCTTAGAAATTCGTCGTTAAAAATTGTACGTGCATTAGGAATCGAAGGTGGATGTAACGTTCAATTCGCTCTCGATGCAGATAGTAATCAGTATTACATTATTGAAGTTAATCCACGTGTTAGTCGCTCATCAGCCTTAGCATCAAAAGCAACAGGGTATCCGATTGCAAAAATGGCTGCCAAAATTGCGATTGGGTATGCGTTAGATGAGATAAAAAATCCAGTAACAGGTACCACTTATGCAAGTTTTGAACCAGCTCTTGATTATGTTATAACGAAAATTCCCCGCTGGCCATTTGATAAATTTGAAGCAGCAAATCGCACGCTCGGAACACAAATGAAGGCGACGGGTGAAGTGATGGCCATTGGCCGAAATCTTGAAGAATCGATGCTTAAGGCCGTTCGTTCACTAGAAGCAGGATACAACCATCTAACTGATGTAGATGTATGTCAACAAACAACGGAACAATTGCAAAAAAAGATTAGAAAAGCAGATGACCAACGTCTATTTGCACTGACAGAGCTGATTAGAAGAGGGGAATCGATTAATTCTTTGCATGAACAAACAAAGATTGATCGCTTCTTCTTGCAAAAAATTGAACGAATTGTCCGCCTTGAACAAAAACTGATCAAGTCAAATGGAGCGATCGACACATTAAAAGAAGCGAAAGAGCGTGGATTCTCAGATGCAGCTATAGCGGAATTACTAAACGTAACAGAAAGAGAAATTTATGAAACTAGAATGAGAGAAGCGATAGTTCCAGTTTATAAAATGGTTGATACATGTGCAGCTGAATTTGCATCGTCAACTCCTTATTATTACGGAACATATGAGGAAGAAATGGAGTCGGTTCGCTCTGATAAAAAGAGTATTTTAGTACTCGGTTCTGGTCCGATCCGAATTGGACAAGGAATTGAGTTTGATTATGCTACGGTTCATTCGGTGTGGGCAATCAAGGAAACGGGTTATGAGGCAATTATTATGAATAATAACCCTGAGACGGTCTCAACGGACTTCAGTACGTCAGATAAATTATACTTTGAGCCGTTAACGGTAGAAGATGTGATGCATGTTGTTCATCATGAACAGCCAGAAGGAGTCGTCGTGCAATTCGGTGGTCAAACCGCGATCAACCTAGCCGATGAGTTATCAGCTCGCGGTGTGAAAATTATAGGGACGTCGCTTGAAGACATGGATCGTGCCGAGAATCGAGATAAATTTGAACAAACACTACTCGCAATCGATATTCCACAACCACTAGGAAAAACAGCAACATCAGTGGAGCAAGCAGTGAAAATTGCGTCTTCGATAGGTTACCCTGTTCTAGTGAGACCGTCGTATGTACTTGGTGGTCGTGCAATGGAAATTGTTTATAAAGAAGAAGAATTGTTACATTATATGAAGAATGCAGTGAAGATTAACCCGAAACATCCTGTATTAATTGATCGCTACTTAACAGGAAAAGAACTAGAAGTCGATGCGATCTCAGATGGAGAACATGTGTACATTCCCGGAATGATGGAACATATTGAGAGAGCAGGGGTCCATTCAGGAGATTCAATTGCTGTCTATCCACCACAAACCGTACCTGAGCATTTAAAACAAAAGGTTATTGAACGCACAATAGCGATTGCTAGATCGTTAAAAATTGTCGGATTACTAAATATTCAATATGTATGGCATAAAGATGAGGTGTATGTGCTAGAAGTGAATCCACGCTCTAGCCGAACAGTGCCATTTTTAAGCAAAATAACTGGGGTGCCAATGGCCAACTTAGCGACCAAAGTGATGCTCGGTCAAACACTCCCAGAACTAGGATATGAAACAGGCTACCACCCGGAGGACTCGGTAGTATCGGTAAAAGTTCCTGTGTTTTCTTTTGCCAAACTTCGCCGTGTCGACATTACACTTGGACCTGAAATGAAGTCTACAGGAGAAGTGATGGGACGTGACGTGACTTTAGAAAAAGCCTTGTATAAAGGTTTAATCGCCTCAGGCATGAATATTCCAAAGCATGGGTCAGTGTTGTTTACCATTGCTGATAAAGACAAAAAAGAGGCATTAACTCTCGTCGAACGATTCCATCAAATTGGCTACAGTATTCTCGCGACAAAGGGAACTGCGTCCATGATTCGAGATCTAGGGATACCTGTGACAACGGTGAATAAAATCGGTGAAGAAAAGCCACATCTACTAGATGTTATTCGTCAAGGTAAGGCACAATTTGTTATTAATACGTTAACAAGAGGAAAACAGCCAGCACGAGATGGCTTCAGAATTCGTCGCGAATCTGTTGAAAATGAGGTCGTCTGCTTAACGTCGATCGATACCGCGGATGCATTACTAAAAGTCATTGAATCGATAACATTTTCGGCTGATCATATGCCACAAATGGAACAAAAAGGAGGAGATCTTCATGCACAAAAAGGGAATCGTGACGATCAAAAATCAGCGGCTACTAGCGGATCAAATCTATGAATTGACATGCACAGGGGAGCTTGTCACTCAAATGACAACCCCTGGTCAATTCGTTCATATGAGAGTCACTGATCATGATGATCTCCTTTTAAGAAGACCGCTGAGTATATGTGACGTCGATGTAGCTAATCAATCCTTAACGATTCTTTATCGCGTCGAAGGAAATGGAACAGCGAGGCTGGCTGAGAAAAAGTCAGGTGAAACTCTTGATCTACTTGCACCACTCGGTCAGGGCTTTCCAGTAGAGGCTGCGAAACAAGGAGAAACGGCTCTCCTCGTAGGTGGTGGAATAGGTGTACCTCCTCTTTATTATTTATCTAAACAGCTAAAAGAACGTGGAGTGAATATAGTGCATGTACTAGGATTCAACTCTGTAAGTGATGTGTTTTACGAGAGTGCCTTCAGCGAGCTTGGTTCTACTTATGTCACAACTGTTGATGGAACGCACGGTTCAAAGGGATTCGTTACTGATGCGATCAAACAGTTTGATATTCAAGCAGACGTATTGTATTGCTGTGGCCCAACTCCGATGCTTAGAGCATTAAGTGAGGCGTATGAAGGAAGTCGTGCGTACGTATCGTTAGAGGAACGGATCGGATGTGGAGTTGGTGCTTGCTTTGCCTGTGTCTGTCACACATCAGTGGACCCAGAAGGAACAGACTATAGAAAAGTTTGCACAGATGGTCCAGTCTTCAAGGTGGGGGAGGTCGTCATATGAACCGATTACAGATAGAACTTCCAGGGTTGTCATTAAAAAATCCAATTATGCCTGCTTCTGGATGTTTTGGTTTTGGAAAAGAGTATGGTGAATTTTATGACTTGGATCTCCTTGGTGCAATTATGATTAAAGCAACCACGGTGAATGCGCGATTTGGAAACCCTACACCACGTGTAGCAGAAACGACTGCTGGTATGTTAAATGCGATTGGACTACAAAATCCTGGTCTTGAAAAAGTGCTAGAAGAGGAATTGCCTAGACTAGGGGAAAAAAGTGTTCCGATTATAGCAAATGTTGCGGGATCTCATTTAGAAGATTATGTACACGTTGCTCGCGAACTTTCATCGAGTCCTTATGTAGAGGCGCTTGAATTAAATATCTCGTGTCCGAATGTGAAGCAAGGAGGAATTACATTTGGTACGGTGCCAGAGATCGCCTCTGAACTAACCGCTGCTGTGAAGAAGGTGTCAACCAAACCCGTTTATGTCAAACTCTCTCCTAATGTAGCAGACATTGTTGAAATGGCAAAGGCAGTAGAAGCAGCCGGGGCAGATGGGTTGTCGATGATTAATACATTACTTGGCATGCGTATTGACTTAACATCAAAAAAACCGATCTTAGCAAATGGCGCAGGGGGATTATCAGGCCCTGCCATTAAACCTGTGGCGATTCGAATGATTCATCAAGTATCACAAGCGGTATCGATCCCGATCATTGGAATGGGCGGCGTTCAAACCGTTGATGATGTCCTTGAGATGATGTTGGCTGGTGCGAGTGCTGTCGCAATTGGTACAGCGAACTTTGTTGATCCGTATGTATGTCCGACTATAATTGAACAGTTGCCACAACGAATGGATGAACTCGGAATCGATCATGTTCAAGAGATCATTGGAGGGAGTTGGAAATCAGTATGCAACGTCCGTTAATTATCGCACTAGATCTTGCAGATCGTGCTAAAAGAAAGACGTTTTTAGCTCCGTTTAAAGAACATCCCGCTTACGTAAAAGTTGGTATGGAACTTTTTTATCAAGAAGGTCCGGCCATCATCGAAGAGCTTAAAGGAGATGGTCATCGTATTTTTTTAGATTTAAAGTTACATGACATTCCAAATACAGTGAACCGTGCGATGCGTGTGCTTGCCCGTCTAGAGATTGATCTTGTAAATGTTCATGCCGCAGGTGGGGGTAAAATGATGGAGGCAGCAAGAGAAGGACTAGAAGCTGGTACGTTAAGTGGTATGACTCGACCAAAGCTACTCGCTGTAACGCAGCTAACAAGCACAGATCAAATGATGGTCACTGAGGAACTTCTGATCAATCGACCGCTCGAAGAAGTCGTCGCGATCTATGCTAAGAATGCACAGAGAAGTGGGTTAGATGGAGTCGTCTGCTCTGCCCTTGAAGTTCCTCTGCTTCATGAAACATGTGGCAGTGACTTCCTTACGGTTACACCTGGCATTCGCCAACTTCATGATGATCGATCTGATCAGCATCGTGTCGTTACTCCGCAAAAAGCAAGGCAACTAGGAAGTTGGGGGATTGTTGTAGGTCGCAGTATAACACAAGCAGAAGATCCGTTTTTAACATACGTGACTATGAAAAAGGAATGGGAGGGTCAATCATGAACAAACAAATTGCCGCATCTTTACTTGATATCGAGGCCGTAGCACTTGAACCAACGAATCCTTTTACGTGGAGTTCAGGACTGAAATCACCGATTTATTGTGATAATCGAATGACGCTTTCTTATCCAAACGTTCGTCGCATGATCGCAGCTCATTTTAAAGAGGTCATTGAAAGTCAGTATCCTGATGCTGAGGTAATTGCAGGAACAGCGACAGCAGGAATACCTCATGCAGCCTGGGTCAGTGAATTGCTTAATTTACCGATGGTTTATGTGCGTGGAAGTGCAAAAGGACATGGCAAGCAAAACCAAATTGAAGGTAAACTCCAGACAGGGCAGAAGGTCGTTATCATTGAAGATTTAATCTCGACTGGTGGCAGTGCAATAAAAGCAGCAGAAGCGCTAAGAGAAGCGGGAGCAAATGTATTAGGCATTGCAGCCATCTTTACATATGAATTACCCATTGCAGAAGAGAATTTCAAGAAAGAAAACCTGAGTACAGTGGCTCTTACTACGTATTCAACCCTCCTTGCGGTTGCACGTGGTCGTGATACAATTACAGAAGAAGAGCTATTGAAGCTAGAAAAGTGGCGTCAAAACCCCGCTTCGTCAGATTGGATGACGGTAACGACTTCATAAACTCTTTATAGAAAATAGGTTGAGGTGACGTAATCGTGAGGAAGATGGATGGGGCTGAATTCGATTCACTTGTTTCCTTTTTTGACGGGATGGCAAGAACCGTTTGGCTAGGACAGATTCATGATGAATTAAAGAACATGAGCAAAACCTGGGAAAATAAAAAAATCGTCGATATTGGCTGTGGAACGGGACGCTTATTAACAAGGGGAATAAAAGAGGCAAAACGTCTTGTAGGAGTTGATCTTTCACCGCAAATGATCGAGGCGGCGATGGAATTATTTAAACAGGAGCAAGCAAGTGAAAAAAGTAAGTTTATGATTGCTGATGCATACAAATTACCTTTTTCAGACGATGAATTTGATGTGGCACTTTCGACTTGTGTGATGTTTCTCTTACCCGAACCAGAAAAAGGTATCAACGAAATGTTACGAGTGACACAAAGTAACGGAGAAATCGTCATGCTTAATCCAAATGTAGCAATGAACCCTGAACGAGCTGTTGCATATGCCGAACTACATAAAATGTCAGGCTTTGAAAAAGAGACATTAGTTAAATGGTCGAATGTCTCGACAAGACGTCACCGTTATACAGAAGAAGAATTAACGACGTTACTTACCGACTTAGGGGCCAAACAAGTTATACATCGGCCTGTACTCGATGGACTTGCGATGATCACGTTAGCAAAAAAATAGAAACAGGGTGCCCCATGGATTTGGGGCACCCTGTTTTTTTAACGATCTTTCAGTTGTAAGACAGTATCTTCATCTGGTGTGACAAATAAGGTCGTCTGGTTGTCATAAGTCACAAAACCAGGCTTAGATCCATTAGGCTTTTTCACATGCCGAATTTTCGTGTAATCAACGGGAACAGAACTAGATTGACGAGCTTTACTAAAGTAGGCGGCAATCGTTGCTGCCTCCATTAAGGTCGTTTCATCAGGTTCAGTGCTACGTATCACAACATGAGACCCAGGAATATCTTTTGTGTGTAACCAAATTTCGTCTTGTCTAGCAAAGCGATTAGTTAAATAATCATTTTGCTTGTTGTTTTTTCCGACAAAGAAAGGTACGCCAGTAGAAGAAGTGTATGTCTCTAGCTGAGGCTTTTCTTCTTTTTTCTTCTTTTTAGATTGCTTTTGTCTTCTACGAATATAGCCTTGTTCAACTAATTCCTCACGAATTTCTTCAATATCTCTTGGTGAGGCACTTTCTGTTTGTTGGATAACCTGGTCTAAATATTCAATATCGACTTTCGTTTGCTTGATTTGTTCGGTCACGAAGGCTACTGATTTTTTTGCCTTGTTGTATTTTTTAAACAAGGCTTGCGCGTTATCGGATGGTGTTTTTAATGGGTCAAGCGTAATAGAAATAGTTGGTTGAGCTTCATCATAATAATCAATGACTTGTACTTCTTTATCTCCACGACGGACAGCATGTAAGTTCGCGGTTAATAACTCACCCTTTTTTTGATATTCCTTCGCTTTATCTGCATCTGTTAAGGTACGTTCTAGTTTGGTGATTTTCTTGTTGCTTTTTTGATACTCATTTTTTAGCATTTTTTCGAGATCAATGGCTTGTTGTTTTACACGATCGCGCTCGGCTTTTCCGTAAAAGAAACGATCGAGCATCTCGCTGACTGAGTCAAAACGTCGTGTAGTACCCTTCAAGTGAGTCAGGTCTAGAACAGAGAAATATTCCTTGCCATTTGCTTCAATCATTTGTGGTGTGTAGTCATGCTGACGAATTGGGTTAAACACGTCTTGAAAAGCTTTAGGAACGGTGACACGAGTCATCATGCCTGCTCGGTGTGTAATTTCACTAGCTACAAGTGGTGATAAGCCGCTAAATCCGTTAACAAGTTGACGATCAAGTTTCCCTTGGTTAAAGTCAATCGCACGAAGAATGGTATCTTCCTCTGCTTCAATCGGATTGACCTTATCTTGTTCGGGTGGTCTTTTATAAGGCTGACCTGGTAAAACCATCCGATGGCTACTCTGAGCTAGGCTAACATGCTTAATGCTATCTAAAATCGTTTGTGACTGCTCATCGAGTAAGATGATATTACTATGGCGTCCCATGATTTCAATGACAAGTTTTTTTGTTTGCACATCACCTAACTCATCTCTATTACGAATCGTTAGTTCGATGATTCGCTCCATGTCGACTTGCTCAATGGATTCAATAAATCCACCTTCTAAATGCTTGCGTAAAAGCATGCAAAACATCGGAGGTTGACCGGGGTTTGTATGTTTTTCATTTGTTAAATGAACCCGAGCAAAGTTAGCGTTTGCCGAGAATAAAAGTTGGTGATTTTTACCGTTTGCTCGAATCGTAAAAATAAGCTCAGTTTTAAATGGTTGATAAATTTTTGAAATGCGACCAGATTGGAGACTTGTCTTTAATTCCTCAGTAATCGCACGAGTCATGATCCCATCAAAGGACATGTTATTCACCTCTTCTATGAACAAAGTGCCCAATTTTTCTATTGGGGTTGTTCAATTTGCTTACATGAGTATAGCATGTTTTCCCCTTTCACTGAATATGATGGCTTGTATAAATAGCTATTTGCAGGTAGTTAAAATAACGATAGCTAAGTGAATGGACGAATTGTGAGGTGAGGGCATGCAGTGGTTAAGAATGAACACAGAAGAAGTGGAACGGTCAGTAAATACCAAGGTAGAAAGCGGTCTTTCAGACAAAGAAGTGCAAAAACGATTACGTGTGTATGGTCAAAATAAGTTAGATGATGGCAAGCGGACACCAGCGTTTTTTGTTTTTCTTAATCAGTTTAAGGATTTTATGGTACTAGTATTACTCGCTGCAACGCTTATATCAGGATTACTAGGTGAGTACATTGATGCAGTGACGATTATGTTTATTATCTTACTTAACGGAATCTTGGGGTTTGTTCAAGAGAGGAAAGCTGAGAAGTCACTTGATGCTCTAAAAGAATTGTCTTCACCACAAATGACCGTATATCGAAATGAAGTCTGGCAAAAGGTGTTATCGACTCAAGTTGTTCCTGGAGATGTAGTGAAACTTACTAGTGGCGATCGGATTGGTGCCGATATTCGATTGGTTTCAACCAATGGTTTACGTGTCGAGGAATCGTCTTTAACTGGTGAATCTGTACCTGTACATAAACATGCGTCTCCACTTGATTCGGCAAACGCGTCAATAGGTGATCAGGAGAATATGGCGTTTATGGGTACGATGATTACACAAGGAAATGCGATTGGTGTCATAGTAGCTACAGGAATGAAAACAGAGATGGGAAAAATTGCACATCTTTTGCAATCAACGGAGTCTTTAGTCACCCCTCTTCAACATAAACTTGAGCAGCTCGGGAAGATCTTGATTGCTGTTGCTCTTGTCTTAACCGCACTCGTCGTTGTGATTGGGGTGTGGCAAGGACATGATGTCTATACGATGTTCTTATCAGGGGTCTCACTTGCTGTAGCCGCGATACCGGAAGGATTACCTGCCATTGTGACGGTTGCCCTGGCCCTCGGCGTTCAACGGATGATTAAACGAAAAGCGATCGTGAGAAAACTGCCAGCTGTAGAAACATTAGGATGTGCGTCTGTTATTTGCTCAGATAAAACGGGGACATTAACACAAAATAAAATGACCGTCACGAATGTTTGGTCTAGTGGGAAGTTATGGAGTGTGTCGGGATTGGGATATGACCCAGTTGGAGCCTTTTATTATCAAGGGGAGAGTATAAGACCATCTAGGGAGAGGGCTTTGCAACAGTTATTAAGTTATGGCACTCTTTGTAACAATGCCACGTTGCAAGAAAGGACAATAAAAGAAGGAATCCTACGTAAGGAGAAAACAGAGTATGTGCTAGACGGTGACCCGACGGAAGGAGCCTTAGTTGTGGCAGCTATCAAAGCCGGATATAGCACAAACGGGTTGCAAGAACAGTATGAGCGTTTAATAGAATTTCCGTTTGATTCGGTTAGAAAAATGATGAGTGTTGTCGTGAAAGATAAACAGGGACGTTCTTTTATCATCACAAAAGGAGCGCCAGATGTGATTTTGTCTCAATGCACAAACATATTTTATGATGGTCAAAATGAAGCATTTACTTCGCAGCGCCGTAGGGAGGTTGAAGAAGTTATTGCCAATCTTTCTGGTCAAGCGTTACGAACGATAGCAGTTGCCTTTAGACCCCTAAAAGCAAATGAAAAATGTAGGCAAGCGTTTGAAGCTGAGCGTCAATTAACGTTTCTTGGATTAGAGGGTATGATTGATCCTCCGAGGCCTGAGGTGAAAGACTCGATCAGAGAGTGCCGGGAAGCAGGTATTAAAACCGTTATGATCACAGGGGATCACCGGTTGACAGCATCAGCTATTGCTTCTCAGTTAGGGATATTACGTAACGGAGGAAAAGTGCTTGAAGGGCGAGAGTTATCGGAAATGAGTGTAGCTGATTTAGAAGAATGTGTTGAGGAGATTGATGTCTATGCTAGAGTCTCTCCAGAAGATAAGTTGAAAATTGTCAAAGCCTTACAAGCGCGAGGTCATATTGTTGCCATGACGGGGGATGGTGTGAATGATGCACCTGCGATCAAAGCGGCGAATATAGGGATTGCAATGGGGATTACCGGTACGGATGTGGCTAAAGAAGCTTCCTCTCTTATTTTAAGTGATGATAATTTTGCAACGATAAAATCAGCGATTAAAGAGGGACGAAACATCTATGAAAACATTCGAAAATTCATCCGTTATATGTTGGCATCGAATGTAGGAGAAATTTTGGTCATGCTCTTTGCTATGATCTTAGGAATGCCACTACCGCTCGTTGCGATTCAAATACTTTGGATTAATCTTGTCACAGACGGTTTGCCTGCTATGGCACTTGGAATGGACCAAGCAGAAGGCGATGTGATGAAGAGGGCGCCAAGAAATCCACGTGAAGGTGTGTTTGCACGAGGCTTAACTTGGAAGATTATTAGCCGTGGATTTATGATAGGGGTCGTCACATTAGCAGCTTTTTGGATCACTCTTCAAGCTAATCCAGATGAATTAATACGCGCACAGACGGTCGCTTTTGTTACACTTGTGATGGCACAGCTAATCCATGTGTTTGATTGCCGTAGCGAATATTCCGTGTATCATCGGAATCCATTTGAAAATCGCTACTTAGTGGGAGCAGTATTCATTTCAGTTCTACTGATGATGGCTGTGATCTATTACCCGCCATTACAACCTGTGTTCCACACAGTGACACTTGATGTCAGAGAATGGCTACTCATCCTTGGCATGGCAGCGATTCCAACTGTACTTCTCGGAGGTTTTCAACTAATGAAAAGAAACCATAAAGATAACTGATCAAGCAGACCCATTCCTTGGGTTTGCTTTTTTTGTCTTCTCATGAATGATTCATAGAACGAGTTTCTACTTGTTGCTTCGCGTAAAATCCGTTAAAATGGAAGTATGGATGTGATATGATGCGAAGTATGACAGGGTATGGACGTTGCAGTAATAAAGAGAATTCATTCTCTGTAACAATAGAGGCTAAAGTAGTTAATCATCGCTTTTTTGAGTGCTCGATTCGCATACCTCAAATGTTTATGTCTCTCGAAGAAGAGATACGTTCCTATGTTCACAAGTCTATTAAGCGTGGTAAAGTTGATCTTTATGTACATATTGAAAAAAATAATTTACTCAAACAAAGGTTAGAGATCGATTATGGGCTACTAGATGAATATGTGAAGGTTGCAGCTGACATTAAGTCACACAGCAAAGAAGTCACAGGCACACTAGACTTACATACACTACTTTTACAGGATCAGTTAATTAAGCGAGTCGAAGAGGAATCTCAAAGCTTTGATGAGGGAAAGACAATGATTTTAACATCGGTTCAATCTTGCGTCGACGCACTTGTCGAAACAAAAGAGCGTGAAGGAAATGAATTAAAACAAGATCTTCTACACCAGATCGAGTTACTTACGGAAACCATTTTGAGAATGGAACAGTTAGCACCTGATGTGAATCTGATCATGCAAACGAAATTCAAAGAACGGATGACAAGTGCTCTAAATCATATCACTGAGGATCTACAAGACCGTATTATAGCAGAAGCATCAGTGTATGCAGAAAAAGCAGATGTAAATGAAGAACTTGTCAGATTGCGTGCTCACCTTGTTCATTTTCGAGAAATTTGTGAGTCAGAACCATTCCCGATAGGTAGAAAACTAGACTTCCTCGTCCAAGAAATGAATCGTGAAGTGAACACGATTGGAGCAAAAGTGAATGATGCTCTTGTTCGTCAATTGGTTGTAACGTGCAAGAGTTACATAGAAAAGATGAAAGAACAAGTACAAAATATTGAATAGACCGTAGAAATCGAACGCCTTTTCGTATATAGTTAGGTTAGTTTGGTTAAAAATGATGAGAGTGGTCGTAGGCTCTCCTAACAGATGGGGGAACATGCATGAATATTAAACTCATTAACATTGGGTTCGGTAATATTGTTTCGGCAAACCGAATTATCTCCATTGTGAGTCCAGAATCTGCACCGATTAAACGAATCATCCAAGATGCGCGTGATCGTAACATGCTTATTGATGCGACGTATGGACGAAGAACGAGAGCTGTTATTATTGCAGACAGCGACCATGTAATCTTAAGCGCCGTTCAACCTGAGACAGTTGCTCAGCGACTAACGACTAAAGACGATGGTTCTGAGGAGGCATAGCACTTAGTGTGAATGCCTTATTTTTAATCTGACACATATTAATTGAGTATGCAGCCACAACTTGTGTAATCTAAGTGGTGTAGGAGGTTTCCATGAAGAAAGAGAAAGGTTTGTTAATTGTATTATCAGGTCCAGCAGGAGTTGGAAAAGGAACGGTATGTGGCTCTCTACGTGAAGAGGAAACAATGATTCAATACTCGGTTTCGGCGACAACAAGAAAACCACGCCAAGGTGAGATCGATGGTGTGAACTACTTCTTTAGAACCCGTGATGAATTTGAATCCATGATAAAAAACGATCAATTGCTCGAATGGGCAGAGTATGTCGGTAATTATTACGGCACACCTATTGACTACGTGCGCGAAACCATTGATAATGGACAAGATATTATCCTTGAGATTGAAGTGCAAGGTGCGCTTAAAGTACGTGAGAAGTTTCCAGAGGGAGTTTTCATTTTCTTAATGCCACCAAGCTTAGCAGAACTTCGTGCACGCATCGTTGGACGAGGAACTGAGACAGAAGAAGTGATTAACAAACGAATGACTGTAGCAAGAGAAGAAATCGACATGATGAAAAAATACGACTATGTTGTAGAAAATGATCAAGTTGATTTAGCAGTAGAGCGTATTAAATCGATTGTCATAGCTGAGCACTGTAAACGAGAGAGACTTATTGAAAAATACAAAGAGTTAGTGGAGGTTGACTAATGCTATATCCATCGATAGATTCACTAATGGAAAAGTTGGATTCAAAGTACACGCTAGTAACAGTTTCAGCAAAGCGTGCAAGAGAAATTCGCGAGGACGCAAAACGTGGTCCACTTGTATCCAACCCAAAAGCACATAAGCCAGTTGGTATGGCGCTTGAAGAGATCATAGAAGAGCATTTGCGCTATGAAGAAACAGAAGCGAGCAATGAGATAGATTAATTATACTTAGAGAAAGAGTCTGACTCTCAATACACAATGGTTGAACAATCCAAGATATAGTCTTGACTTTCAATCTACGCGTGTTTTGAGGGCAGGCTCTTTGTTTACGTCTGCACAATATTGAGAGAATGTAGGTCAAGAGTATCTGATTACATATTGAATAACATAATTGACATCGATGAAGGGTGAGGAGACATCATGCTACATGGGAAGAAGATTTTATTAGCTGTATCAGGGGGAATTGCTGCTTACAAAGCTTGTGCATTAACAAGTAAGCTTGTTCAAAGCGGAGCAGAGGTAAAAGTCATGATGTCACAGTCAGCAAAAGAATTTGTTACCCCATTAACGTTTCAAGCCTTATCACGCCAACCGGTGTATGATTGGACATTTAATGAACCTGACCCAACAAAGATCGCTCATATCGAATTAGCTGATTGGGCAGAAGTTGTAATGATTGCCCCAGCAACAGCCAATGTGATAGGGAAACTAGCAAATGGCATTGCTGATGATATGATTACAACCACGTTGCTCGCAACAAAATCACCAGTCTTACTGGCTCCGGCTATGAATGTGAACATGTACCAACATCCCGCTGTTCAAAAAAACATCTCTACTTTAAAAGAGTATGGATACACATTTGTTGAAGGGGAATCAGGTTACTTGGCATGTGGATGGACGGGGAAAGGCCGAATGGCGGAACCTGAAGTGTTGCAACAAGCGATTGAAGCTACGTTTTCCAAGAATGAGGATCAAGGTGCGAAATCTTTACACGGAAAACATGTGATGATTACAGCCGGGCCTACTCAGGAAAAAATTGACCCCGTTCGTTATTTTACGAATCACTCCACTGGAAAAATGGGCTATGCCGTCGCTCGTGCAGCGAGAGACCTTGGAGCTAATGTCACGCTAATAACAGGTCCGACCAATCTTGATGAGCCAACAGGTATGAGCGTGATCCAAGTGACGACGGCACAAGAGATGTATGAAGAAGTGATGAAGGTATATAGTCAAGCGGATATCGTCATTAAGTCGGCAGCTGTCGCTGACTATAGACCGAGTGAAACGGCTGATCATAAACGAAAAAAACAACCAGGTGATTGGAGTGTGCCAATGGAGAGAACTATTGATATCTTGCACACGCTTGGTGAAAAGAAAACGTCACAAATCTTAGTTGGTTTCGCGGCTGAGAGCCAACATGTACAAGAGTATGCAAAACAAAAACTAGATAAAAAAAATCTAGATCTCATCGTAGCGAATAATATTATGACACCCGGAGCAGGATTCAAAGGTGATACAAATATAGTTACAATCATGACGAAAGATGGACATCTGACAAATTACGAGCAACAAACGAAGGATGAAGTAGCGAAAGAAATTATCGAGGAAATCCTTCGTTATGAGGAAAGGAAACCGCGTGAATGATTGCAAAAGTCATTGTTGATGTACCAACACAGCAGACCGATCGATTGTTTGATTATAGCATTCCTGTTCACTGGGAAGATGTCATTAAGCCTGGAATGCGAGTGGCTGTGCCATTTGGGCCGAGGACAATCCAAGGTGTTGTTGTAGAGTTGGCTGAGACTTCGGAATTTAAGAAACTCAAACCGCTTCAAACCATGCTAGATGTTGTGCCTGTGTTAACGCCAGAGTTAATCGAGCTTGGAGAGTGGCTAACAGATAAAACGCTTAGCTTTAAAATTTCTGCTTTTCATGCGATGCTCCCAGCAGCACTTCGGTCAAAAGTTAAAAAAGAAGTAGTTGTATCTCGAGATATAAGCGAGTTAAGTGAGGAGTTGCAGGAACTCTTTTCATTGAAAACAAATCTTGATTTAGATCAATTGACGAAAAACCACCCATATGTGATGAAACGAGTTCAAAAAGGGATCGAAAAAGGTCTTCTCGATGTGAACTATGTTGTCAAAGATAAGGGCAATAAAAAAACAGAGCGAGTTCTCTCTTTAGCCGATAAACATCAAACGCTACAAACATTACTAGACGGTATTTCAACACGTGCAACGAAGCAACGTGATGTAGTAATTGAGTTACATAAAAGCAATCGACCGGTCAAATCTCTTGACCTTCTAAATACACTCGAAACGACAAGAGCGACCCTTACTTCTTTACTTAAAAGTGGAGTGGTGATTGAATCGGATGTTGAAGTGTACCGTGACCCAACAGCAGGTATGGAGATTGAACGCTCGGTGCCCCTCTCATTAACCGCCAAGCAAGAAGAGGTGATTACGCCTATTTTAAAGACAATTGAATCCAATAAGCATGAGCCTTTCTTGCTACATGGCGTAACGGGGAGCGGAAAAACAGAGATTTATTTGCAATCAATTGATCAAACCCTTCAAAAAGGAAAAGAAGCGATTGTGCTTGTTCCTGAGATTTCATTGACGCCGCAAATGGTTGATCGATTTAAAGGGAGATTCGGTAGTAAAGTAGCCGTCTTGCATTCTGGTTTATCAATGGGAGAAAAATATGATGAATGGCGGAAGATTCATCGCCATGAAGTTCAAGTGGTTGTTGGAGCCCGTTCTGCGGTTTTTGCTCCGTTTACCAATCTTGGAATCATCATTATTGATGAAGAACATGAAGCAAGCTATAAGCAAGAAGAAGCTCCCCGCTATCATGCGAGGGACGTTGCGATGTTTCGAGGTGAGTATCACCAGTGTCCAGTTATTTTAGGTAGCGCAACACCCGCACTTGAATCATACGCTCGTGCAAAGAAAGGAGTCTATACTCTTTTATCATTGCTTGAGCGCGTGAACAATCGAGCAATGCCAACGGTTGAAGTGATTGATATGCGCGAAGAATTACGCACAGGCAATCGCTCAATGTTTTCGACGGATTTACTTGAAAAAATGCAAGATCGCTTAAAGAAAAAAGAACAAATGGTGTTGTTTTTAAATAGACGAGGGTATTCAACATTTGTTATGTGTCGCGATTGTGGGTATGTAGCCACCTGTGACCATTGTGATATATCACTCACCTACCATCGTAGTCATCACAACTTGAAGTGTCATTATTGCGGCCATGAAGAACCGATGCCAGAAGTGTGTCATTCATGTGGGAGCGATCATATTCGCTTCTTTGGAACCGGAACGCAAAAAGTTGAAGAAGAATTAACACGTGTCCTTCCAGAAGCAAGAGTCATTCGGATGGATGTGGATACGACTCGAAAAAAGGGGTCACACGAAAGGTTATTAAAAGCATTTGGAAAAGGGGAAGCGGATATCTTACTCGGGACACAAATGATCGCCAAAGGGCTTGATTTCCCGAAAATTACCTTAGTAGGTGTTCTAGCTGCGGATTCAATGCTTCATATCCCAGATTTCCGATCAAGTGAGCGAACCTTTCAATTGATGGAGCAAGTAAGTGGACGAGCAGGGAGACATGATTTATTAGGTGAGGTAATCATCCAAACGTATACTCCCGAACATTATAGTATTGAACTTGTTAAATCCCATGATTTTCATCAATATTTTGATATGGAGATGCAACAAAGGCGTCAGGGAGGCTATCCCCCTTACTACTACTTGACCTTAATTCATGTCTCTCATCCAGAGCTGACAAAAGTTATTGGAGTGACGGAAAAACTTACTCGATTTTTAAGAGAGCAATTGGCAAATGAAACGATTATTTTAGGTCCAGTTGCGTCTCCAATTGCCCGTATAAAAGATAGATATCGCTATCAATGCATGATAAAATACAAAAATGAACCTAAACTCGTGAACACATTACGTGAAATCCAACAACATTATTTAAAAGAGACAAGTCAGGGAGATCTTCTCATCTCTATTGATCTAAACCCCTATTTTTTTATGTAGAAATTGGTTGGTTGAAGGTAAGAATGAAAGGTAGTTGAAGAATATGAACATCGTTTTTATGGGAACACCAGACTTTTCCGTTCCAGTCCTACGTCAATTAATCATAGAGGGGTATAATGTTGTCGCAGTTGTGACACAGCCCGACCGTCCAGTTGGTCGTAAGCGTACATTAACGCCTCCTCCTGTAAAAATCGAAGCTGAGAAACACGGAATACCGGTTTTGCAACCTGAAAGAATTAGAGATGAAGAAGAAATTGTTAAAGTGTTAGCATTTGCGCCGCACCTTGTTGTAACAGCGGCTTACGGTCAAATTCTTCCAAGTGAAATACTCGATGTGCCAGAGCATGGGTGTATTAATGTACATGCATCGCTTCTCCCTAAATACCGTGGAGGTGCACCGATTCACCAGTCCATTATTGACGGTGAATCAGAAACCGGCATCACGATTATGTATATGGTGAAAAAACTTGATGCGGGAGATATATTAACGCAAGTAGTCGTTCCTATTTTAGAAAGCGATCATGTTGGTTCGATGCATGATAAGTTAAGTGAAGCAGGGGCGAAGTTGTTAAGTGAAACGATACCGCCACTAATTGCCGGAGAGATTACTCCTAAAGTCCAAGACGAATCCAAGGTCACGTTTGCAAAAAATATAACTCGTGAGATGGAGAAAATCGATTGGTCAAAAACGGGAGAAGAGCTTTATAATCAAGTTCGCGGCTTGCGTCCTTGGCCGGTTGCTTTTACAACATTAGAAGGCAAGCCGTTGAAAATTTGGTGGGCCCAAAAAGAATCAGTGACAAAAGTATCTGATGCTGGAGTCATTATGAGCATAGAAGAAGACTCTTTCGTCGTTGCGACAGGAAATCAGACGGCTTTAAGACTGACAGAAGTACAGCCTTCTGGTAAAAAGAGAATGAGCGCTGAGCAATATTTACGCGGAGCGGGTAGTCACCTTGAAGTAGGGATGAAGGTAGGAGAAGAAAATGAATAAAAATGTACGTGAAGTAGCTGTAGATGTATTAATGCAAATTGAGAAAAATCAAGCATACAGTAACCTTCTGTTAAACCAGACCATTAATCAATCAAAACTAGATCGACGTGATATCGGTTTATTAACAGAGTTGGTGTATGGGACAATTCAACGCAGAGATACACTTGATTTTTATTTGACACCTTTTGTGAAAAAGGGCCTAAACAAATTAGAACCATGGGTGAAAGTGTTGCTCCGACTGTCTGTGTATCAACTGGTTTATCTAGACAGAATTCCAGACCGTGCAATCGTCCATGAAGCGGTAACGATTGCAAATAAAAAAGGACATAAAGGCATTAGTGGGATGGTCAATGGTGTTTTGCGTAGCATTCAACGTGAAGGGCTGCCAGATGTGTCCGATGTTAAAGATCCAATTAAACGAATGGCACTAGAAACAAGTCATCCTCATTGGCTAGTTGAACGTTGGATTCGCCAATTTGGTGAAGAGGACACACGAAAGATGTGCGAAGAAAATCTTCTGCATCCATCTGTCACAGTGCGTGTGAATCGTATTATGGGTACAAGAGAGGAAGTGATTGAGATGCTTCAAGATGAAGGGGTTGAAGCAAGCATTGGTCATTTATCTCCGGATGCACTTATTATTAATTATGGTCAACTATTTGACACGGCTGTGTTTAAGAAAGGTTATGTCACAGCACAAGATGAAAGTTCGATGTTAGTCAGTCGTGCGCTTGGTGCTTCACCTGGTGAAAGAGTGGCAGATGTTTGTGCAGCACCTGGTGGGAAGTCAACTCATATTGCTGAACAAATGGATAACGAAGGAAGCGTTCTAGCCTTTGATTTGCATGAACATAAGGTGAAGCTTATTCGCGGACAAGCAGACCGATTAGGCTTAACAATTATTGAAGCTATGGCAAATGATGCGAGAACGTTGATGGACACATACCAAGAAGAGAGTTTTGATCGCATATTAATTGATGCCCCGTGCTCAGGATTTGGCGTTATTAAACGTAAACCAGATATTAAATGGGCAAAGAAAGAGTCGGATGTAGAAGCGATTGGGCGAATTCAAGCGCAAATACTAGAAGCTGTAGCACCTTTACTAAAAAAAGGTGGCACACTTGTATATAGTACATGTACAGTGGACAAAGATGAGAATGAACGAATGGTTGAATCTTTCTTACAAGAACACCCAACGTTTTCAGTAGATGAGTCACTAGCCGAACGTTTACCGAAGCAAGTACAGCAATTAAAGCGAATGAAAAAAGGAATGGTTACAATTCTTCCTCAAGATTTCAATACGGATGGTTTCTTTATTTCGAGTTTAACCAAACAATCATAAAAAGGGTTTTAAAGAAAAATGTAGAACGTATTCGTAATAGTTGATGTGATAAAACGTCCGATGTAAGATCGTTGGAGCATTTACGTTTAATGAGAGAACAAGTGAAGAGCTGAGGTGATCTAGAGCATGCACTATACGTTTCAAACCAATGTCGGAAAAGTACGCTCGCACAACGAAGATAGCGTGGGTGTATTTAAAAATGAGTACGGTGTCCTAGCTATCGTTGCTGATGGTATGGGTGGGCACTTAGCGGGTGATGTAGCGAGCTCTATGTCCGTTTCTTATTTCGAAAAAAAATGGGCAAATGTTGATGAATCCTTTAATGCCAAAGATGCTGAGATATGGCTAAAAAAACAATGTGAAGATCTAAACAAGTATCTTTATGACCATGCACAAGTGAATAAAGAGTGCCAAGGAATGGGTACAACCATTGTCGTTACGATGTGTACAGAGGAATTTATCACAATGGCTCACGTTGGAGACAGCAGAGTGTATATCAACAATGAATTTGGATTTACACAGAAAACGTCTGATCACTCTTTAGTTCAAGAATTAGTTAATACAGGACAAATTACTGAAGCAGAGGCGGAGCATCACCCAAGAAAAAATGTTTTGCTTCGGGCCCTTGGAACGGAGACAACCATCAAGGTTGATGTTCAAACGTTACAAGTGGAAGCAGACCAAGTAATTGTGCTTTGTTCAGACGGATTGTCTAATAAAGTTGAACAAGATGAACTAAAAGCAATCATCACTGGAGATCAACCGTTAGAGGCGAAGGCTGAAGCATGTATTGTAAAAGCAAATGAACGTGGTGGAGAAGACAACATCTCAATAGCTATCGTCCAATATCCGACTGAACCATATAAGGCTAGGTGAAGGGAATGTTAGGTCAACGAATTGCAGATCGTTATCAAATTCTTGAAACGATCGGTGGCGGTGGGATGGCAAATGTTTATCTAGCATTAGACGTCATTTTAGATCGCCACGTCGCCGTGAAAGTACTCCAACCACAGTTTTCAGAAGATGAACAGTTCATCAAACGTTTTCGCCGTGAAGCACAAGCAGCAACAAGCCTCAATCATCCTAATGTGGTAAACATTTATGATGTGGGAGAAGAAGGTAATACTTACTACATCGTCATGGAATATGTAAGAGGACTAACTTTAAAAGAGCTCATACAACAAGAGGGGCCCCTTAAAACAGAACGAGTGCTTGATTTATTTAAACAAATGATGGCCGCCATTTCACATGCACATGCTAATCAAATCATTCACCGTGATATTAAGCCACATAATATTTTAGTGAGTGAAGACGGGGTGGCTAAAGTTGCCGACTTTGGAATTGCTCGAGCAATTTCTTCAGCAACAATTACCCATACGAACTCTGTCATGGGTTCTGTCCATTACTTATCACCAGAACAAGCGCGAGGTGGACATGTAACGTATCGTTCTGATATCTATTCACTTGGAATTGTTCTTTATGAAATGGTGACAGGGACATTACCATTTAAAGGGGATACTGCTGTCTCGATTGCGATTAAACATCTACAAAGTGAGATTCCATCAGCAAAAACGATCGTTCCTGAATTACCTCAGAGTATCGAAAACGTGATTCGACAAGCAACGATTAAAGATCCTGAAAAGCGATACCCTACTGTCACTGAGATGGAGGAAGATGTTGAGACAGTTTTAGATCCTGAACGTTTAAATGAACCTATGTTTACGTTGATGGATGAAGAAGATGAAAAAACAAAAGCCATTCCCATTATTAGAGACGAGCAATTAAGTGAGGATGACATTGATAAAACGATTGAGGTAACATCTAGTCAACCTACGATTCCACCTACACCAATTATTTCAAAGGACAAAAAGATGGGCCAGCCACAAAACCAAGGTCCGAGTGAGCCACCTCAACCAAGCAAGAAAAAGAAGCGTTGGTTATGGGGGATTCTTATCACGCTATTTCTAGTTCTTGGATCAGCGGTAGCGGCACTTGTGCTATTTCCAAACCTATTCTATGTTGCAGAAGTGGAAGTGCCAGATGTAGTTGGGAAACCGTTTGAAGAGGCTGAGGAAGATCTTCTTCGTTTAAATTTAATGGTTGAGCGAGAAGAAATAGAAACCGAAGAGGTAGATCCTGGTCATGTTGCGCGACAAAGTCAACGAGCTGGATCGAAGGTGAAGGAACAATCGAGAGTCATACTCTATGTAAATGGTCAGGAAGAAGGCATTGAATTAGACGATGTGACGGGTCTTCCTGTTGACCGCGCTGAAGAATTGTTAAGTGATCAAGGGTTTACAGTCGAACGGATTGAGCGAGAAGACTCTTCTGAGGCACCGGGTATTGTTCTAGATCAACGACCGAATGCTGGTGAGCTTGTGTTAGCAGGTGAGACAACGATTTATTTAACTTATGCCGTTCAGTCAGACATTCGATTACGTAATCTAGAAGGTGAACGAGAAGAAGCGGTAAAAGAATACTTGAATGAGGTAGGCTTAAATGGTCGTTTCCAAGAAGAATATTCAGATACTGTTGATGAAGGTCTAGTCATTCGACAATCTCCTGGTGCTTTCACAAGTGTTCGGGCTGGGGATGATGTTCAGATTATTGTTTCAAGAGGACCAAGAGAAGTACAGCCGCCCCCTGAGCCTACGGAACCACCTGAGACACCACAAGAGCCAGATCCACAACCAGAAGAAGATAGTGAACCTGTCACAAAACAATACGACGTGAACCAGCCTGTTGATGTATCTGAAGAAGATCAAGCGGCAGGGAACGAGTATGCCATTCGGATTGTCTACCGTGACGCAACAACGGAAGGTTCTGATCAAGTGTTTGTAGAAGAATCTATTTCTGAGACGAAAATCTATTCTATTCCACTTGAGGTAAGTGAGACGTACCCTGGTTCATTTGATGTGTATGTCAATGAAACCTTGGCACATAGCTCGAAACAATATACGATTGATTAAGAGTAGAGGGCTTAGTATGTAAGCTAAGTCCTCTGCTTTTTGTAGGGTAGGAAGAAGATTTGAGGAGGTCATGCATGGCGATAGGGTTGATTGTAAAAGCTTTAAGTGGTTTCTATTATGTACAAAACGAAGACGGCTTGTTTCAATGTCGCGGTCGAGGGAATTTCAGAAAACGAAAGATTAAACCACTTGTCGGAGACCGTGTAGAGTTTGAAGCAGAAAATCGCACAGATGGATACGTCTTAGATGTATTCGAAAGAAAAAATGAATTAATTAGGCCACCAATTGCCAATGTGGATCAAGCTTTGCTTGTGTTCTCAGCAAAAGAACCTGATTTTAGTACTCTATTACTAGATCGTTTTCTAGTACATATTGAAGCAAATAAAATTGAACCTCTCATTGTTATATCTAAGGCAGATCTATTGACAGAAGCTGATTATCAAGCGATTGTTGACTATAAAGCACAATACGAAGAGATCGGCTATCAAGTATTAATAACATCTACGACAATCGATGGCGGTATTGACGAGGTTTTAACACATACTGGGAATAAGATTACCGTCGTTGCAGGTCAATCAGGCGTAGGGAAATCTTCACTACTAAATGTATTAAAGCCTGAACTAGCTATAGAAACAAACGAAATTTCAACGCATTTAGGGCGGGGGAAACATACGACTAGGCATGTAGAGTTGCTACCAATTGGTACGGGCCTTATTGCGGATACACCTGGATTTAGCTCCTTAGACTTTATTGAGATGGAGCATGAAGAACTATCAAGCTATTTTCCAGAAATGGCTCGACGTCACGAGTATTGCAAGTTTAGAGGCTGCACTCATACTTCTGAACCAAAATGTGCAGTAAAAGATGCACTAGACCAAGGTGAGATTATTCAACATCGATATGATCATTATTTGCAATTTCTTGATGAAATTAAGAATCAAAAACGGAGGTACTAACAATGATAAAAATCGCACCGTCCATCCTATCAGCTAACTTTGCAACACTGGGAGCAGATATTAAAGAAGTAGAAGAAGGGGGAGCAGACTATATTCATGTGGATGTGATGGATGGACATTTTGTCCCTAACATTACGATTGGCCCCCTTATAGTTGAAGCAATTAAACCAATTACAAATTTACCTCTAGATGTGCATTTAATGATTCAGAATCCTGATCAATACATTGAGCAATTTGCTCGTGCAGGAGCAGATATTATCACCGTACATGTGGAAGCTTGCTCGCATCTTCACCGCACTATTCACCTTATTAAAGAACAGGGACTAAAAGCCGGTGTGGTTTTAAACCCTGCGACGTCTTTTGAAACAATTAAACCAATTGTCCAAGATTTAGATATGATCTTGTTTATGACTGTGAATCCAGGATTTGGCGGGCAATCCTTTATTCCGTCTGTTTTACCGAAGATCAAAGAAGCAGCTACATATATTAAAAAACACGGATATAAGATAGAAATTGAAGTAGATGGTGGAGTTAATCCAGATACCGCAAGACAATGTGTAGAGGCCGGAGCCAATGTATTGGTTGCAGGATCAGCGATTTACAATAAAGAAGATCGTAAAGCAGCCATTGCTGCCATTAGAGGATGAGTTTGGTTAAGGAGCAACGTTGGTCGATACGACCATGTTGCTTCTTTTTTTGTCAAAGAAGGTTTTAGGAACGACAGACTAAGTTATTGCATATATGTAGTATTATATTGTGTAGGGCAATCGTCGCTTTCCCTTAAGTAAACTGACATATCTACAAGGGTCTGGCATATGTATAAGACTAGAAAGACAAGGTTGCATACTGAATCAACTTTTTAAGAAGGGGTCAATAAAAAAGAGGAATAGTTCGTTGCTGATGAATATACTAGTAGAAATGATTCTTTGTTTTTATCCTTTCTTTATTATTTTTACTCATTTTATTATGAAAGGATAAAGGCAACTTCGCTACGCGCTATCTGTAGCTGTGAGCTGAGTTTCTTTATCATTATCTCCGTGTTGATTCACGTTGAGGAGGAGGAGCTATGAGATTTTACACGATCAAACTGCCCAAATTTTTAGGTGGATTTGTAAGGGCGATGCTGAACTCATTCAAAAAGGGGTGAACGCAAAAAAGCACCGTAAGCACGGTGCTTTTTTGTATGGATCAAATAGAATTAAACGCGTTCTACTTTACCAGATTTTAGTGCGCGAGTAGATACGTATACACGCTTAGGCTTACCATCTACTAAAATACGAACCTTTTGAACGTTAACACCCCAACGGCGTTTTGTTTTATTCAATGCGTGAGAACGCTTGTTGCCGCTTCTAGCTTGTTTTCCAGTAATTACACATTTACGAGCCATGACCTGCACCTCCTTATTACATTAACGATGACTACAGAAATCATACTTGACTATAGTAGCACAGCGCCTATTTGATTGCAATAGAATAAAGGAAAGTTTATCAAGTAAACTCACTTGACACCCTATAAAAAGGCTCAGTTTTCGAAACAGCTTTTAAAAACCTTTTGAATATAGTAAAATGACGATAATGACCGAAGTCTTGAATTCGAGAAGGAGGAATCATTCATGTCCATTGAAATGAAAACCCAGCTAGGTGTTATCGATGTTTCTAAAGATGTAGTAGCAACGATCGTTGGTGGAGCGGCTGTTGATTGTTACGGAATTATTGGCATGGCCTCGCAAAAGCAAATTAAAGATGGCTTATCTGATTTGTTAGGAAAAGAAAATTTTCGTCGTGGTGTTGTCATCCGTGAAGATGAGGATCGCATACATATTGATATGTATATCATTGTGAGCTATGGAACAAAGATATCAGAAGTGGCATACAACGTACAGACTAAAGTAAAGTATCAATTAGAACAAATGTTAGGGTTAGATGTTGATTCCGTGAATATTTTTGTTCAAGGCGTCCGCGTTACGAATCCGTAAGGTGTAGTTAGGAGGAACTTGTAGTGTCAGTTAATATGATCGAAGGAAAAAAACTTGCCCACATGTTTGTTGAAGGGGCAGTTAATTTATCAAAACATGTTAAGATTGTGGATTCACTAAATGTCTTTCCAGTTCCAGATGGTGATACGGGTACGAATATGAATTTATCCATTACATCTGGTGTGAAGGAAGTTAAAGCACAAGTAAGTGATAATGCAGGTAAGGTTGCTGCCTCTTTTGCAAAGGGGCTCCTAATGGGAGCGCGAGGAAACTCAGGGGTAATATTGTCTCAACTATTCCGCGGATTCTCAAAAGATATCGAAGGAAAAGGTTCCATTCAGGCTGAAGATCTCGCTAAAGCATTAGAGCATGGGGTAGAAACAGCTTATAAAGCCGTTATGAAGCCTGTTGAAGGAACAATCTTAACGGTTGCTAAAGATGCTGCTAGACATGCTGTGAAAGTAGCAAAGCATGAAAAAGATGTCGTTGCATTAATGGAAGAAGTCTTAAAAGAAGCTAAAGCCTCTTTAAAACGCACGCCTGATTTGCTACCAGTCTTAAAAGAAGTCGGTGTGGTGGATTCTGGTGGACAAGGCCTTGTTTACATTTATGAAGGATTCCTAGCGGTGTTAAAGGGCGAGGAATTGTCTGATTCATTGCCAGAGCAACCGCATATGGACGACCTTGTTAAAATTCAACATCACAATGCACAAAGCCATATGTCGACAGAGGATATTGAATTTGGTTATTGTACAGAAGTAATGGTTCGCTTTGATGAGGACAAGTTGGCGGCGACCCCATTTGACGAGTCTGCATTTCGTAATGAGTTAAATGAATGTGGAGATTCTCTTCTAGTGGTCTCGGATGAAGATCTTTTGAAAGTTCATATTCATGCTGAAGAGCCAGGAGAAGTTCTAACAAAAGCTCAACGGTTTGGTCAACTCATTAATGTTAAGATTGAGAACATGCGTGAACAACACACTCATTTGTTAGATGAAACAAAGGCATTTTACGGTGAAGAACAAACCATAGCGACAGCAACAAAAGAAAAAAGTGAATATGCGATTATCACTGTATCAATGGGAAGTGGTATTGCGAAGTTATTTGAAGGTTTGGGTGCTAGCAAAGTGATTCAAGGTGGCCAAACAATGAACCCAAGTACAGAGGATATCGTGAAGGCAATTGAAGATGCTAATGCGAAAAAAGTCATCATCTTACCAAACAATGGAAACATCATTATGGCTGCTGAACAAGCTGCTCAAGTTGTAGAAGCAGATGCGGTTGTTGTTCCGTCAAAAACGGTACCTCAAGGACTCGCAGCTCTATTGTCGTTTAACCCAACAGAAGAATTATCCGTCAATGCTGATTCGATGAAAGAAGCTATGGCTTTAGTGAAAACAGGGCAAGTTACGTTTGCAGTCCGAGATACGAGTATTGATGGCGTTGATATTAAAAAAGACGATTTCATGGGAATTGCTGAGAAGAAGATAGTAAGCTCAGGAAAAGACATGGTCGAGGTTACAAAAGAATTATTGAACACTCTAATGGATGAGGACAGTGAGATTATAACAATCTTACAAGGAGAAGATGCTACGGAGCAACAAACGAAGCAACTCGTATCATTCATTGAAGAGGCGTACCCTGAGGTAGAGATTGATATCCAACTTGGTCATCAACCTTTATATTCGTATATCTTCTCAGTTGAATAACGTGTAAGTTACGGGGAGCGATTGTGTTGACAAAAATAAAAGTAGTAACAGATAGTACATCTGATATTCCACAGGAACTAGCTGATCAATTAGGCATTACGATGATTCCTTTAAACGTTATCTTCTCAGAGGATGAAGTCTACCAAGATGGTGTGACACTAACGTCTAAACAATTTTATGAGAAGATTTCCAATGAAGATACGATTCCATCGACGTCTCAGCCAACACCTTATCAGTTTGAAGAGCTTTATCGGGACTTGTTAAACGAGGAAGATGTGATCATTCTCTCTATTCATCTCTCGTCTAAAATGAGTGGTACATACCAAGCGGCAATGATTGCTAAACAGTCACTTGAAGAATCGGAGAGAATCCATGTCATTGATTCCAAGCGTGCGTCTTATGCAATTGGTATTATTGTTGTCGAAGTAGCGAACATGGTTCAAGAAGGTCGGAGTCTTGAACAATGTTTAGAGCGTTTGGATGCTTTATTGAAGGAAACAACGGTTTACTTCTTAGTAGATACATTGGAGTTTCTACAAAAGAACGGGCGTATTGGGAAAGCTTCTGCGATGATTGGTTCTTTACTGAAAATAAAACCTATTCTCTCTTTGACAGAGGAAGGTGAAGTTTGTCCATATGAAAAAGTTCGTGGACAGAAAAAAGCGATTAATCGCATCATGGACGCATTAACAGAACAGTATGGCAAGGACCGTATTCATATTGGTGTGTCACATGCTGTAAATGACCAATTAGCTGCAGAATTAATGGAGCGGATGAAGGTTGAATTTAATGTAGTTTCATACGTTTTGACAGATATTGGCGCGGTAATTGGAGCGCATGTTGGTCCGGGTACTGTGGCTTTGTCTGTGACAAAAGCAGAATAAACAAATGGATATTCCTACCTACTATTAGTTAGGTAGGGATATTTTTTCGTTCATAGGCAAAAGAAAAAATTCAACAAGTACTTGTGTGGAGGGAATGAGAATGAAGTATCGTACAGTTTTTGACATTATTGGTCCTGTTATGATTGGTCCATCTAGTTCACATACAGCGGGGGCTGCGAGAATCGGTCGAGTCGCGAGAACATTATTCTCTGAGTTGCCAGATAGAGCGGATATTTATTTGTATGGTTCGTTTGCCAAAACATATCGTGGGCATGGAACAGATGTAGCTATTGTTGGAGGAATCCTTGACTTTGATACATTTGATTCTAGAATTACGAATGCGCTGTCAATTGCCAAAGATCAAAACTTAGAGGTTCATTTTTATGAGGAAGAAGCTTTGACGGATCATCCTAACACCGCAAAAGTTGTCTTATCAAAAGGTGACATTCAGATTGAGCTTGTTGGGATTTCAATTGGTGGAGGAAAGATTGAGATTGTTGAATTAAATGGTTTTAGCCTTCGCTTATCAGGAAATCATCCAGCTATTTTGGTGGTTCATAATGATCGTTACGGGGTCATTGCTGGTGTTTCTAATGTGTTAGCTAAACATGAAATTAATATTGGTCATATGGAAGTTTCCCGTAAAGAAAAAGGGAAAGAGGCTTTGATGGTGATTGAGGTCGATCAAAATGTAGAAAATGCGCTATTGAGAGAGCTTGAGGCTTTGCCGAATATTGTGAAAGTAACAAAGATCCATGACTAGTTTTAGAGTGAAGAAGGAGGATATATCATGTTTCGAAATATAGCAGAACTTGTTGAGTTAGCGGAATCACAAGGGATTCGTTTATCAGAAGTAATGATTCGTCAAGAAGTTGAAGTGAGTGGCAAATCTAGAGAAATTATCATCAATCAAATGAAAGAAAACTTAAAAGTCATGGCAGCGGCAGTTGAACGTGGAATTACAGAGGATGTTCGCTCTGTATCTGGTTTAACAGGAGGCGATGCCGTTAAGCTTCAAGAATACATTAAAAAAAGGCAATACCTATCAAGTGAAGTTTTATTAGATTCCGTGAGTAAAGCCGTAGCGACGAATGAAGTTAATGCTGCAATGGGAACGATTTGTGCCACCCCAACAGCGGGTGCAGCAGGCGTAGTCCCAGGTGTACTATTTGGAATGAAGAACAAGCTTAATCCATCAGAGGAAGAGATGATTGGGTATTTGTTTGTAGCTGGTGCATGTGGATTTGTTGTGGCTAACAATGCTTCTATTTCTGGTGCAGCTGGAGGGTGTCAAGCGGAAGTTGGCTCAGCAACAGGGATGGCTGCTGCAGCCTTAGTAGAACTTGCCGGAGGGACACCAAGTCAATCAGCTGAAGCCATGGCAATTGCTCTTAAAAATATGCTGGGTCTCGTCTGTGACCCTGTAGCTGGCTTAGTTGAGGTGCCTTGTGTGAAGAGAAATGCAATGGGTGCATCGAATGCTATTGTTGCAGCAGATATGGCCTTAGCGGGCATTACAAGTCGCATTCCATGTGATGAAGTGATTGATGCGATGTATAAAATTGGGCAAACCATGCCTGAAGCTCTTCGGGAAACTGCGCAAGGTGGATTAGCGGCGACGCCAACTGCACGAGAACTAGAAGCGAAAATCTTTGGTGTCTCGCTTGATAAAAAATGAATCAAGCCATGAACCTGCCTGTTTCAGAAGTGAAAGGTGTCGGTGAGGAAACAGCGAAGCAAATGGCTGGTATGAATGTTTACACGGTACAAGATTTATTGGAGCATTTTCCGTTTCGGTATGAAGATTATCAATTAAAAGATCTTCATGATGTCACACATGATGAGCGAGTAACGATTGTCGGAACCGTTCAGAGTGAGGCATCTATTAGGTACTATGGAAAGAAGAAAAATCGGATGTCTGTTCGTGTTCTAGTAAACCAACTTCTGATTACGGTTACTTTTTTTAATCGGGCATTTCTAAAGAAATACTTTCAAGTCGGAGAAGAAATAACCGTAACCGGAAAGTGGGATCAACATAGAATGACGATCGCGGGAAGTGAATGTTACCCTGGTCGTGTAGAAAAAGAGCAGACGATTGTTCCGATTTATTCTGTCTCCGGTAAATTAACAAGTAAGGCCCTAAAAAAGTATATTTACCAAGCACTGCAACAGTTTGCAGATCAAATTCCAGAACCACTTCCATCTAGTTTCTTATCAAAATATAAACTCCCATCGAAAAAAGAAGCCATTTACCGTTTGCATTACCCATCAAAAGATGAAGCAACAAAGCATGCGAGAAGAAGGATGGTGTATGAGGAATTTCTGTTCTTCCAATTGAAAATGCAAGCGTATCGGAAAGTTAATCGAGAACAAACCGAAGGCGTGGCATTACGAATTGACCAAAAACAGGTAGAACAATTTACTTCCTCACTCCCTTTCCCATTAACAGGAGCGCAAGAGCGTGTCGTTCGAGAAATATTAACGGATATTCAGTCTGCGTATCGCATGAATCGATTACTACAAGGTGATGTGGGGTCGGGTAAGACAGTTGTTGCTGCCGTGTGTATGTATGCAGTCGTGATGACCGGGAAACAAGCTGCGCTGATGGTACCGACAGAGATTCTCGCTGAACAACATGTGGCTTCCTTGAAATCGTTAATGGAACCATTCGATATTGAAGTGGAACTTTTATCGGGTTCTGTCAAAGGGAAAAGACGGAAAGAACGTTTAGAGCGTTTAGCGAGTGGTGAACTCAAAATCGCTGTCGGAACCCATGCTTTGATTCAAGAAGATGTGATCTTTTCCAATTTGGGGCTAGTTATTACGGATGAACAGCATCGATTTGGTGTCGAGCAACGGAGAGTCTTGCGTGATAAAGGGGAAAATCCTGATGTGTTATTTATGACAGCGACACCAATCCCCCGCACATTAGCTATTTCAGTATTTGGTGATATGGACGTCTCAATCATTGATGAGATGCCTGCGGGTAGAAAGGCGATTGAAACGTATTGGGCAAAGCACGATATGTTAGAACGTGTCTTAGCTTTTATGGAGCGAGAGCTTGTAGCGGGAAGGCAGGCGTATGTCATCTGTCCATTGATCGAGGAATCAGAGAAGATTGATGTACAAAATGCGATCGATGTTCACATCATTTTGCGGCAGCATTTTGAAGGGAAATTTGCAGTAGGATTGATGCATGGTAGATTGCATTCCTCAGAAAAAGATGAAGTGATGGAGGAGTTTAGTCAAAATAAGACACAAATTCTTGTCTCGACGACAGTTGTTGAAGTAGGTGTAAATGTTCCGAATGCCACGGTTATGGTTATTTATGATGCCGAGCGTTTTGGGCTAAGTCAGCTTCATCAGCTCAGAGGAAGGGTAGGGCGTGGGGAAGCCCAGTCTTATTGTGTACTGTTAGCTGATCCGAAGTCTGAAGTTGGTAAGGAACGAATGAGAATTATGACTGAAACAAATGATGGATTTGTATTGTCTGAAAGAGATTTAGAACTCAGAGGGCCGGGTGACTTCTTTGGCTCTAAACAAAGTGGTTTGCCTAATTTTAAAGTAGCTGATGTCGTACATGATTACCGGGCACTTGAAGTGGCTAGGCAAGATGCAGCAGAATTAGTTAACCACTCTTCTTTTTGGCAAGATCCAATCTATCACTATTTGCGACAATATCTCGAACAATCAGGTGTTCTTGCTGGTGAAAAGCTCGATTAACTATTGAAATCATTGACTATGAATTATATACTACTCTTAGTACCTAGTCATATAAAAGTATAATGGTGGATGATGAGCAAGGGCCGTCTACAAGAGGTACGCATTTTTTATAGATAGATGTCTTGAAGAAGGTAAAGGGTGGTCATGTTCGGTATGAAACGAAGTAAAAAAGAACGCCAATCGATCTTGCAAGAAACGTTGGCAAGCAACCCATTTATGACTGATGAAGAGCTTGCCCAACGTTTTTCTGTTAGTATCCAAACGGTCAGGCTTGATCGGATGGAGCTTGCCATTCCTGAATTACGAGAAAGAATAAAAGACGTTGCCAAACAACAGCTAGATGATGTTCGAGCATTAAATCCAGATGAAGTCATCGGTGAAATTGTCGATTTACAACTTGATGAGCGAGCGATTTCGATTCTTGATGTTGGGAATGAACATGTATTTACTCGTTCAGGGATTGCAAGGGGCCATCACTTATTTGCTCAAGCGAATTCGCTTGCTGTAGCAATTATCGATGATCCTTTAGCTCTGACTCAAAGCGCAGGGATTCGCTTTACTAGACAAGTTAAGGCAGGAGAGCGAGTGATTGCTAAAGCGCGTGTAACCACAAGTGAACAAGGACGAACCGAGGTTCAGGTGGAAAGCTATGTAGAACAAGAATTAGTATTCTCAGGTGAATTTGTCATGTACCGTGATAACGAACTCGGTCAATTGACTAAAAAGGAGAATGAGAGATGAAGATTGCCATAGATGCAATGGGAGGCGACCATGCTCCTAAAGCGCAAGTTGAGGCAGCCCAAGAAGCAGTGAAAGCTTTTTCAGATGTAGAAGTGACACTTGTTGGGGATGAGGCGAAGATTAAGCCGTTTCTAAAAAATGATACAAACATAACGATCTTACATACAACAGAAAAAATTGAAGATACCGATCAACCTACGACAGCAGTTCGAAGAAAAAAAGAAGCCTCGATGGTTCTTTGTGTGAAAGAAGTCAAAGAAGGACGAGCAGATGCCAGTATATCTGCTGGGAATACAGGAGCACTAATGACAGCGGGTCTGTTATATGTTGGTCGAATTAAAGGGATCGACCGTCCTGCTCTCTCTCCGATGTTACCGACTCTTGATGGAAATGGATTTTTACTTCTTGATGTTGGTGCTAATATGGATGCGAAACCCGAGCACTTGTTGCAGTATGCCATTATTGGACATACCTACATGGAAAACGTCCGTAAAGTAAAAAACCCTCGTGTTGGATTACTTAATGTAGGAACAGAAGGTGGCAAGGGCAATGAACTAACAAAAGCTGCCTATCCGTTACTTGAAGAGGCCAATATTAACTTTGTTGGAAATGTTGAAGCGCGTGACTTAATGAACGGAGTAGCAGATGTTGTCGTTTGTGATGGCTTTTCTGGCAATCTAGTTTTAAAAACAATTGAAGGAACAGCAGGAACTTTATTTTCTTTGTTGAAATCAGAGTTAACGAAATCTGTTAAAAATAAATTGGCTGCCGGAATGCTTAAATCAAGCTTTAAAGATATCAAAAGCCAATTAAGTTATTCAGAATACGGTGGTGCAGGTTTATTTGGACTTCGTGCTCCTGTTATTAAAGCACATGGATCATCAGATGAGGTCGCTCTGTTTCATGCAATCAGACAAGCGCGTGATATGGTAAATGAGAAGGTAACGACGATTGTCGCAGAAGAAGTATCGAAAGTAGATGTGTAGGAAAGACGACATACAATCATTTGGAGGAACAAAATGGGTAAAATTGCATTTTTATTTCCAGGACAAGGGTCTCAAGCAGTAGGTATGGGCGTTCAACTTAGTAAGGATGAGTCTATTTGTGCGGACGTGATTAAGCGTGCGGATGAGAAATTAGGCTATTCATTATCTGAGATTATGGCAGAAGGACCAGAAGAAACTTTACGCCGTACAGAACATACACAACCCGCCCTTGTTACAGTGAGTGTGGCGGTTCTTCAGTTACTTAAAGAAGCAGGTATTGAAGCCGATTATGCAGCTGGACATAGCTTAGGCGAGTACAGTGCACTTGTAGCAGCGGGTGCTTTGTCATTTGAAGATGCTGTTTATGCTGTACATAAGCGCGGGGTGTTTATGGAAGAAGCGGTACCGTTTGGAGAAGGGGCAATGGCTGCCGTTTTAGGGTTGGATCAAGACCTTCTAACAGAGGTGTGTCTAAAGGTACAAGCCAATGGTGATGTTGCGGAACTAGCAAACTTAAATTGTCCTGGTCAAATTGTTATCTCAGGGTCGGCTAAAGGGGTCGAGCTTGCCGGCGAACAAGCAAAAGAAAAAGGGGCAAAGCGTGTCATCCCATTGACTGTTAGTGGACCGTTCCATTCTTCCCTAATGAAACCTGCAAGTGAAAAATTAAAAACTGTATTACGAGATCTGAATGTAGAGAATGCGAAAATTCCTGTCATTGCTAATGTTACAGCTACTGCACAGACGAATGCATCAAGTATTGAAGATCATTTAATCCAACAAGTGTATTCTCCTGTTAGGTGGGAAGAAACCGTAAACGCATTACTCGAATTTGGAGTGGACACATTTGTAGAAGTCGGTACTGGTAATGTTTTGACGGGGCTAGTAAAAAAAGTGAATCGTCGTGCCAAAGCCTTTGCTGTCAGTGACCGTGAAAGTTTACAGAAGATGATTGATAAACTAGAAGAGGTGAAGAATTAATGTTACAAGAAAAAGTAGCTGTAGTAACAGGGGCTTCACGTGGAATCGGAAAAGCGATTGCACTAGAACTAGCTCGAAACGGTGCACATGTTGTGGTCAATTATGCAGGCAGCGAGGGCCGCGCTTTGGAAGTGGTCGCTGAATGTAAAGACCTTGGCGTGCAAGCTGTGGCGATTCAAGCTGACGTAGCTAATACTGACAGTGTTCAAGCGATGATGAAAGAAGCGATTGAAACGTTTGGTCGAGTCGATATTTTAGTGAATAATGCAGGCATCACGCGTGATAACTTGATCATGCGAATGAAGGAAGAGGACTGGGATGCAGTCATTAACACAAATCTTAAAGGGGTATTTAATTGCTCAAAAGCTGTGACTCGTCAGATGATGAAACAACGTTACGGCCGAATTATTAACATTGCTTCTGTTGTGGGCATACTTGGAAATGCAGGACAAGCTAACTACGTAGCTGCAAAAGCTGGGGTCATTGGTCTAACGAAGACAATGGCAAAGGAACTTGCAAACCGTAATATCTTAGTGAATGCTGTTGCACCAGGTTTCATTACAACCGACATGACAGATGAGTTAACAGAAGAAATGAAAACGATGATGCTTGGCCAAATTCCGTTAGGGTCACTTGGAGATCCAAAACACATTGCTGCTGTAGTGCGCTTTTTAGCTAGTGATGATGCGGCATATATGACAGGTCAAACACTAAATGTTGATGGCGGGATGGTTATGCAATAGTCGTTAACTAGATTGACTATTGACAGATGAATCGCTTACCGTTAAAATTCATCTAGCTTTTAACAAATACTTGAGAGGAGGTGAACGTAAATGGCAGATACATTATCACGTGTAACGAAGATCGTTGTTGATCGTCTTGGTGTTGAAGAGGCTGATGTGAAACTTGAAGCTTCATTCAAAGATGATTTAGGCGCAGATTCATTAGATGTTGTTGAGCTTGTTATGGAGCTTGAAGATGAATTCGATCTTGAAATCTCTGATGAAGAAGCTGAGAAAATTTCGACAGTTACTGATGTCGTTGATTACATAAACAGCCGTCAGTAGTTGATGAAGAGTCCCATATGCCGAACATGTGGGACTTGTTTTCCAAAATGACAGTTTTATATTTCGGATAGCAAATTTTCAAAGTGTTGGAGGTCAACATGCCGCAATCTTCTAAGAATCATCGTAAATTAAGGTCAAACTATCAAGATCGTAGACGTCATCAACGTCGGCTAACATTGACTGAAGATCAAAAACAACAGTTTGAAGATCTTTTAAAGCTGACGAATTTGACATTTGAAAATCAAAAGTTACTAACACAAGCTTTTACTCATTCATCCTATGTGAATGAGCACCGCATCTATTCCTTTCAGGATAACGAACGACTTGAATTTTTAGGTGATGCTGTATTGGAATTAGCAGTTTCGCAATTTCTTTACAAGAAATTCAGCTCAATGAGCGAAGGTGAGATGACAAAATTACGTGCATCGATTGTATGTGAACCGTCACTTGCTCAGTTCGCGCAAGAGCTTGACTTTGGTCGCCTAGTTTTATTAGGTAAGGGAGAAGAGTTGACAGGTGGACGCGAGCGACCTGCGCTTCTTGCTGATGTATTTGAGTCATTTATTGGCGCCCTTTACCTTGATCAAGGACTTGAAGCTGTTTATCAGTTTCTGAATCAAACGATCTATCCGAAAATTAACGATGGTGCTTTTTCTCATATGATGGATTTTAAAAGTCAATTGCAAGAATTTATACAACGAGATAACCTCGGTCAAATTCAATATATTATTGTGCAGGAAATTGGACCTGCTCATAACCGTGAATTTGTCTCGGAAGTTCATTTAAATGATGAGACACTTGGAGTCGGCACAGGCCGATCGAAGAAAGAAGCAGAACAACATGCTGCTCAAGAAGCATTAATTAAGCTAAGTGACAAACCAAGAAGTTAGGTCTAACAAGATAACAAAAAAACGTGCCACCCTGTAAGGGAAGCACGTTTTTTTGTTATTTTTTTCTCATTTTCCCGAGTTCTGAAATGATCGCATCTAGTTCGCTTACTGAAAAAGATGATTTACTCATAATCATTTCATAGATTTCGTGCAAATCTTCATATTGGTCAGTGTCGAAGCTTTGTGCTTTTAATGCACCAGCATTAACAATTTGCAATTTACCTTTAATCTCTTCAATCATAAACTCAATATTTTCACGGCTTGTTGATGTTAAATCCAATAAGAACACCTCATCTGATATCGTATTCATCTCTATCGTATCACATGGATAGCCATTTGTCGCACATGATTAGAAAGTGATTGACTCATTTTAAACGACGGATGTTATTAGGTTCGCTATTATGGTAAAATAGGAAAGTTGTTAATCAAGGTTAGGGGGAAAGAATATGTTCCTCAAACGGCTAGAGGTCGTAGGATTTAAATCATTTGCAGAACAAATGAACATTGAATTTGTCCCAGGGGTCACAGCAGTTGTTGGCCCAAATGGGAGTGGGAAAAGTAATATTTCAGATGCCGTACGTTGGGTATTAGGTGAACAGTCTGCAAAGTCTTTACGTGGGGCTAAGATGGAGGATATTATCTTCGCTGGAAGTGACTCACGCAAGCGATTGAATTACGCAGAAGTGAGCCTAATTTTAGATAATGAAGACCAGCATCTATCTATTGACTATAGTGAAGTCAGTGTTACAAGACGGGTGTATCGCTCTGGGGATAGTGAATATTTAATTAATAAGCAGCCTTGTAGGCTAAAAGATATTATTGATTTATTTCTTGACTCTGGACTAGGGCGCGAGGCGTACTCAATCATTGGACAAGGTAAAGTAGAAGAGATCCTAAGTAGTAAGGCTGAAGATCGCCGCGTTATCTTTGAAGAAGCAGCTGGTGTATTGAAATATAAGACGCGTAAAGTGAAAGCTGAAAAACGATTACATGAGACACAAGAGAACTTACTCCGTGTAGAAGACATTTTGCACGAGCTTAGAGTTCAAGTAGAGCCTTTGCAAATCCAAGCGTCGATCGCTAAAGATTATTTAGGCCAAAAAGCGGAACTAAAAGAACATGAAACAGCTCTGATGGTCCACGAGATTGAAGAGCTTCACACGAATTGGAATGATGAAAAAGCGAAGTTACAAGAGCTTCAGGTAGAGTATGAAAGCCGTCATCATAAACTCTTGTCTATGGAAGGTGAACTAAAATCATTACGTGAACGTTCCCAAAAAATTGACTCCGAGGTAAACGATGCTCAAGAAGAGTTATTAGCAGTCAGTGAAGAGCTAGAGAAGAACGAAGGTAAGCGCGAGGTATTAAAAGAACGTAAGAAAAATGTCACACAAAATAAAGAGCAACTAGCGAAATCGCTTGAAAAGGCTCAAGAGCAGAAAAAAACGCTTGAATGTGAGTATCAGGAAAAAGAAGAACGTGTCAAAAAAGCGAAAACAACTCTAGATCTGCTTCGTTCTCAAATGAAAGAGCAAGAGAAGGAACTGAAACTCAGTGAGGAAGATGTTGAGCAAGAGCTTGATCGGATGAAGTCGGATTATATTGAAGTGTTAAATGAACAAGCATCGATTCGCAATGAACGAAACTATCTTCTCGAACAAAAGCGTCAACAAACCGTAAAGCAAACACGCTTGGTCGAAGAGAATGAAGATTTATTAGTGAATCGCGAAGGTATTCATGGTAGGCAAGATGAAGCACAGCGAGCGTTTCACAATAAAGAACAAGCATTAAATAACACAGTCAAAGCGCATCGAGAAAAACAAACCGAGCTAGAGCAAGTTCGCGTACGTTATCAAAAGCGAGAAGCAACCTTGTATGAGGCGTATCAGCTCTTACAAAAAATGCAATCTCGTGCTGAGGTGCTAGAAGAATTACAAGCCGATTTTTCAGGTTTCTTTCATGGAGTAAAAGAAATTTTAAAAGCGAGAGGTGGGCAGCTCGAAGGAATTGTGGGGGCTGTTGCAGAATTAACAATTGTTCCTAAACAATACGAGACGGCTCTAGAAATCGCACTAGGCGGGTCCACCCAACATATAGTTGTCGAGACAGAGCAGAGCGCGAGACGAGCGATTGCTTTTCTTAAACAACATCGACTTGGCAGAGCAACATTCTTACCTCTACCTGTGATGAAAAGTAGGCAACTTCCTGATCACTTACTACATGCTTTAAAACAGCAACCCGCATTTGTCGGGATCGCTTCCGAGTTGTTGTCCTTTGATAAACGTTATGAGCAACTTTTTTCGCAGTTACTTGGACAAGTCATTATTGCTAAAGATTTAGAAGGAGCTAATCAACTAGCTCGGTTAGCTAATCACAGGTACCGCATTGTCACGCTTGAGGGTGATGTTGTAAATCCTGGTGGTTCGATGACAGGTGGGAGCATAAAGCAAAAGCAAACGCCGCTACTAGGACGTAAGCGAGAGCTAGAGGAACTAACCGAGAAACTATCAAAGTTGAAAGAATCCTCCTATACACTCGAGCAAGAAGTCAAACAACTTAAAGAAAATGTAATGCTGCTAGAAGTAGAATTGGAAGAGCTTCGTCTTAAAGTAGAAGAAACAAAAAGTGACTATCAAGAAACTAAGAGCGCCTTACGCGAACTTGAATTTCAAGCAACGACGATGGAAGACCGCTTTAAGCGTTATGACCGAGAACAATCGAGCTTCACTTCCGAAGTAGAGCGCTTATCTCTGCGGTTAGAAGAGTTAGAGCATAAAGAAGCTCTGATGAAGCAGAAAGCACAAACACTTGAAGAATTAATTAAAGACCTTGAAGAACGTCGGAAGCAGCAGCAATCGTCAAAAGAAACGATTGCCAACGAATTAAATGAAACGAAAATTGAATTTGCTGCCGCGAACGAGCGATACAACAGCTTGCACGGACAACTTATTCAAACACAGTCACTTCTGCAAGAACGTTCCAATGAGTTTGTTGATCTTAAAGACCAATGGACGCTTTTGGTTACAGAGTCAGAGCACCGGACAGATGGTGAAGATACGATTGGTATTCGAATTGAAGAACAGAAAAAACGTAAAGAAAAAGTCGTTGATACACTTTCTAAGATGAAAACAGAACGTGAAAATTTAGACAATGCATATGTAAAGCTAGAAGCCACGATTAATGTTCAACAAGGTGAGCATCGATTAATAGCAGATGAATGCCGTCAAATTGAAGTGCGAGTGAACCGCTTAGATGTAGAACTCGACAATCGTTTGAATCACCTTAGACAAGAGTATGAACTCTCTTATGAAGCGGCACGAGCATCTTATACACTTAAAATGGATGCAAGTGATGCTAGGACGAAAGTGAAGTTGATCAAATTAGCGATTGAAGAACTAGGCTCAGTCAACCTCGGAGCAATTGATGAGTATGAACGCGTCAAAGAACGTTTCGACTTTTTAACAGAGCAACAAACCGATCTATTAGAAGCAAAAGCAACCTTACATGAAGTCATTACAGAAATGGATTCAGAAATGACTAAACGTTTTGAAGAGACATATCGAATGATTCAGAAAGAATTTAAAGGCGTCTTTTCTGAATTATTTGGTGGGGGAGAAGCGGATCTCGTCCTTACAAACCCAGAAGATCTCCTCGAAACAGGGGTCGAGATTATGGTACGCCCCCCAGGTAAAAAGCTTCAGCATTTAGGTCTTTTATCTGGCGGTGAGCGAGCACTAACGGCGATTGCATTATTATTTGCGATCTTAAAAGTAAGGCCTGTTCCGTTTTGTGTATTAGATGAAGTGGAAGCGGCACTAGATGAGGCGAATGTTAGTCGTTTTGCCCATTATCTAAAAGACTTTAGTGTGTCTACACAATTTATCGTTATTACCCACCGTAAAGGGACTATGGAAGAAGCAGATGTCTTATATGGTGTGACCATGCAAGAATCAGGTGTATCACGATTAGTGTCTGTCCGCTTAGAAGAATCAAAGCAACTACTTAAAACTTAGGAGGTTAACTAATGAGTTTTTTTAAGAAACTAAAAGATAAGATTACAAATCAAACGACAGAAGTAACAGATAAGTTTAAGTCTGGCCTTGAAAAAACCCGAGACAGCTTTGCGACTAAGATGAATGAACTTGTGTACCGTTATCGTAAAGTCGACGAGGAATTTTTTGAAGAGCTTGAAGATATATTAATAGGTGCAGATGTAGGCGTTACGACGGTCATGAAACTAATCGATCAATTAAAAGACGAAGTGAAGCTTCGCAATATTAAAGATACAAAGGACATTCAACCGGTCATTTCTGAGAAGCTCGCTGAACTTCTAGAAAAAGAAGGAGAAGATGCGACTCTCAATATTCAGGTAGACGGATTGACTGTCATTTTAGTGGTGGGTGTAAATGGGGTCGGAAAAACGACAACGATCGGAAAACTTGCTAATCACTTAAAACGAGACGGAAAATCGGTCATGCTAGCAGCGGGGGATACATTCCGTGCGGGTGCCATTGAACAACTTGAAGTGTGGGGAGAGCGAGTTGGCGTGAATGTTATTAAGCAGCAAGAAGGCTCAGACCCGGCTGCGGTGATGTATGATGCTCTTCAAGCAGCTAAGTCGAGAAATATTGATGTACTTATTTGTGATACGGCTGGTCGGTTGCAAAATAAAGTCAATCTAATGAATGAACTGGAAAAAGTGAAACGAGTGATCGAGCGCGAAGTACCGAATGCACCCCATGAAACGCTACTCGTTCTTGATGCAACAACAGGACAAAATGCGATGAGCCAAGCTAAGACATTTGGCAAGAGCACAAATGTGTCAGGAATTGTCTTAACTAAGCTTGATGGAACAGCTAAAGGTGGGATTGTGTTAGCTATTCGTAACGAGTTAGATATTCCAGTGAAATTTGTAGGACTTGGCGAAAAGGTAGATGATTTGCAACCATTTAATGCGGAGCAATTTGTGTATGGACTATTCAAAGATATTCTAGAAGCAGAACAAGAAGACGAACAATCATAATTAAATGCTTTCAGATGGAGTGAAAAGTGAGGCGCTGCGATCAGGGATTTACTTTGTTAAGAAAAAAACTTGACACGTAAAAGCTGATCCTGTAAGATGTTATCTTGTAAAGGGAAATCACTTAACAAGGAGTTGGACGGTGTGCTAGACAAAACGCTTCGAATGAATTTTTTGTTCGATTTTTATCAGTCGCTCTTAACACCTAAACAACGTAAGTACATGTCATTGTATTACCTTGATGATTTTTCTTTAGGTGAAATTGCCGAAGAGTTTGAAGTTAGTCGCCAAGCCGTTTATGATAACATTAAGCGCACAGAAGCGATGCTTGAGGAGTATGAACAAAAGCTATCATTGCTTACGAAGTTTCAAGAACGTCAAGAGCTATTGAACAGCTTGAGAGCTGCAATTCAACGCAACGCGACTCCTGAAGAGATCATAAAATATATTCAATCTCTTGAGATATTGGATTAGGAGGCGACAACATGGCATTTGAAAGTTTAGCTGAACGACTGCAGGATACATTAACAAAAATCCGCGGGAAAGGGAAAGTAAGCGAACAAGACGTTAAAGAAATGATGCGTGAGGTTCGCCTAGCCCTACTTGAAGCGGATGTTAACTTTAAAGTTGTTAAGCAATTTATTGCAAGTGTGAAAGAAAAAGCCCTTGGGCAAGAAGTAATGAAGAGCCTGACTCCAGGTCAACAAATCATTAAGGTCGTAAATGAAGAATTAACGGCATTAATGGGGGGCGAGCAAAGCAAGATTGCCGTCTCTAATAAACCACCAACGGTCGTGATGATGGTCGGCTTGCAAGGGGCGGGTAAAACAACCACCACAGCAAAGCTTGCTAATCATCTTCGAAAAAAACATAATCGTAAACCGATGCTTGTTGCCGCTGATATTTATCGACCTGCTGCGATTAAACAGCTTGAAACACTAGGAAAACAGCTTAACATGCCTGTTTTTTCTCTAGGGGATCAAGTGAGTCCTGTTGAAATCGCCAAACAAGCCATTGAAAAAGCAAAAGAAGATCATCATGATTATGTGTTGATTGATACAGCTGGGCGTCTTCATATTGATGAAGAGCTTATGGGTGAGTTACAGGACGTTAAGGAGCTTGCGAAGCCTGATGAAATATTACTAGTCGTCGATGCAATGACAGGTCAAGATGCTGTTAATGTAGCCGAGAGCTTTAATGAGCAACTAGATGTTACAGGAGTCGTATTAACAAAGCTTGATGGTGACACTAGAGGTGGAGCGGCGATTTCAGTTAAGGCTGTAACGAATACTCCTATTAAGTTTGCTGGGACGGGCGAGAAAATCGATCAATTGGAACCATTTTATCCAGATCGCATGGCCTCACGAATTCTCGGTATGGGAGATATGTTAACGTTAATTGAAAAGGCTCAATCGAATGTTGATGAAGAGAAAGCGCGTGAGCTTGAGAAAAAAATGAGAACGATGGATTTCACGTTTGATGATTTTCTTGAGCAACTCGATCAAGTTAAAAGCATGGGTCCACTTGATGAAATCCTTAACATGATGCCTGGGATGAACAAGGCAAAAGGGTTAAAGGATCTAAAAGTTGATGACAAGCAACTGGTGCGTGTAGAGGCCATTGTTCGTTCAATGACCAAGGCAGAAAAGAAAGACCCTAGTTTAATGAATGGAAGTCGTCGTCGTCGCATCGCTAAAGGAAGCGGGACGAGTATACAAGATGTCAATCGTTTGCTAAAGCAATTTGAAGATATGAAGAAAATGATGAAGCAAATGACGAATATGACATCAGGCAAGGGGAAGAAAAAAGGCAAAGGTTTAGGTGGCCTTAAACTCCCATTTTAATCTGGAAATCGTTTTTTTTAGACTGTAAAGGAAATTCCCTTGAAATCTAAGAAAATTGATGATAATATATATCACTGTGTTAATTAATTTTGGAGGTGTTTTACGAATGGCAGTAAAAATTCGTTTAAAACGTATGGGTTCTAAAAAGTCCCCATTTTATCGTGTAGTAGTAGCAGATTCTCGCGCACCGCGTGATGGTCGTTTCATCGAAGAGATTGGAACGTACAACCCATTAACTCAACCGGCTAAGGTTGACTTGCAAGAAGAAAAAGCTGTTGAATGGATCTTAAAAGGTGCTAAGCCATCTGATACAGTTCGCAACTTATTCTCTAAAGCTGGTTTAATGGAAAAGGTTCATAACGCTAAGAACCAAAAATAATTCTTCTAAAAAGGAGAATGAGATGAAGTCTCTAGTTGAACACATTGCCAAAGCACTTGTTGACCAGCCCGATGACGTTCTAGTAACAGAACAGCAAGAAGGCGATACGGTTTGCTTAACTTTAACAGTTCATCCAAGTGATGTAGGTAAGGTTATTGGAAAGCAAGGTCGTACAGCAAAAGCAATGCGCTCGCTTGTCTATGCTGCAGCAATGCAGGAAAAACAGCGAGTTAGACTGAACATCGTCGATTAAACATCATGAAACAAAAAGGGTGGGGGCAACCTCTCCCTTTTTGTATATCAAAAAAAGATAGCAACCTTTTATACTCCAACTGAAATGGAGAGAATAGAACCATGCTTAAATTCCTTCGTACTGCACAAGTTATATATATCTTAACCGAACAAAAGCGACAAGAAATGAATAAAGAATTCAAAGAGAAAAAAATGCAAGCTGAAAAAGAACTGGCACAATTCACATTTCAAATGAAAAAAAGCATGAGCTCGCATAAAAACGAGCGACATCGACACGTTCGTTTAGAAGAAGAATGTCTCAAAAAGGAAGAGCAAATTATTGCCTTGACTTTTCAGCTTGAGCAATTAGCGCTATTGCCACTTGGGGCAGAGTTAAAAGGAGAAAAACTTGAGTCGATTCATGAAATCAACATTGGTGACAAGTGGACATCATCAGATAAACCAATCGAGATCATAGTGGAAGACGGAGTGATAATAGATATTCGAGAAAGTGGGAAAAACCATGACAGAATTTTTTAGAGTAGGTAAGATTGTGAACACGCACGGTGTTTGCGGTGAGATTAGAGTTATTTCTTCTACGGATTTTGCAGAGGAGCGCTATGCAGTAGGTACAAAATTATGGATCATTGAACCAGAATCAAAAAAGAAAACTCCTGTCATTGTTAAAAGTCATCGTGTACATAAAAATTTCGATTTACTTACATTCGAAGGCTATCCATTTATTAATGATGTAGAAGGCTTTAAGGGGAGTGCTCTTTTTGTATCAGAGGATCAACTCAGTGAGCTTGATGAAGGTGAATTTTATTACCATGAGATCATTGGATGTGAAGTCATCACCGATACAGATGAATGTCTTGGGGAAATCAAAGAAATTATCGAAACAGGTGCGAATGATGTATGGGTGATTCGTCGCGAAGGTGGCGGGAAAGATATTCTAATCCCGTATATAGAAGATGTGGTCAAAGAGATTGACATCGATGCAAGAAAAATTTATGTGCATTTACTAGAGGGACTAGTTGAATGAGAATTGATGTACTGACGCTGTTTCCCGAAATGTTTAGAGGGGTATTTGGGTCTTCGATCCTAAAAAAAGCAGCAGGAGAGGGTCTTGTTACATTTCAGGCCGTTGATTTTCGCGAGTACGCAACAAATAAGCATAAAAAAGTCGATGACTACCCTTACGGTGGTGGAGCAGGGATGGTACTCTCACCACAACCGATCTTTGATGCTGTAGAGGCGCAAATCAATACAAGTAAAGTAACACCAAGAATCATTATGCTTTGCCCACAAGGAGAGCGTTACACGCAGGATAAAGCAGAAGAACTTGCACAGGAAGAGCATCTGATTCTACTTTGCGGCCATTATGAAGGATATGATGAACGTGTGAGGGAGTATTTGGTAACAGATGAGATTTCTATTGGTGATTACGTGTTAACCGGTGGCGAATTAGGGGCGATGGTTATTGCTGACAGTGTAACTCGTTTATTGCCCGGTGTGTTAGGAAATGCTGATTCTGCTGTGACAGACTCTTTTTCAACAGGCTTACTAGAACATCCTCAATATACGAGACCCGCTGACTATAAAGGAAGGGTCGTCCCAGACGTTTTATTATCTGGGCATCATGCAAACATTGAAGCGTGGCGAAAAAAAGAATCGTTAAAAAGGACGTTGAATCGTAGGCCAGATCTTTTAGACCTACGAAACTTGTCGGAAGAAGAAAAAAAGGTACTGAATGACTTAAAAAAAGAGAAAACAGAGCACAAAAAAAAATAAAAACTTCTTCTCTTTTGAAGAGTTTCTATTGTTAATATTAATCCTATGTGGTATAATTGAATTTGTGGCTTAGGCTAGCAATTACGATGTTCCGCTGCGGGAAACACTGATATGAACATCTGTATGGAAGGAGTGGAATTATACGATGAACAACATTATTCGTGAAATTACAAGTGAGCAATTACGTACAGATCTTCCTGCTTTTCGTCCTGGTGATACTTTAGTTATCGACGTTAAAGTTGTAGAGGGTACACGTGAGCGTATTCAGAAATACGAAGGTGTCGTGATCAAGCGTCGCGGTACTGGAGTTAGTGAAACTTTCACAGTTCGTAAAATGTCTTACGGTGTAGGTGTTGAACGTACATTCCCATTACATTCACCGAAAATCGCTAAGATTGACGTGAAGCGTCGCGGTAAAGTACGTCGTGCGAAACTTTACTATCTACGTGAACTACGTGGTAAAGCAGCTCGTATTAAAGAAATCCGATAAGAACCGAGAGAAGGAGCTTAGTTTACTAAGCTCCTTCTTTTAAGTTTAAATTATGTTCACGGCAAAAATTTATGCTAAAATAAAGAGATGATACATAATTGGGGGCGAAACGATGGAAAATAGCAAGTCAAATTCTCTAGAGTGGGTAAAGGCGGTTGTCGTTGCAGTTGTCGTTGCTTTTTCAATACGTTATTTCTTATTTGCTCCCATCGTAGTAGACGGTCAGTCAATGATGCCTACACTTGAACATAGCGACCGGATGATTGTGAATAAAATTGGCTATGCCATATCTGAGCCTAAACGATTTGATATTATTGTTTTTCATGCACCAGGTGGGAAAGACTATATAAAACGAATCATCGGATTGCCAGGTGATCATATAGAGTACAAAAATGATCAATTATTCGTAAATGGGGAAGCAATCGCGGAGCCTTATTTAGATGAATTAAAGGCATTTTATAGCAATGATTTTGTGACAAGAGACTTTGATTTAGCGCAAACAATTGGTTCTCAAATCATTCCTGATGATCATCTTTTTGTATTAGGGGATAATAGACATAATAGCTTAGATTCTAGAGATATAGGTGTAGTTCATAAAGATGAAGTGATTGGTAAGGCAAATGTCGTTTTTTGGCCGTTTGTCAATATTGGAATTGTAGAGTAGGTGGAAAGTATGGCAATACAATGGTTTCCTGGTCATATGGCCAAAGCGAGAAGAGAAGTAACCGAAAAGCTAAAATTAATAGACGTCGTGATTGAATTAGTGGACGCTCGACTACCAATGTCGTCTAGAAACCCAATGATGGATGAAATTGTTGGGCATAAACCGAGGCTTGTTTTATTAAATAAAGCAGATTTGGCGGACCCTAACATCACAAAAGAGTGGGCGCGCGATTTTGAAAAGAACGGGGCAACTGTACTTGCTATTAATGCTCAAAATGGTAAAGGTATAGAAAGAATTGCTGGTGCATGCCAAATGCTGGCAAGCCCGTTATTTGAAAAGTGGAAATCAAAAGGAATGAAGCCTCGAGCGATTCGAGCAATGATTATTGGAATCCCTAATGTGGGTAAATCAACATTGATTAACCGACTTGCTTCGAAAAGAATTGCTCAGGTGGGGGACCGTCCGGGTGTGACGAAGAAGCAACAATGGATTAAAATTGCAAGTGGTGAATTAGAACTTTTAGATACACCAGGTATTTTGTGGCCTAAATTCGAAGATCAAGTGATTGGGTATCGACTAGCAGCTACAGGCGCAATCAAGGATGAACTTCTTGACTTTCAAGATATTGCGCTCTTTACGCTGAATTACTTAAAAGATCATTATCCTGATCGTGTGATGAACCGCTATAAGTTGGGTAAAGTTCCAGAGGACGGATTAGAACTTTTTGATGCCATAGGCAAACAAAGAGGGTGCTTATTACCTGGAGGTTACATTGACTACGATAAAGCTGCAGAGCTTATTTTACGCGAATTACGTTCAGGAACATTAGGACAAGTTACGTTAGAAAAACCGCCTGAAGCATAAAAGAAGCCGCTAGAAGACACCTTGCTGTCTACTGCGGCTTTTCTTTTCGAGCCTCGATGAATGAATAAGTCACTTATCCATTAAAATGAAAGCGAAAATGGTCGATATTAAAAAAACAGAGGTTATGACATGAAACGATTAGCGATTAAAGAGATTGAAGCTTATTTATTTAGTGAAAAAGAAATTGAATCCGACAAAATCGAACAATTGCGAGCAGACGAGAGAAAAGGCGTACAAAAACTGTTACAAAGATATGACAAAGCAAAAATGAAAAAAGCAGAACTTCTCTATATGCACGAAGAGATGCAAAATTACGAAAAAATAGCATGGGAAAAAGGGTACGACTATGTAGCTGGACTTGATGAAGTAGGACGAGGTCCCCTAGCAGGACCAGTTGTTGCAGCTGCAGTCATTCTTCCGCAATCTTGTGAATTATACGGGTTGACTGATTCAAAAAAGCTCTCTAAAGATAAGCGAGACTATTTTTTTGAAGAAATAAAAAAACAGGCAATTGCTTATTCGATTGAGTTCGTAACAGCTGCTGAAATTGATGAAGTGAACATTTATGAGGCAACAAAACTTGCTATGCAGCGAGCTATTAAAAAGCTTGATGTACAACCAGATTATTTATTGCTCGATGCGATTAACTTGCCGATTGACCTTCCTCAAGTATCACTAATTAAAGGGGATCAGAAAAGTTTGGCGATTGCCGCAAGTTCGGTTTTAGCAAAAGTTTCGCGTGATCAATATATGGAAGAGTTAGCGAGTATATACCCAGGTTATGGCTTTGATCGACATGTTGGTTATCCAACTCCTGTCCATTTAGAGGCGCTAGCCACATTAGGTGTAACGAAAGAACACCGAAAATCATTTAAACCTGTTGCAGATTGCTTGAACAACTAACAGTTTCTAAAAAAGGGTGATTGGATGAACACGACACAACTTAGTCAAACATTGACACAGCAAACCGCACAACGGATGACTCGTGCCCCTCTCACCCTGATGACAGGGCATGTTTTTCAAGGGAAGATCACGAAGCTTTTTCCCAATCATATCGCCTCTCTCTCACTTAATGGTATGCATTTAACAGCTAAACTTGAAGTGCCTCTTGTTGCTGGGGAGAAGTATTGGTTTGAAGTGAAAGAAGGTACTGGAATTCCACGCCTTCAAGTTATAGATCAAGCTCAGGTACCATCTAACGGAAGCTCCGAAGCAAGCAATCAACAAGTGTTAAAACAACTTGGCTTACCTTCATCTAAAGGGATGGATGCTTTAATGCAACAACTAGCTTCAAGTCAAATGACTTTACCAAAAGCAGCCTTAAAAGAAGCATCTCAACTACTTAGTAAATTAAATCAGTTTGATCAACACACATTGCGACTCGTACAGACAATGATTGAACGCCAATTACCCTTAACAGAACAGACAGCTAAAGCTCTTCAAGCGATTGAAAAGCAGCCTTCACTGCAACAATCGCTAACACAGTTATTGCAATCAACGAATGAACCGTCTCAAAACACGCAACCGAATGTAAAACAACTACAAACGGTACTGCAAGAGTTTCTAAAAAATAATCAAATCGCTCAACCGAAATCTCCTGTTCAAAGCTTAATCACTTCACTTGTTGATCCTAATGCGAATTCGTCTTCTGTAGAACAAGCTCGAGGTGTATTGGTGAAGCTCGGAGTAATGAATCAAGGAGAACGGGTAGACTCATTTATAAACAGGGTACATCAAATGATAACAGCCACAGCACAGCAAGAGACTATTAAGCAGATTTCTCCGAAGTATCAACCGTCTGCACTCAATCAGGCAAATCCTGAAAAAGAAGTAGCACGCTTTATTGATTCGATCTCTATCCCTCGAAGGGAAGAAGGGTTGTCGGCACTACTTCGAGTCATTCAACCGACGTTATCAGTTAGTCAATTGAACACGGCTTGGAATTCATTGATAACGGGACCGATGTCTAATCAAGAAAAAGTGGCTGTCCAACAAGTGATGCAGGAGATCATACCGACAACCGCAAACGAATCAAAAGGTCTTTTTTCTACACAATTAAAACAAATTATATCCATGCTCGGATATACTCATGAAAATGATGTCATGAAACATTTGCAACAGACAGCTCGAGCAGAAATTCCTTATACAGACCGACTAAAAGCAACACTCATGCAATTACAACATGGATTACCAGAGCCTTTAAGAGAACGGGTATCAGAGGTCATCAGTCGCATAACGGGAGCTCAAATTATTGCGCAAGAACAACAAGGCCCGCTCCAGCAATTGTTGTTGCAAATTCCGCTTTCATTAGCTGGTTTCGAAACGGATTTAACCATCCAATGGGAGGGAAGAAAACAAGAGAGTGGAGAACTCGATCCAAATCATTGCCGTGTCTTATTTTATTTAGAGCTTGAGTCTTTGAATGAAACCATAGTAGATGTTCAAATTCAAAATCGATTTATTTCGTTAACGGTGTTTAATGCCTTCGAAAAGCCCGCGACGATGCTGTCTCTACTGCTACCAATCTTAAAAGAGTCGCTGCAAAAACATGAATATCAGCTGAGCTCTTTTTCGTGGAAAAAAATTGAAGACTCTATTCAAGTACACAGTAGAAGCTCCGCTGATGACCGATATAATAGACGTGTGGACTATCAAGGAGTGGATGTCCGGATATGAAGCCAGAAAAGAAAAAACATGCCGTTGCCTTAAGGTATCATACGACAAAACAAGAGGCTCCAGAAGTAATTGCCAAGGGAAGAGGCTTTGTTGCTGAGGAATTAATTGAAAAAGCAAAAGAACATCAAATACCGATCCAGGAAGATGAATCTCTTGTTGAACTTTTAGGACAACTAGATATTAACCAAACCATTCCGCCAGAATTATATGAAGTAGTCGCAGAAGTGTTTGCATTTATTTATCGTTTGGATAAAAATCAACCTTCATAGCCAAACGAATCGAGGGCATACTAGAATCAACATACCTTTCTTTATAAATCAGGTATGAACATTTTAGTGTGGAGGATGATAGGAATGAAGCATAACAAACTAGCGGTTCCAGAGTCTGATTCATTTATGGAGCAATATAAAGAAGAATACGCAAACGAGTTTGGTATTCACCATTCTGTTCAAGAACAAGATGCAAAAGCAAAAAATATGACTAAATCCATGATGTTTAAAGCAAAGAAACAAGATAAAGAGGACAAATAACCCAGAAAAACTAACGAATATCGACACATTCGTTAGTTTTTTACTATTTTTTTTTACAACCCGTCAACAAATAGGTAATCAAAGAAAAGCTATGATACGTCTACGTTTACATCGGTTTTATTGAAGGGTATCTAGATGCAGAAATTTAGAGAATAAAAAGAAATTTGAAATAGGTTGTACTTTTTACTCCCAAAATATTTTGAAAGATGCTAAAATGGAAAAGGAAAAGGTCGTTCATCCAATAAAAAAGAACGACAAGAAAAAAACATGCAAGTGATAGGAGGATGGAGAGAGAATGAATATTCATGAGTATCAAGGTAAAGAACTCCTTCGACAATACGGAGTTGCAGTTCCAAATGGTAAAGTCGCATTTTCAGTTGAAGAAGCGGTTGAGGCTGCTAAAGAATTAGGTACAGACGTATGTGTTGTCAAAGCTCAAATCCATGCAGGTGGCCGTGGGAAAGCTGGCGGTGTAAAAGTTGCTAAGAACATTGATGAAGTACGTACATATGCTGATGAGATTTTAGGGAAGACTCTCGTTACTCATCAAACCGGTCCTGAAGGCAAAGAAGTTAAGCGCTTACTTGTTGAGGAAGGCTGCGATATTAAGAATGAATATTATGTTGGTCTTGTTCTTGATCGTGCGACAAACCGTGTCGTATTAATGGCTTCTGAAGAAGGCGGAACAGAAATCGAAGAAGTAGCTGAGGCTACTCCAGAGAAGATCTTTAAAGAAGTTATTGATCCTGCTGTCGGTCTTCAAGGATTCCAAGCACGTCGTATCGCATTTAATATCAACATTCCAAAAGAACTAGTTGGACAAACAGTAAAGTTCATGATGGGATTATATAAAGCATTCGCTGAAAAAGATTGTTCAATTGCGGAGATCAATCCACTTGTTACAACAGGTGACGGGAAAGTTATGGCACTTGATGCGAAGTTAAACTTTGACTCAAATGCATTATACCGTCAAAAAGAAGTGTTAGCTTACCGTGATCTTGGAGAAGAGGACGAAAAGGAAATTGAAGCGTCTAAATATGATCTAAGCTACATCTCACTAGATGGCAACATCGGTTGTATGGTTAATGGTGCTGGACTTGCAATGGCAACGATGGATATCATTAAACATTACAGTGGTGATCCAGCAAACTTCTTAGATGTAGGTGGCGGTGCAACAGCCGAGAAAGTAACGGAAGCATTCAAAATCATCCTATCTGATGAGAATGTGAAAGGGATTTTTGTTAACATCTTTGGTGGTATCATGAAATGTGACATCATCGCAGAAGGTGTTATAGCAGCGACTAAAGAGGTTGGCCTTGAGATTCCATTAGTGGTACGTCTTGAAGGAACGAACGTAGACTTAGGTAAGAAAATTCTTAACGAGTCAGGATTAAACATCACAGCTGCTGATTCGATGGCAGATGGTGCTCAAAAAATCGTTTCTCTAGTGTCTTAATTAAAGAAAAATTTCTAGTCTGAGAGTTTCATAACGCAAAAGTAGTAACTTATAAATAAGGTTTGTAAATAGAAAGGCGGGACAATAGAATGAGTATCCTTATCAACAAAGATACAAAAGTAATCGTACAAGGGATTACTGGTGCTACAGGTTTATTCCATACACGACAAGCGATTGAGTACGGTACGCAAATCGTTGGTGGTGTCACTCCTGGTAAAGGTGGAACAGAAGTAGAAGGCGTCCCTGTATTTAACACAGTTGAAGATGCTGTTAAAGCTACAGGAGCAAATGCATCTGTCATTTATGTACCACCAGCTTTTGCTGCGGATGCAATCATGGAAGCTGTTGATGCAGAACTAGATTTAGCGATTTGTATTACAGAAGGTATTCCTGTAATGGATATGGTTAGCGTAAGACGTTATATGGATGGAAAGAAAACTCGTCTAATCGGACCAAACTGCCCAGGTGTGATTACGCCTGAAGAATGTAAAATTGGTATCATGCCAGGATACATTCACAATAAAGGTCACGTAGGTGTCGTTTCTCGTTCTGGTACATTAACATATGAGGCAGTTCATCAACTTTCAACAGCTGGCATCGGTCAATCTACAGCCGTTGGTATTGGTGGAGATCCAGTTAACGGAACAAACTTCATCGATGTGTTAGACCTTTTCAATGAGGACCCTGACACATATGCGGTCATTATGATTGGTGAGATCGGCGGAACAGCGGAGGAAGAAGCAGCAGAGTGGATCAAAGCTAACATGAAGAAACCTGTTGTAGGCTTCATCGGTGGTCAAACAGCGCCTCCAGGAAAACGTATGGGGCATGCTGGTGCCATTATCTCAGGTGGTAAAGGTACAGCAGCTGAGAAAATCAAGACGCTTGAGAGCTGTGGCGTAAAAGTTGCAGAAACACCATCTGTAATGGGTGAAACTCTTATTAAATCATTAAAAGAAAATGATTTACTTGAAAAATGTACAACGCATGAAGTAGCAAAATAATAAATAAAGGCTCCTTCTCTTTGAGGAGCCTTTTTTAATTTCCCTCGCCCGAAAAAACCTCGTAAAAAGGATGTGTCGAATAATGTCTACATTCAGACAAAGGTTAATTCATGTACATGGAAGTAGCTTGTTGAACTGGAAAAATCTCCATGATCTGATTCGTATCGACTCTACGTTATCTACTCTCTATCACATCAAAGCCCCGATACTTTCAAGTTTAATCAATATCAAAGAAGAAAAAGCTCAGAAATTGATTGCATTTTTACATAAACAAGAACCAGCTTCCTACGAAATTTCCTTGAATCAAAAAAACTGTTATCCGCTGACCAGGTTCGATCCCAGTTATCCTGCTCAATTAACAACCCTTTACGATCCGCCATGGGTGCTCTATTTGAAAGGAGATCGGCGACTTCTAAGCCATAATAAAACAATTGGAATAGTAGGGACGAGACAGCCGACCACTAGAGGTAAGCGTGCTGTTTTTACATTGGTGGGCGACTTAGTAAAAGAAGATTTCATGATTGTTAGTGGTCTTGCGATCGGAATCGATGCATGTGCCCATCAACAAGCAATCTCCCAAAAAGGCAAGACAATAGCAGTTTTAGGTTCAGGATTTGATTTCCCTTACCCAAAACAAAATAACGGATTATACGACTACATGTGCCAACATCAATTGGTACTCACCGAATATCCACCTCACCAACCCCCAACCAAATGGACATTTCCTACCCGTAACCGAATTATAAGTGGCTTATCACAAGGTATTTTAGTCATTGAAGCCAAAAGTCGAAGTGGTTCTCTTATTACGGCAGACCAGGCATTAGAACAAAATAGAGAGGTATTTGCAGTTCCTGGGCCGATTGATTGTGAGAATGCAAGAGGAACCAATCAATTGATTCAACAAGGAGCAAAATTAACGATGGCTGTCTCAGATATTCTCGAAGAATGGACATAAGATCGTCATAATAAGGTCGAGTTTCTTCTATATAATTACGTCGTTTTTTGTCATTTAGACACGTTGTTTTACCAAAATTATAATACTGTCGTTTGACAAACAGCAAACCTGTGATTAATAATAGGGAAGATTTAAATTTTACTTCGAGAGAGGGAGCTGCTTGTTATGGCCGATTATTTAGTAATCGTTGAATCTCCCGCCAAAGCAAAGACCATTGGTAAATATTTAGGCAAAAAATACATTGTAAAGGCTTCAATGGGACATGTCAGAGACTTACCAAAAAGTCAAATGGGAGTAGACGTTGAAGAAAATTTTCAACCAAAGTATATTACGATTCGCGGGAAAGGTCCTGTGTTGAAAGAATTAAAGACTGCTGCAAAAAAAGTAAAACGAATTTACTTAGCGGCTGACCCGGATCGTGAAGGGGAAGCGATTGCATGGCATTTAGCGCATAGCCTCAACATGGATCAGGATTCAGATTGTCGAGTTGTATTTAATGAAATTACAAAACAAGCCATTAAAGATGCATTTAAAACTCCAAGAAAAATAAATATGGACCTAGTAGATGCCCAACAAGCAAGAAGAATTCTCGATCGACTTGTTGGTTACAACATTAGTCCGTTGCTATGGAAAAAAGTGAAAAAAGGTTTAAGTGCCGGACGCGTACAATCCGTAGCTGTCAAAATGATTATTGAGCGTGAAAAAGAAATTAAGAAGTTTATACCAGAAGAATATTGGACCATTCCAGGGTCATTTTCATTAAATGATGAGCAGTTTGATGCCAAATTCTACGGAGTTGATGGTAAAAAGCAGGAGTTGAAATCAGAAGAAGACGTACAAGCCATTTTAAAAAAGCTTCAAGGTGATTCATTTGATGTGACGTCAGTGAAGAAAAAGGAACGTAAACGTAATCCAGTTTCACCATTTACCACGTCTTCTTTACAGCAAGAGGCAGCTCGTAAGTTAAACTTTAGAGCAAAAAAGACAATGATGATTGCCCAGCAATTATACGAGGGGATTGACCTCGGAAAAGAAGGAACCGTTGGACTAATTACGTATATGCGTACAGATTCGACTAGAATTTCTGAAACGGCTCAAAACGAAACAAAGCAATACATTGAAGATAATTATGGAAAAGAATACACACGAAGTGGCCAACGCACCGTGAAGAAAGATAAAAAATCACAAGATGCGCATGAAGCGATACGTCCAACGGTTGTAGTACAGGATCCAAAAAGCTTAAAAACGTATTTATCTCGTGATCAGCTTCGATTGTACCGATTAATTTGGGAACGACTAGTAGCAAGTGAAATGGCCCCGGCTATTATGGATACAATGTCTGTAGACTTAACGAATGAAGGTGTGCTATTTAGAGCAACAGGTTCGAAAGTTAAATTCCCAGGATTTATGAAGGTATACATCGAAGGAAATGATGATGGAAAAAAGGAAGAAGATCGTCTCTTACCAGATCTTGAAGAAGGTCAAACCGTAAAAAAAGAATCCATTGATCCAAATCAACATTTCACTCAGCCACCACCGAGATACACTGAGGCGCGACTCGTAAAAACGATGGAGGAGCTTGGTATAGGAAGACCTTCTACTTATGCTCCAACGCTTGATACCATTCAAAAACGTGGTTATGTCGCTCTAGAAGAAAAACGATTTATTCCAACGGAGCTAGGAGAAATTGTATTAGAGTTAATCGTTGAGTTCTTCCCAGAAATTCTTGATGTGGAATTTACGGCGAAGATGGAAACCGACTTAGACTCTGTCGAAGAAGGTGATAACGAATGGGTAAAAATTATTGACCAATTCTATCAAGGATTCGACAAACGCTTAAAAGTGGCTGAAGAGGAAATGAAGGAAGTTGAAATCAAAGACGAACCTGCAGGAGAAGATTGCGAGAAGTGCGGACATGAGATGGTTTACAAAATGGGGCGCTATGGTAAGTTTATGGCATGCTCAAATTTCCCGGAATGTCGAAATACAAAAGCAATCGTAAAAGACATTGGTGTAAAATGCCCAACTTGTAAAGAAGGAAATATCGTTGAACGTAAAAGTAAAAAACGTCGTACGTTCTACGGGTGTGATCGTTACCCTGAATGTGAATTCATTTCTTGGGATAAACCAATTTCACGAGAATGTCCTAAGTGTCAAAAGATGATGGTAGAAAAGAAGACGAAAAAAGGCGTAAACGTTCAATGTTCGTCTTGTGATTATAAAGAAGAATCCAATTAGTAAAGTTAATGTTGAATCTTGACGAAAAAAGTATTATGATGTACTAGGATTTAAGCAAATACTTGATGATCACGAATGATCATTACCTTACATGGTTCATTGAAGCAATTGCTATACGTTTTATTTCACGACATGAAGTAAAGAATGGATAACAATTGAAGTAGAAAAAACCAAGGGTCTGAACTACTATTTGCAGGAGCGAAACGAGATGTGTCTATTCTTGTTCTTGCGATAGTATCGGTTCAGACCTTTTTGAATGAATAAGAGTGGAGGCGATTGATATGAAACAGCAACATGTAAACGTAATTGGCGCAGGCCTTGCGGGTAGTGAAGCAGCTTGGCAAATTGCAAAACGTGGGATTAACGTTCACTTATATGAGATGAGACCAGTCAAGCAAACACCTGCTCATCATACTGATAAATTTGCTGAATTAGTGTGTAGTAACTCCCTTCGTGCAAATGGTTTAACAAATGCTGTAGGTGTACTAAAACAAGAAATGCGTTATCTTGACTCAGTCATTATTGCATCAGCGGATGACTCAAGCGTTCCTGCTGGTGGAGCTTTAGCTGTGGACCGCCATGAATTTGCTGCCGCTGTAACGGATCGTGTGAAAAATCACCCAAATGTGACAGTATTCAATGAAGAAATTTCGGATATTCCGGAAGGACCTACGATTATTGCGACAGGTCCATTAACATCTGAAGATTTATCAAAAAAACTTCAAGAGTTAACAGGTCAAGAGTATTTATACTTCTATGATGCCGCTGCACCTATCATTGAAACCGACTCTATCGATCGTGAGAAAGTGTATTTAAAGTCACGTTATGATAAAGGCGAAGCAGCCTATCTTAATTGTCCTATGACAGAAGAAGAGTTTGATCGTTTTTATGAAGCATTAATTTCAGCAGAAACGGTCCCTTTAAAAGAATTTGAAAAAGAAATTTTCTTTGAAGGATGCATGCCGATTGAGGTCATGGCTAAGCGCGGAAAGAAAACGATGTTGTTTGGACCTCTAAAACCAGTAGGTCTAGAGCATCCTGAAACAGGGAAGCGTCCATATGCGGTTGTTCAACTCCGTCAAGATAATCAATCTGGGACATTATATAACTTAGTAGGTTTCCAAACTCATTTAAAATGGGGACCGCAAAAAGAAGTGTTGAAGCTGATTCCTGGTTTAGAGAATGCAGAAGTTGTGCGTTATGGTGTGATGCATCGTAATACGTTTATTAATTCTCCAAATCTGTTGAAGCCGACATATCAGTACAAAGATCGTGAGGATCTCTTCTTTGCAGGACAGATTACGGGTGTTGAGGGTTATGTTGAATCAGCAGCAGCAGGGTTAATTGCTGGACTGAACGCAGTTAGACTGATTGAAGAGAAAGAGCTTGTAACACTACCTGAAGAAACGATTCTTGGGAGCATGGCAAACTATATTACAACCGCTAACCCGAAGAATTTCCAACCAATGAATGCGAACTTCGGTCTATTACCACCACTTGAAAATCGTATTCGTAACAAAAAAGAACGCTATGAACAGCTAGCTTCACGCGCTCTAGGTTCAATTCAGAATTTTGTGAAAAAATTGTAAATGTCATTGTCAGAGCTACTAATTCATGATAGAATTTAGTAGCTCTGTGAGGTGATATAGGTGTTAATCAAAGTTGAAGAAGGTTGGATTCGAGCCTTTATTCGTTATCTGCAAGTCGAAAAAAACTATTCTTTACATACAATTAATCACTATGAACGAGATATTGAACACTTTTGTCAGTTCATGGATGAGCATACATGTCACTCATTTACTGATGTGACGCAACTTTTTGTGCGCTCGTACTTAACCGCTCTTCACGAACAGTCATATAAAAGAAATTCAGTAGCACGGAAAATATCAGCGATGCGTAGTTTCTTTCATTTTTTAATTCGTGAAAAACATATAGATCAGAATGTTTTTGCCCAAACACATTTACCCAAAAAATCAATGAAACTGCCAACATTTTTATATGAAGAAGAAATGCTTCAATTATTTGAGGCATTTAGTGGAGAAGGGCCTCTAGATTTTAGAGATCGAGCCATTCTTGAGCTAATTTATGCAACTGGTATGCGAGTGAGTGAATGTAGTCAATTAATCGTTTCAGATATTGATTTTCATATAGGGACAGTATTTGTGACCGGAAAGGGACGGAAAGAGCGATATATTCCCGTAGGATCGTTTGCAATAGATGCACTTTCGGAATACTTGAACGATGCAAGAGTAAACTTATTAAAAAAGGGGAATGGTGAGACTAAACACCTTTTTCTGAATTATCGCGGCGGTCCGCTGTCCGATCGAAGTATTCGAACCATTGTCTCAAAACGAGTCCAGCAAGCAAATTTGCATCAACATGTACGCCCGCATGATCTTAGGCATTCATTTGCTACACACTTGCTAAACAACGGCGCGGACCTTCGTGTGGTGCAAGAATTATTAGGTCATGAACAGTTATCAACGACTCAAATCTACACGCATGTGACAAAAGATCGGTTGCGTGATGTATATAAAAATCATCACCCAAGAGCTTAGGGAACAATGATGGGGATAATGAGGAGGATACTAAATGAATGGCGATATGACGTTCCATGCAACAACGATTTTTGCCGTGCAACATAATGGACAATGTGCCATGGCTGGTGACGGGCAAGTAACATTTGGAAATGCTGTAGTGATGAAGCATACAGCAAAAAAAGTCCGTAAAATCTATCAAGGCAAAGTATTAGCTGGATTTGCCGGGTCTGTGGCAGATGCGTTTACTTTATTTGAGAAATTTGAATCACGTCTTGAAGAGTATAATGGCAATTTACAAAGAGCTTCAGTTGAACTGGCGAAAGAATGGCGAAGTGACAAGGTACTTAGACGATTAGAAGCTATGCTCATCGTTATGGACCGAGAACATGTCTTGCTCGTTTCAGGTACAGGTGAAGTGATTGAACCAGATGATGGCATACTAGCCATTGGTTCAGGTGGCAATTATGCGTTATCAGCTGGTCGAGCATTAAAAAAACACGCACCGAACTTATCTGCAAAGGAAATTGCTACAGCAGCACTCGAAACAGCCGGAGAAATTTGTGTGTACACAAATTTGAATTTGGTTGTGGAAGAACTTCTATAGATGGAGAGTGATTTCGATGAATTCAAACCTTACACCTAAAGAAATTGTCGAACGTCTTAACCAATACATTGTCGGTCAAGAAGGAGCTAAGAAGTCTGTTGCAATTGCTCTTCGAAACCGTTACCGACGAAGTTTGCTTGATGAAAAATTAAGAGATGAAGTCACACCTAAAAACATCCTAATGATCGGACCGACGGGTGTAGGTAAAACAGAAATTGCTCGCCGATTAGCGAAACTAGTCGGAGCGCCATTTATTAAAGTCGAGGCAACGAAATTTACAGAAGTAGGATACGTTGGTCGTGATGTAGAGTCGATGGTTCGTGATCTGGTTGAAACAAGTGTAAGAATCATTAAAGAAGAAAAAATGGATGGGGTAAAAGAAGAAGCATTAAAGCGTGCGAACGAACGAATTGTTGAGCTTTTAATCCCTTCGAAAAAAAAACCATCATCGTCGTACAAAAACCCGTTTGAAATGATCTTTGGTAATCAACCAGGTCAAAAAGGCGAAGAAGATGACACAAACGTAGAAGAAGCCACGTTGAAAGATCAAAGACGGAGGGCGGCTCATCAGCTTGCATTAGGTGAATTAGAGGATCGAATGATTACTTTAGAAGTCGAAGAACAAACTCAAAGTTTCATGGATATGTTCCAAGGTGCAGGGATGGAACAAATGGGAATGAACATGCAAGATATGTTAGGAAGTATGATGCCTAAAAAACGAAAAAAGCGTACGATGTCGATTTCTGATGCTAGAAAAATTTTAACAGAAGAAGAGGCTCAAAAATTAATCGATATGGATGAAGTAACACAAGTTGCTGTCGAACGAGCTGAGCAGCTTGGAATTATCTTTATTGATGAAATTGATAAAGTGGCCGGGAAGTCACAGCAAACTGCGGACGTGTCAAGAGAAGGTGTACAACGCGATATTTTACCGATTGTTGAAGGATCAACTATTGTAACAAAGCATGGAGCTGTTAAAACAGATCATATGCTATTTATTGGAGCCGGTGCCTTCCATATTGCCAAACCATCTGACTTAATCCCAGAACTGCAAGGACGCTTCCCAATTCGTGTGGAATTAAATAACCTAACGGTCGATGATTTTGTACGAATTTTAGTAGAGCCTGATAATGCATTACTCAAACAATATTCAGCTCTTTTAGAAACGGAAGGTATAAAAGTTACATTTACTGACGAGGCTGTTCGTAAGATTGCGAAAATTGCAACGGAGGTCAATCAAGACACAGAGAATATTGGAGCAAGAAGGCTTCATACCGTGCTTGAAAAATTATTAGAAGATCTTTCGTATGAAGCATGCGATATTACGCTTGAAGAGATCGTCATTACACCAGAATATGTCGAAGAAAAATTAGCATCTATCGCGAAAAATCGCGATTTGAGCCAGTATATTTTGTAGTTTTCCTAGGAGGAATTTGAAATGAATTTATTATCAAGAACAAGACAAATTAATGAAATGTTACAAAAATCAGGTGGGCAACAAGTTAATTTTAAGGACATGGCCGAGACACTACGTGATGCCATCAGTGCAAATGTTTTTGTCGTTAGTCGACGTGGGAAATTACTTGGATTCTCGATTAAACAAGAGATTGAAAATGAGAGAATGAAAAAAATGCTTGAAGACCGTCAGTTCCCTGAAGAGTATACAGGAGGCCTATCTAAAGTAGAAGAAACCTCTCCAAACCTTGATATTCATAGTGATTACACAGCGTTCCCTATTGAGAATAAAGATTTATTTCAGCATGGCTTAACTACAATTGTACCAATTCTTGGAGGTGGACAACGTCTAGGGACACTTATCTTAGCTCGCTTAAACGACTCATTTAATGACGATGATTTAATCTTAGCTGAGTATGGAGCGACAGTGGTAGGGATGGAAATTTTGCATGAGAAGACTCAAGAAATTGAAGGGGAAGCTCGTAGCAAAGCGGTCGTGCAAATGGCAATTAGTTCATTGTCTTATAGTGAACTAGAAGCTGTTGAACACATCTTCCAAGAGCTTGATGGAAAAGAAGGCTTATTAGTTGCTAGTAAAATTGCTGATCGTGTAGGTATTACTCGTTCAGTTATCGTAAATGCTCTTCGTAAATTAGAAAGTGCAGGAGTTATTGAATCTCGTTCACTAGGTATGAAAGGGACATACATTAAAGTTCTTAATGATAAGTTCCTAATGGAATTGGACAAGATTAAAACAAAATAAAATAAGTATTTCAATGCTTAGAGGGAAAAAGACCACCACGGTGGTCTTTTTTTTGTAGAATTCTGTCTATATATGAGGAAAATCATAAGAATATGTAAACGGACTGTAAATAACATAGGTTGAAAATACGACAAATAATACTATGGTATGATAGGTGTAGTGGATACACGGACTAAAGGACTCAAAATTTAATGGTTCTTTATTATCGATTCCTACTTTAATCGAATGTTCATTAGACTTTTAGACTTATATTTATTACAATTTTCTTAGTGATTATTATGTGAAAATGTGTATAATTTTGTTTATACAAACAGAATTATCACTAATGAAAAAGAATTATGTCGAAAGGTGTGACGAGAATGAATTTATTTTCTGGTTCAACTTTTCAAGCGCTTGAGCGTGGGTTAGATGGTTCGCAGATGAGGCAACATGCAATGTCTCAGAATATAGCTAACGCAGGGACGCCAAACTACAGCGCAAAAAAAGTCAGTTTTAAGCATACATTAAACAGTGCCATGAATAATCAATTACAAGCGCATAAAACAAATGAAAAACATGTCAACTTTAGTCAAAGCTCGAATGAACCAATAGTTGATATAAACAGGAATACAACTTATAACCACAATGGAAATAACGTCGACATTGATTTAGAAATGGCCGAGCTTGCTAAAAACCAAATCTATTATAATGCGTTAATCGAACGGTTAAATAGTAGATTCCAAGGCTTACAATCAACAATTAGAGGGGGGAATTAATAACGATGTCAATTTTCCATGGTTTGAATGTTAATGCCTCTGCTCTAACAACGCAGCGTCTACGTATGGACGTGGTTTCAGCGAATATGGCCAATGCAGACACGACTAGAGCGCAGATGGTTGATGGTGAGTGGGTCCCTTATCGCAGGAAAATGGTTGTTGTTGAACCGAATGGAAAAAATCCTTTCTCCAGCTTTTTAGACCGAGCCATGGGGACTAATAACGAAGTGGGTAACGGTGTAAAGGTGTCAGGGATTGTTGAAGATCAAACTCCATTTAAGTTAGTGTATAACCCTGAACATCCCGATGCGAATGATGAAGGGTACGTGGAATTACCGAACGTAGACCCGTTACGCGAGATGGTGGATTTAATGACGGCGACAAGGGCTTATGAAGCCAATGTGACGACCTTAAATGCCAACAAGAATATGTTAATGAAAGCACTAGAAATCGGTCGTTAGGAGGTCGAATTAGATGGATTACCGCATAAATACATCGCCCTTTTTGGTTCAAAACCAAGTAGGAACGATTCAAAAACCAATGAAAACGGTAAATGAAGCACAGAACACCTTTAAAGCGGCTCTAAGTGAAGCGGTACAGAATGTGAATGAATTACAAAATATTTCAGCAATAAAAACTGAACAATTGGCAGCGGGAGAAATTGATAATTTGCATGATGTCATGATAACAGGACAGAAAGCAAGTATCGCCTTACAAGCTACAGTGGAAGTTAGGAATAAGGTCATGGAAGCCTATCAGGAAATTATGAGAATGCAAGTATAATAAAAAAAGCCATCACAATATTTTGTCAGTAATTTGTAATGTAGGGTGTAGGAGGGCGCATGAACGAGAAATTTGTACTATACAAGCAGAAGGTAACAGAGTATTGGGGCGAGCGCACAACAAAACAAAGAGGAATTCTTATAGGATCTGTAGGTGCTGTCATACTCGTACTTATTCTTTTAGTTTTATTAGGAAATCGAACGAATAACGTCCCTCTATACAGCAACTTAAGTTTGCAAGAAACCGGGCAAATTAAAGAAACGTTAGATGCAAGAGGAATTCCAGCAGAAATCTCCGATAATGGCTCGACAATACTAGTTCCAGAAGCTTTAGTTGATAGTCTAAAAGTTGATTTGGCTGCAGAAGGCATTCCGAGAAGTGGAAGCATCGATTATAGCTTTTTCCAAGATCAAATGGGTTTTGGGATGACAGATAATGAGTTTACGATTATGGAACGTGGGTTAATGCAGACCGAATTAGCAGACCTTATCCGTAATATTAATGGTGTGAATAATGCGAATGTGATGATTACTTTACCGGAGGAAAGTGTTTGGCTAAATACAACACAAGAAGCTGCGACTGCATCTGTCATTGTTGATTTATCACCTGGGTATCAATTAGAGCAGAGTCAAGTAAAAGCACTTTATCATTTAGTATCAAAAAGTGTTCCGAATCTACCTATAGAGAATATCGTCATTATGAACCAAATGTTTGAGGATTATTTTTATGAGCAAGATTCGAATCCAGCAACAACGTTAACAGCTTTTGAGCAACAGAGAGCTGTTCAGCGTGAAATCGAAAGAGATTTGACAAAAAATCTACAGAGAATGTTAGGAACGGTAGTCGGGCAAGACAAAGTGTTAGTATCTGTTACGACAGATATTGATTTTACCCAAGAGAACCGACAAGAGTCGCTTGTTGAACCGGTTGATCCAGAAAATATGGAAGGTATTGCAGTCAGTATTGAACGAATCACAGAGACTTACACTGGCGAAGGTACGCCTCCAGGTGGTGTTGAGGGTGCGGGAGATGGTATTCCTAACTTCCCAGGCGCTTTTGGGCAAGGAGAAACGGATTATGAGCGGACGGAAGATCGAATTAATAACGAAGTGAATCGAATTAATCGAGATATCGTTGAGAGTCCATACAAAATAAGAGATTTAGGTATTCAAGTTATGGTAGAGCCACCAGATGGTATGGATGTTCTTCCGCAAGAACGCTTAAATGATATTCAACAAATTTTAGGAACCATCGTAAGAACGAGCATATCAGGCGTATACGCTGATGAACTCACAGAAGAAGCGATTAATCAAAACATTTCTATTGTTTCTGGACCGTTTGCAGGGAAAGTTGAATTAGAAGCTGTAAATGAAATGGCGATCCCGGTTTGGATGTATGTAGTAGGTGGTCTACTAATTGTGACAATTATATTGTTGCTATTCCTTTTAAATCGAAAACGCAAACGTGAAATTGAAGAAGAACAGGTAATTATTCAAGAAGAGACTGATTTTCTTCCAGATCTTCCTAATGAAGATACGGGTGTTCAAGCAACGAAAAGAAAACAACTTGAAAAGATGGCTAAAGATAAGCCAGAAGAATTTTCGAAACTACTTCGTACGTGGTTATCTGAGGATTAGGAGGGAAGACGGTTGGCACAAGCAACTAAAAAATCGTTATCAGGTAAGCAAAAAGCGGCAATCCTCCTAATCTCACTTGGGCCTGATGTTTCCGCTCAAGTGTATAAACATTTATCGGAGGAAGAGATCGAGCAGCTAACGTTAGAGATTGCAAATGTTCGGAAAGTCGATAGTGAGATGAAAGACGAGATTTTAGAACAATTTCATTCGCTTGTCTTAGCTCAAGACTATATTGCTCAAGGTGGAATTGGTTATGCCAAAAGCATCCTTGAAAAAGCATTAGGAGAGTCAAATGCTATGGACATCATTAATCGTTTAACATCGACTCTTCAAGTACGACCATTTGATTTTGCTAGAAAGTCAGAACCATCTCAAATTTTAAATTTTATCCAAAATGAGCATCCGCAGACGATTGCTTTAATCTTGAGCTACTTGGATTCCACTCAAGCAGGCCAAATCCTCTCAGAGCTTCCACAAGAAGTTCAAGCAGATGTGGCTAGAAGAATCGCATTAATGGATAGCACTTCTCCTGAAATCATTAATGAGGTTGAATCAATTTTAGAGCAGAAACTTTCGTCTACGATGACTCAGGATTATACAGATGCTGGTGGTATTGAATCAGTGGTAGATGTGTTAAACAGTGTTGACCGCTCAACAGAACGAACGATATTAGATGCCCTTGAAATTCAAGACCCTGAGCTTGCAGAGGAAATCAAGAAAAGAATGTTTGTCTTTGAAGATATTGTCACACTCGATAATCGTTCGATTCAAAGAGTCATTCGAGATGTAGAAAATGAAGACCTTCAATTATCATTAAAAGTAGCTAGCGATGAAGTGAAGGAAATTGTCTTTAATAATATGTCACAGCGGATGGCAGAGACATTTAAAGATGAAATGGAATTTATGGGTCCTGTTAGATTGAGAGATGTAGAAGAGGCCCAAACAAGAATTGTTTCGGTTATTCGCCGTCTTGAAGAGTCAGGGGAGATCGTTATTGCTCGTGGCGGAGGAGATGATGTGATTGTCTAAACTCATTAAATCACGCCAATCAACAGCGACGGACCAAGAAGTGAAAACGATCACCATTCGTAATTTATTTGAAGAAAACGCATTTCAATTATTGATAGATTCAAGTGAAGAAGATGGCGATGTGCAATCGGGAGGCCATCTAGAGTTTGAGAGAGCCAAGACAAGACAGTTAAAAGAAGTGAAACAAGAAGCTGAGGAAATGATTGAACAAGCTAAGAAAGATATTGAAAAAATGTATGAGCAGTTAGAGCGCGACCAACAACAAGCCACTGAACAACAAGAAGTAGCCTTTGAGCACATGAAAGAACAAGGGTACAAAGAAGGCTTGCAGCAAGGAAGAGAAGATGGTTTCAGTGAGTACTCAGCGGTAATTGAAGAAGCGAATACGGTTATAATGAGCGCAAAAGACGAGTACAACAAAGTGTTAGCAGATGCCGAGCCGGTTATCGTTGAACTTGCTGTCGAGCTGACCAAGCGAATGATCAATGAGCATCTCGAGCCAGACTCACCTCTTTGGGGCCAACTGGTAAAACAAGTGATCAAGGAAGTTCAGGAACATGAAGAAGTAAAAATATATGTGCATCCTACTTGGTTCGAGCGTACCCGTCAACAAAAAGAAGAGCTACAACATCTGCTAAGTCACACGGAAGTGCTCTACATATATGCCGATGCGCAACTTTCTGAGAATGGCTGTATTATTGAATCGAAATTCGGACGAATCGACGCTACCGTAGATCATCAATTAGAAGAGCTGAAAAAGCAGCTACTCGTTCAACTCGAGGAGGTTGATCATGAAAGCGAAGTCTTTAATTAACTCGGTTTCTACACTCTCACCTTATAAATGGTATGGGAGAGTATCAAGAGTAGTAGGGTTAATGATTGAATCAAAAGGACCGATCGCTTCGATTGGGGACCTTTGCTACATTCTAATTGGAAAACATCAACAAAAACGAGTACGAGCAGAAGTAGTCGGGTTTCGAAATGAATATGTTCTACTTATGCCACTAAACGGAATCACTGAAATAGCACCAGGCAGCTTAGTAGAAGCAACGGGCAAACCTCTTGAAATTAAAGTGGGTACGAGTTTAATTGGCAAAGTGGTAGATGGGTGCGGGGAATTATTAGACCAGTCATCCTTGCCTAAAGGATTAACGTCGTTTCCAACGGATAATCAGCCCCCAAACCCACTTGCCCGACCAAGGATTGAGCAAAAGATGAGCCTTGGTATCCGATCCATCGATAGCTTGTTTACAGTAGGAAAAGGTCAACGGATTGGTATTTTTGCTGGTAGTGGTGTCGGAAAAAGTACGTTACTTTCAATGCTTGCTAAAAATTCATCAGCCGATCTTAATGTGATTGCATTGATTGGAGAGCGTGGACGTGAAGTGAAAGACTTTATCGAACGTGATCTCGGGGAAGAAGGGCTGAAGCGTACTATCTTAGTCGTAGCAACTTCTGATCAACCGGCATTAATGAGAATTAAAGGTGCGATGACAGCAACAGCTATTGCGGAATACTTTCGGAATCAGGGATATGATGTGAACTTGATGATGGACTCTGTCACACGATTTGCTATGGCTCAAAGAGAAGTAGGTCTAGCGATTGGGGAGCCACCTACTACTAAAGGGTATACACCATCTGTTTTTGCGATGTTACCTAAGCTCTTAGAACGCTCAGGGACAGACGTACGTGGAAGTATCACAGCCTTTTATACGGTGTTAGTTGATGGTGATGATATGAATGAACCCATTGCTGATGCGGTGAGAGGGATATTAGATGGTCACTTAGTCTTAGATCGTCGTCTAGCGAATAAAGGACAGTTTCCAGCTATAAATGTGTTGAAGAGTGTGAGCCGAGTGATGGCTGATTTAGTAGATGATCAACATAGACAAGCAGCAGATCGAGTGCGTTTCTTGCTCTCAACGTATGAGGAAGCTGAGGATTTAATTAACATTGGTGCTTACAAGCGAGGCTCTTCTAAAGAAATTGATGAAGCGATCCAAGCACACCCTGCGATCATTCAATTTTTATCTCAAGGAACAGACGAAAAAATGACTATAAATGAATCAACAACGCTATTAAAGAACCAATTTGGGTGAGGTGTTATGATAAATGTCCTTTGATTTTGCACTACAAAAGGTGATGAATCTCAGAGAACAAGAGCAGCAATCGAGCCAACATCAATATACAGAAGCAATGAATGAATTTGAACAAGTTGCAACAGAGTTGTATGAGTTGTTAAAGAAGAAAGAGAATCTAGAAGAACTAGGTAGAGAAAAAGTCACTAACGGAATCTCCATTTATGAACTTCAATCGAGTCAATCTCAACTTATGAGGTTGCAACAGGCTATAAGTGATCAGCAACGAAATACCCAATTAGCTAGAGAGCGAATGAAACGGAAAGAACAAGATATGGTCAAACGTTCAATCGAATACAAAAAATACGAAAAAATGAAACAGGTAAAATTTACCCAATACAAACAAGAGCAAATTTATCTTGATAATGTACAGATGGACGAAATTGCCATTCAATTGTTTCAAAAGCGCTGAAAATAGGTGAAGTTATGACTCAAGGAGAAAAAAAGAATAGCAAGTTGCAAATGTTCTTTCTCGTCATTTTTATTCCAGTGGTCTTTGCTCTGATCCTCTTTAGTGTGATCTTAAATTTGATCGGTTTTGATGTTGTCGGTGGAGCAAAGCAAATGGGTTCACAGATTCCGTTTGTCGAATCTTTGATTGAAAATGAGGATGAGGATGAGGATGTGGTTTACGAAGAACAACTTGATGAAAGTGAACTTCAAGCAACCATTGAATCTCAACAAACGCAAATCAACCAATTATCTCAACAAATGACCGAGCGAGAAGAGCAAGTGATCAACCTTGAAAACGAAAACGTCGAATTAAAACAAGAACTTTTACTAACACAAGAACAAGCCGAACTGGCCACACAGGACCTGAAAGAATTAGCAAGAACGTATGAGGCGATGTCTGCAAAGAATGCCGCCGCTATCCTTTCAGAGTTAAGTAGTGAAGAAGCTCTCCTTCATTTATCTCAAATGGCCACCAATGCTAGAGCGGCCATTTTAGCGAAAATGGAACCAGAAGTTGCAGCCAATTTAATGAGCAGGCTCGGGGAATAATAATTTTCTTTTTCGAAGGGAGGTGAACAAATGAACGCAATGATGGCTCTTCTTTCAACGCAAACTACGCCAACCACTTTATCTAACGGGAAGATCGATTCAAACTCAGAGTCTAATAGCACATTTGCAATGATGTTAGGAAATCTTCAAACTTCTAGCGAACATGCACAAGCCGAAGCGCCAACTTCTTTAACAAACCAAGTCGAATTAAACGAATGGATAGCCTCATTCATCGGTCTAGAGGTCGACATCGATACTTTACAAGAGAATGAATTGATTCAATCCTTTTTAGATGTGTTACCTGATGACTTGGCGGGTTCTTTAATGCAACTATTAGGTTTACTCAACAATGAGCAAACAGACATGAGTCTACATTCATCGGAAGATACCGATGACAACTGGTCCCAATCTCTTCTTGATGTACTTAATGTAAACAATCAAGAGAAGATCAAACTATCCGAAGAAACAGTCATGGATATGGTGAATGATTGGCCAGAGGAGCAACTTGCATTAGTAGGTGTTCTCTTATCCTACATCCAAGCAGAGCAACGAACGGATCAGAAGCTATCTTTAAACACCGAAAGAAAAATCGATCAACTTTTTCCGGTGTTAAAAGGTGAAAATCAATCGATTGAACGACAGTTAGCTCGAATTATTCATCACCTACAAAATGTTTTACAGGAACGGACCGGAGACTCTTTAATGAAGGGTCAAACAACATCGCCTAATCAAACATTTAAAGAAGCAATGAATCAACTGATGGCGACTGGAAAAGATGATATGCCACTGCTAAGAACAGCTGGCAATGAACGCCCATTAAATCAAGGGTTATTTCTACCACAAAACGGTATAGAGCTCGGACAATTAATGTCTCGGTCGCAACAAGCAACCATTCATATTGGCGAACATCAACCGAAGCAAGTTCAACAAGAGCAGCTGCTAAAGCAGTTCGAGCAAATGATGCAACGTGGAGCTTTTAGAAAAAATGAAGCGGGGATGAATACATTCTCAGTGAAATTGTATCCACAACATCTTGGGCGGATTGACATTCAGCTGACGCAAATCAATGGAGTATTGATCGCAAGGTTGTTAACTAGTTCTTCAGGTGCGAGAGAACTTGTCGAGTCACAACTTCAGCAGCTTCGACAAGCCTTTATCAATCAAAACCTTACAGTAGAACGGGTCGAAGTATCTCAGCAACAGCAGTCGGCCATTAAGGACGAAGATTCTTCTAACAAACAACAGTCTAAGGACCAACAAGACAGAAAAGAACGAGACACGGATGAATCGCAAGAAACGTTTCAAGAATTTTTAGAGGAATTAACGATTAATGAAGAAGTGTAGGTGAGCTCAAATGACAACAATTAATGAAAGTTACTTTCTTCAAAATAAACCGAAGCCAACGTCACAAACGGGTCAAAACATGTTGGGAAAAGACGATTTTTTGAAGATTTTAATGACTCAACTATCAAATCAAGATCCATCGAATCCAATGGATGATCGAGAATTTATCGCTCAAATGGCACAATTTTCTTCCTTAGAACAAATGACGAATATGAACCAAACGATGCAGAAATTTGTCGATACGCAAACGAGTCAAAGCTTAGTACAGTTCAGTGAATTGATTGGTAAAAAGGTGAAGTGGGCCCAAGAAGTAGATGTAGATGAGTACCGAACGGAATTACAGTATCAAGAAAACAATGTACAATCAGTTAAAGCAGAATTCGATGGAACGATCCGAATCCAATTAGACAATGGTCGGTGGATCCACCATGAGCAATTAACGGAAATTCATGCTGCCACGAAAAAAGTAGATGAAAATCAATCAGACGCAAGTCAGACGGAGAATATAGCAGAATAAAGGGAGTGAGAAGATGAATAAAGGAACACACATCTCTTCTGTCCAATCACTTCCAAAACCTTTTGTAAAAAAGGTTTCACCACAGCAGTCACAGCCTAAGAGATCGTTTCAAACTGTCCTAACCGAGCAACTAAAAGGTAAAACAGATCTTAAAATGAGTAAACACGCCACAGAAAGAATGAACCAAAGAGGCATTGAGTTTGATCAGCAAAAGTGGCAAACGATAACCGATAAAGTAGCTGAAGCAAAACAAAAAGGGGTAACAGAGTCCTTAGTTATTACCAATGATGCAACTTTGCTTGTTAGTGCTAAAAACAGCACGGTCATTACCGTCTTAGATCGTGAAGAAGCGAAGAGTCAAATATTTACGAACATTAATGGAACGATTGTGATCGAATAAAAAAGCTGGACCCATTTGGGAGGCTATCGCTGCCGAATGACAGACGCAGCGTATCATAAAGGAGAGACACATACATGTTACGTTCAATGTACTCAGGAATTTCAGGAATGAAAAATTTCCAAACAAAGCTTGATGTCATCGGAAACAATATCGCAAATGTCAACACATTCGGATACAAAAAAGGCCGTGCGACATTTAAAGATATGGTCAGCCAACAAATTGCAGGAGCAACAGGGCCCAATGATCCAGGTAGAGGAGGTACAAACCCTCGACAAGTAGGTCTTGGTTCACAGTTAGCGACGATCGATACAATTCATACTCAAGGTAGTCTACAAAATACAAACCGTGCATTGGATTTAGGGATTTCTGGTGATGGATATTTTGTCTTATCGAATGGTCAAGCGGGTGATGATGCAGTTTATAGCTACACTAGGGCAGGAAATTTCTATTTGGATAATGAGGGTTATTTAGTTAATAGTGACGGGATGTACGTTATGGGTGGAGTTAATGACGAAATTAATGATGCCGCTACCGATTTTCCTCCTGAGAGTGAAGCTGATTTTAATCGTTTTGGTAGAATACGAATTCCCTCTAATGTTGAAAGTTTCAGCATTGGTCAAGATGGAAAGGTCGTATTTATGGATGGTGCTACCTTAAGGACGGGTGGACAGCTTTTGTTGGCTAAATTTTCTAATAATGAAGGTTTAGCAAAAGTGGGGGATAATATGTATCAGCCAACAGCCAACTCGGGCACGCCACAGTTACCTGATGGAGATGTTGACTTTGCTGACACAGATCCAACTCAGAACGGCTATGTTACATTCCCTGGCACTAACGGAGCAGGATCTCTCGTAGCTGGTACGCTCGAAATGTCAAATGTTGATTTGTCGGAAGAATTCACAGAGATGATTGTTGCACAGCGTGGATTCCAAGCGAACACTCGTATTATCACAACTTCAGATGAAATCTTGCAAGAATTAGTCAACTTAAAACGATAATCACTAAAGCTTAGAGGCGACTAGTTCATCCAAAAGGCGAAGGAGGTTTGGGCTAGGTTCTGATCTAGCCCATTCAATAATTATGATTAAATTAATTCGAATTAATGGACAACCATTTATGTTAAATGTGTTACAAATCGAACAAGTTGAAGCATTTCCGGATACGACGATTACCTTACTTAGTGGAAATAAGATCGTCGTAAAAGATGATATTCAAGATGTGTTTGATGCAATAAATGATCGGTACAAAGCAATTGGGCTTACTGCCGGATACAAAGATGTGGAGGGTTCTTGATTGTTTAAAAATAAGCTCGTTAACATTATGCTCATCATAATCATTGCGTTAACGTTAGTTGGAGTCATCACCCTCGTGTTATTTAATCACTTTACTAGTGAACCAGACCCAGATCGTGAGCCTACGATTGATGAGATCATTGCTCAATCTTACGTGTCAGATGAAATTATGACAAATCTCTTATCGAATGATTTTGTGCGAACACAGTTTCATATTCATGTAGATAGTAGGAAAACGCTCCGAGAGATTGAAAAAAGAGACTTCCAAATTGAAAATATCATTCTTAGAACATTATCTGGTAAAAGGTCACCGGATCTTGCAGGTGCGTCAGGTATTGAAGAATTAGAAAATGAACTACGTAATCAAATTAATGAGGTATTACAAGATGGTTCTGTTGTTCAAGTATATACAACAAGCTGGGTCATTCAATAGCTGATGAGCCAGAAGAGTAAACAAACAGAAGTTTTTGACGGATTGAGAGGTGAGGCTCTTGGCTGACATTTTATCGCAAGGTGAAATAGACGCTTTGCTATCAGCTATTTCCACTGGGGAAATGAATGCTGATGAATTGAAAAAAGAAGAATTAGAAAAGAAAATAAAAGTATATGATTTTAAGCGAGCGCTTCGTTTTTCTAAGGATCAAGTTCGTAGTTTGTCTCGAATTCATGAGAATTTCTCGAGGCTTTTAACCACTTATTTCTCTGCGCAACTTCGGACGTTTGTAGAGATTTCTGTTGCTTCGGTCGATCAATTGCCCTATGAAGAATTCATTCGCTCCATTCCATCGATGACGATTTTAAATGTCTTCGAACCGTACCCCTTAGAAGGGCGCTTTTTGATGGAAGTGAATCCTAATATCGCATACGCAATGTTAGATCGTCTGTTAGGTGGTAAAGGTGTAAGTGTTAATAAAGTAGAGAAATTAACAGAAATTGAGACTCGTATTATGTCTCAACTTTTCCAACGCACTTTAGATAGTTTTCAAGAAGCATGGAGTTCAGTAATTGAGATGGATCCCGTCATGGAAGATATCGAAGTGAATCCACAATTCCTTCAGATGGTTTCGCCGAACGAAACGGTGGTCGTTATTTCATTATCAACAACGATCGCAGAAACATCTGGAATGATTAACATTTGTTTGCCGCATGTGGTGATTGAAGAAATACTTCCTAAGTTGTCCGTTCATTATTGGATGCAAGATACAAAAAAACAGCGCCAACCTGGTGAACAAGAAGCCATTGAGAAAAAATTAAAAAAAGCAACCCTCCAAATTCAATCAGAGCTTGGGCGCTCAGAAATCACGATTCAAGAATTTCTACACCTAGGTGTAGGCGATGTGATTGAGTTAGATCAATCCATTCATGACCCTTTGCTTGTAACAGTGGAAGGGGAAAAGAAATACTACGCACAACCCGGGAAAATGAAAAATAAAATGGCCGTTCAAGTAACGGATGTCATTGAGGAGGCAGAAGATGATGAATGATGACATGCTTTCCCAAGATGAAATAAATGAATTATTAAAAGGGATCAGCAATGACGAAGAAGAGTCAAATGAACCTGCGGCAAGTGAACAGGAGTCATCGACCGGTCCAAACGTAGATGAATACTTAGATGCAATTGAACAAGATGCATTAGGTGAAATAGGAAATATTTCATTCGGTAGTGCAGCTACTGCATTATCGACTTTATTAAGCCAAAAGGTGGATATTACAACACCAACACTTTCTTTAATAGAACGTGAAAAACTTGAATCAGAATTTCCACAACCACATGTAGCTGTTCATGTAGAATACACAGAAGGCTTTGAAGGCATGAACTTGTTAGTCATCAAAACATCGGATGCAGCGATTATTGCTGATTTAATGTTGGGTGGAGACGGGCTGAGTCCTGCTGAAGAGTTATCAGATATGCATGTAAGTGCGGTTCAAGAAGCAATGAATCAAATGATGGGCTCGGCCTCTACGTCGATGTCAACAATCTTTAATAAAAAAGTGGACATTTCACCACCAGGTATTGACTTGATAGATTTCAAAAAAAATAGAGGAACATCGAATGTACCTGAAGATAAATATTTGGTGAAGATCTCGTTTCGCTTAAAAGTGGGCGATTTGATTGATTCTTCTATTATGCAGCTCGTCGCAGTTTCCTTTGCAAAAGGATTAGTAGAGGATTTAATGAACCCACCTAGTGAATCTTCAGCTAATGAGGAAGTGCCTACAGAAGTCTCACCAAGTAATCAAGCCAACCAAGTAGAAGAGCCTAGTCAAATAAACAATAATCAAAGTCATCAAATAAATGAACAAGTACCTATACCTTCTTCACAAGGGCACCAAAGCCAACCATATCAAGAAATACAGTCAAGAGTTCAACAGCATATTGGATCAGGGATGCATGGTGATCGACAAGCAGATGTTCAACCAGCGGCGTTCTCGCATTTCGAACCAACACCATTGTCAAACAATGAATCAAATAATTTAAATATGTTACTTGATATTCCACTTCAGGTCACCGTGGAGTTAGGGCGAACAAAGCGTTCTATTAAAGAAATTCTAGAACTTGGTCACGGATCGATTATTGAATTAGATAAATTAGCTGGTGAACCTGTTGATATTCTAGTCAATCAAAAGCTTGTTGCCAAAGGTGAAGTGGTTGTGATCGAAGAAAACTTTGGCGTTCGTCTAACGGACATTGTTAGTCAAGCTGATCGTATTCGAAATCTAAAATAACATAGAGATGAGGGAGTAATGTGGGACACAGAGTATTAATTGTTGATGATGCAGCATTCATGCGTATGATGATCAAGGATATTTTATCAAAAAATGGGTTTGATGTGGTTGGGGAAGCGAATGACGGGGCACATGCAATAACAAAATATAAAGAACTCACTCCGGACTTAGTTACGATGGATATTACGATGCCAGAAATGGATGGAATTACATCGTTAAAGGAAATTAAAAAAATAGATCCCAATGCAAAAGTGATCATGTGTTCTGCGATGGGACAACAAGCAATGGTCATTGATGCAATCCAAGCAGGAGCAAAAGATTTTATCGTTAAACCGTTTCAAGCCGATCGTGTACTTGAGGCAATCAAGAAAACTCTTGGGTAATTACATTCGTAGTAAGTGTGGTGTGTCACAAATGGTTCGCAAGTTATATGCATTAATTGTTTTACTTTTTTTGATGATGATCTTACCAATGCATAATGTTATTGCAGAGGAAGTAAATGAAAATAGGTCTGTAATTGATGCAATCGAAGAAGAGAAGCAGCAGAATACTAACAACAATGAAACGACTACTGAACGTGAGCAAGAACAAGAAGAAAATATAGCTGATCCGATAAATGATGAACAAGAAATTCCAATTAGCATGAATGAACAAAACACTTTCTTAATGTTTGTTCAATTGATTGCAGCCCTTATTTTTGTTATTTTTCTGATTTACATGCTATTGCGTTTTGTGAATAAAAGGACTCAGTCTTATAATTCCACTAAACTATTACAAAACATCGGTGGTGTAGCATTAGGTGCAAATCGTTCTGTGCAATTAGTCAAGGTTGGAGATCGATTACTAGTTGTAGGGGTGGGAGATTCCATCCAGCTTTTAAAAGAACTTGATGACCCAATTGAAATTGAACGATTATCTAAGATGCAGCAGCAACAGTTTGAACAAATGGATCAACCATTATCAAAAGCGTTGAGTAAGTTAGCAGGTAGTTTCAGAACAAAGTCTAAGCTCGACCAAGAGAAAACGAATACTAGCAATGAACAAGCGTTTAAAGCACTTTTAAATAATCAATTAAATGATGTGTCATCATCTCAGAAAAAAATACATGACGAAGTTAGGGAGAGAGAGAAATGATGGTCGATCAACTTATAATGCCTGCCATTACTCAAATCCCTGGAATTGATTTTGATTTTCTATCAGAAGACCCTACAAATGTAGCTACAACGATACAATTGTTACTAATTTTAACGATTTTATCTCTTGCACCAGGTATTTTGATATTAATGACGAGCTTTACGCGGATTGTAATCGTGTTGTCATTCGTTCGCCAAGGGTTAGCTACACAATCGATGCCGCCGAACCAAGTTCTAATTGGATTAGCCCTGTTTCTTACTTTTTTTATTATGGCTCCAATTATGGCTGAGGTAAATGAACAAGCATTAACTCCATTTTTAGATGGTGAGTTAACGCAAGAAGAAGCGTTAGAGCAAGCGGCTATTCCAATGAAAGAGTTTATGGCCCAACATACAAGAGAGAAAGATTTGGCTCTTTTTATGGGTTATGCCGGGATGGATAGACCAACGTCCCTTGATGAAATCCCGCTGACTGCCCTAATTCCAGCGTTTGCGATTAGTGAGCTGAAAACAGCCTTTCAAATTGGCTTTTTAATATTTGTACCGTTTCTTGTTATTGATATGATTGTAGCGAGTGTTCTGATGTCAATGGGGATGATGATGTTACCACCAGTTATGATTGCTTTACCATTTAAAATATTATTGTTTGTTCTTGTAGATGGTTGGTATTTAATTGTTCAATCACTACTGCTTAGTTTTAATTAGGGATGTGTGTAGATGAGCTCTGAATTTGTAATCGGCATAGCTGAAAATGGAATTTGGACGGTGTTATTGGTAGCCGGACCATTACTTATCGTAGCATTAGGATTAGGACTAGCTGTTAGTATATTCCAAGCCACGACTCAAATCCAAGAACAAACGCTAGCATTTATTCCGAAAATTGTAGGAGTATTCGCTGCTATGATCATTTTTGGACCTTGGATGCTTTCGCAAGTGACTAATTTTACTTATCAAATCTTTAGTAATTTACATCGGTATATCGGATAATGAATGATTTTATAAATTTATTACCAGCATTTCTACTGATTCTTGTCAGAGTGCTTGCATTCTTTTCAGTTATACCGATTTATGGTCACCGCTCGATCCCAACTACACATAAAATAGGTCTAGCTCTTATGCTTAGTTGGATTATGATTTTTGCCCTTGACTCCCCAGAAATAATCATTGATACGACTTATTTTTTATTAATTATAAAAGAAATGTTAGTAGGATTGATGGTTGGATTGATTGCAATGATCATGCTGTATGCGATACAAGTTGCAGGTGGTTTCATTGATTTTAATATGGGTTTTATGATTGCAAATGTAGTAGACCCTCAAACAGGTGCACAGTCCCCTTTAATTGGTAGTTATCTTTATACCATTGCTTTATTGTTTTTATTTGCAGTCAATGGCCATCATTTATTGTTAGATGGAATTTTTTATAGTTATCAATTTGTCCCAATGGAGCAAGTGTTTTTACCGTTTGGACAGGAGAATGTGGTTCGATATGTTGTCACAACGTTTAATGCAATGTTTATTATTGCCTTTCAGATGGCATTACCAATTGTTGGTTCATTATTTTTAGTTGATATCGCTCTTGGGATGGTATCTAGAGCTGTACCACAGATGAATGTTTTCGTTGTTGGTATGCCATTAAAAATATTAGTAGGTTTATTACTTTTAACGGTTTACATGTCTGTTTTTATCATGGTTGTGCAACAACTCTTTGATCAAATGATTTTAGCGATGCGAACGCTCTTACAGTTGTTAGGAGGAGCATAATGGCCTTTCTAAAAGTTAAGCTGCAATTTTTCGCTGATGAAAAGACTGAAAAAGCTACACCGAAAAAAAGGCAAGATTCAAGAAAAAAAGGGCAAGTTGCCAAGAGTACAGATGTCAACACAGCCGTTATTTTACTGTTTGTTTTTTTCTTTCTATGGTTTTTTGGTGGGACCTTACTAGGTACTACGTTATCGAATTTAATGAAACATGTCTTTCAAACTTATTTATTGCTAGAACTAACACCTAAAAGTTTTGAAATGATGTTTGTAGAACTTACAATGGAAGCTGCTGTCGTATTATTACCGATTATGTTAGTAGCGATGATCGCAGGTATTTTTTCGAGCTATGTTCAAGTAGGACCGATGCTAACGACGGATCCTCTGAAAATGAAATTAAGCAAATTAGATCCCATCAAGGGCTTTAAACGGATATTTTCGGTCCGAGCTATTGTGGAGCTATTAAAATCACTATTGAAAATTTCGTTCGCAGGTGTTGTGGTGTTTTTAATTATTTGGTTTAACCTTGAGGATGTTATGTTGCTTTCGCAAAAATCTGTCATAGAAGGTTTTGCAACGATTGCCCAATTGGCGGCGCTTATGAGTGTAGCTGTTGCAATTTTGTTGTTGTTCTTATCTGTTCCTGATTATTTATATCAACGCTATGATCATGAAAAACAAATCAAGATGTCGAAAAAAGACATTAAAGATGAGCATAAGAACATGGAAGGTGACCCTAGGATTAAATCCAAACGAAAGCAGAAACAAATGGAGATGGCGATGCAAAGGATGATGCAAGAAGTCCCTAATGCCGATGTCGTCATTACCAATCCAACTCACTATGCGATTGCGTTAAAATACGATGAAGAAAAGTCAGATGCACCGATTATTGTAGCAAAAGGTGTCGATTATGTTGCCCAAAAAATCAAACGAGTAGCTGATGAGAACCATATTGTCATGGTGGAAAATAAACCACTTGCCCGTGCACTCCATAGTCAAGCTGAAATCGGTGACCAAGTACCTGAGGATTTGTTTAAAGCGGTCGCTGAAGTACTTGCTTATGTCTATCGATTAAAAAATAAACAGGTGAACTAGATGTTGTCTGAAAGTTAGGAGAGAAGCATTTTGAAAGCAAGAGACTTTACGGTATTATTGGGTGTCATTTTAATTGTTGCCATGTTGATTATCCCTCTACCGCCAGGAATACTGGATTTCTTAATAATCATTAATATCTCTCTTGCACTCATTATTATTTTAGTTGCAATGAGTACAAATGACGCATTGCAATTTTCTATATTTCCAACGCTCTTGTTGCTCGTTACACTATTCCGATTAGGTTTAAATGTATCAACAACACGTTCGATATTAGGAAATGCAGAAGCAGGGAATGTCATTGATACTTTCGGGAATTACGTGGTAGGTGGTAATGCCCTCGTAGGATTTGTTGTTTTCTTAATTTTAATTATCATCCAATTTGTTGTTATCACAAAAGGGGCAGAGCGTGTATCAGAGGTTGGTGCAAGATTCACCTTAGATGCGATGCCTGGTAAACAGATGAGTATCGATGCCGATTTAAATGCAGGAATGATTTCTGATATAGAAGCGAAAGGTCGTCGCGAACGGATTGAAAAGGAAGCTGATTTTTACGGAGCGATGGACGGAGCTAGTAAGTTCGTAAAAGGGGATGCGATTGCCGGGATCGTTATTGTTATTATTAATATGATCTTCGGATTAATTATCGGTATGATGCAGATGGGTATGGACCTTACGACATCGGCAACGACGTACACTCTTTTAACAGTTGGTGACGGTCTAGTCAGTCAAATACCAGCACTATTAATTTCTACAGCAACAGGGATTATCGTTACGCGTGCATCTTCAGATGGAAACTTAAGTCAAGACCTTACCAAGCAATTGTTTGCCTATCCTCAAATGCTGTATGTAGCTGCAGGAACGATCTTTTTACTTGGAGTTGCAACACCAATCGATAAGTTTGTTACGTTCTCAGTCGCTGCTATCTTAGGGTTTGGAGCGTTTCGATTGACAAAGATTGAGAAGAGAACACTTGAAGAAGTAGAGACCGAGGAAGTAAAGGAAGACAAAGACGATATGAAATCTCCTGAGAGTGTTGTATCGTTATTGCAAATTGATCCAATTGAATTTGAATTTGGGTATGGATTAATACCGCTTGCCGATGCCAATCAGGGTGGAGACTTGCTTGATCGAGTCGTTATGATCCGCAGACAAATGGCTTTAGAGCTCGGTATGATTGTGCCGGTCATTCGTATTCGCGATAATATTCAATTACAACCTAATGAATACACGATAAAAATTAAAGGAAATGAAGTAGCCAAAGGGGAGCTTTTACTCGATCATTATATGGCGATGAGTCCTGGCGTTGATGACGAATCGATCGTTGGGGTTGATACAGTCGAACCAGCTTTTGGTTTACCTGCGCAATGGATCGGAGAAGAGATGAAAGAACAGGCTGAACTATCTGGTTATACAGTTGTTGATCCGCCTTCTGTTGTATCGACTCATTTAACCGAAGTGATCAAACGCCATGCCCATGAATTATTAGGGCGCCAAGAAACAAAACAATTGGTTGATCACTTACAAGAAACATACCCAGCACTAGTGGAGGAAGTAACACCAAATACTCTTTCTACAGGTGATGTTCAGAAGGTATTAACGAATCTACTCAAAGAAAGTATTTCTATCCGAAACTTGCCGATTATTTTTGAAACATTGGCTGACTATGGTCAAATGACAAAAGACATGGATCTAGTTTCAGAATATGTGAGGCAATCATTGTCTCGTCAAATTTCTAAGCAGTTTACAACACCAGGTGAACCGTTATATGTCATTACACTAAGCGGAAGTGTTGAGAAAAAAGTTGCAGATAGTGTACAGCAAACAGAACACGGAAATTTCTTATCGATGGACCCGACTCAATCACAACAAATTCTTGAGTCAGCGGCCCAAGAGACGGAACGCTTATCTCAAATGGGACAAGTACCGGTTATTCTCTGTTCACCTGCTGTTAGGATGTATGTTCGTCAGTTAATTGAAAGATACCTTCCGCATGTACCAGTTCTTTCGTACAATGAACTAGAAGCTAATGTAGAAGTCCAAAGTGTTGGAGTGGTGAATGCAGAATGAAGGTAAAAAAATATACAGCAAATTCCATGCACGAAGCCATGAAACACATTCGAGCTGAACTCGGTGATGATGCGGTCATTTTAAGTTCGAAGGAAGTAGAATCAGGTGGGTTTCTTGGTTTTTTCACTAAAAAGAAAACCGAAGTTGTCGCAGCAATTGATTCCATGCCAGAACGCCCGCAACCAGTGAGGACATCGAAGCCTAAAGTGAGGATAAATGAGGAAGCCTCCCCTTCGTTGCAGCCAAAGGAAGACCAAAAGCGATTATTGAAAGAGGTAGAAGAATTAAAAGCGCTTGTTCAAGGAATGTCAACAACTCAAACTCGAGAAGAGCAACAGTATCCAGCTCCTTTTCAGCAACTTGATGACCAGTTAAAAGCACACGGAGTAATTGAGTCAATCCGACTTGAAGTCATAAAAAATCTGTTGAAAGAATGGTATAATAAAACAGAAAGCGGCCATCAATCATTTCAATTTAAAGAAAGAACAAAACAGCTTTTAGTCAAAGAATTATCATTGCTTCCAATGGGTGATGATCTTTTGAATAAGAAAGTAGTCAACATCGTTGGTCCAACAGGTGTTGGAAAAACGACAACCATTGCCAAGATCGCTGCAGAGTTTGTGTTGAAAAAACATAAAAAAGTAGCATTAATTACAACGGATACGTATCGTATTGCAGCGGTTGAGCAATTAAAGACATACGCTAAAATCTTAAATATACCGATTGAAGTCGCTTATTCTGTTGAAGACTTCAAAAAGGCAAAAGAACAGTTCCAACATTATGATGTTTTACTTGTTGATTCAGCAGGAAGAAACTTTAGAAACAAGCTATATGTTGAAGAGTTATCGAAAGTAATCGACTTTAATCAAGAAGCAGAAACGTTACTCGTTTTAGCATTGACTTCAAAGTATGAAGATATGAAACAAATTATTGGTCAATTTTCATTAATTCCAATTAAACAAGTAATCTTTACGAAACAAGACGAAACCTCGTCATACGGCGCTTGTATTAATGTACCATTTGAATTTGGACTAGGTGTAGCATATGTGACCAATGGTCAAAATGTTCCAGATGATATGATAGAGGCCACTGCAGAACGATTAATACAGCCGATATTAAAGGGTGTACACGATGAATGATCAAGCTGAAACACTGAGACACCTCGTTAATACAAATCAAAAACATACAGCAAAAGTTGTAGCTATTGTTAGCGGTAAGGGTGGAGTGGGAAAATCAAATGTTTGTTTAAACTTCGCTCTTGCTTTAACAGAACAGAAAAAAAAAGTGGCAATTATTGATTTAGATATCGGAATGGGAAATCTTGATATTCTCATGGGTCTATCTGCCAAAAGACATATTTTTGATATGTTGAAAAACCAACTGACTATATGGGATATCATTGAAAAGGGACCTAATGATCTCACGTATTTAGCTGGCGGATCAGGGTTGTCAGAATTTGTTGATTTGAATGAAGAAGAATTAAACCGTTTTTCTCAACAATTGGAGTCTCTTGGGAAAGAGTATGATTACATTTTTCTAGATATGGGTGCAGGGGCAACAGAAGAAAGTATGCAATTTATTCTAGCGGCTCATGAAGTGATTGTGATTACAACGCCTGAACCAACCGCGATTATGGATGCTTATGCAATGGTCAAATACATCTGTCTACATGATGAGTCAAAGGAATTAGCTCTCATTATCAATCGTGCAGAGACGGAACAAGAAGGCATTAAAACGGCAACCAACTTCACGAGAGTGACAAGTCGATTTTTAAATAAAGAACTTCATATCTTGGGACATTTACCTGATGATCGAGCGGTAAGTAGAGCTGTAAAGGCACAAATACCGTTTCTATTGCACAACGAGAACACACAGGTATCCAAATCAATCCGTTTCATCGTTAGACATTATTTAGGACAAACGAAATCCCCTAAAGAAACCACATTTAGTAGTTTCATTGAACGTATGCGTAATCGATTTAAGAAAAAGTAAAGGGTGAGAAGTGAGAGAAGGAGAGTGAATTCATGAAAGAAATAAAAGTGTTAGTCGTAGATGATTCTGCTTTTATGAGGAAAGTCATTAGTGACATGTTAAATAAAGACTCGAACATAGAGGTCATTGCGACAGCTCGTAACGGAGCAGAGGCACTTATTAAACGAAAATCATTCAACCCTGATGTCATCACTCTAGATGTTGAAATGCCAGTCATGGATGGATTAGAAACACTACAAAGACTGATGGAGGAAGACTCGATTCCTGTAGTCATGATCAGTAGTTTAACAACGAAAGGGACCGAACAAACAATGCTCGCGATAGAGTATGGTGCTGTTGATTTTGTTTCAAAAACGTCTGGTTCGATTTCTCTTGATCTTCACTTAATCGAAAAAGAAATCATACAAAAAGTGAAGCTTGCATACAAAGCGAATGTTTCCAAATCGTTCAAACCAAAACCTATAGAACCATTTCAACTCAAACGAGAACAAGATAACCATACAATCAAGCAAAAGAAAATCATTGCCATTGGGACGTCAACAGGTGGTCCAAAAGCTCTAAAAGAAGTACTGACTAAACTTCCGAAGACAATGCCTGCTCCGTTACTAATCGTACAGCATATGCCAAAAGGGTTTACCCAATCGCTAGCTACGCGATTAAATATGTTATCACAAATTGAAGTTAAAGAAGCGGTTGATGGAGAGTTGTTAAGAAACGGTGTGGCTTATATTGCACCTGGTGGGTTTCATATGGAAGCGAAAAAGGTAGGGCAAGCATACACGGTTCATCTGCATCAACAAGAAGCAAGAAGAGGACATCGACCTTCTATTGATGTACTATTTGAATCCTTAGCGGTCCTAAACGATATTCAAACGATTGCAGTGATCATGACAGGGATGGGGTCAGATGGTAAAGCGGGGCTTACGAAATTAAAGAATCATGGACACTGTTATTCCATCGCTGAATCAGAGCAAACTTCTGTGGTCTTTGGTATGCCAAAAGCCGCGATTGAAGCAAATATCATTGACGAAGTGAGAAATCTTGAGTCTATTAGTGAGGAAATTATTCACCGATTTTGACGATTGGTAAATGAGTAGGGGAGGTCCGCAATGACAGATTTATCGCAGTTGAAACCATTCCATTTAGATATATTAAAAGAAATTGGAAACATAGGAGCCGGCAACGCGGCAACCTCATTATCAACGTTGCTTCAAAAGAAGATCGATATGAATGTTCCTAAAGTTAGAGTCGTGCATCTACAGGAATTATCTGAGCAAGTAGGGGGAGCAGACACAGAAGTTGCCGCGATCTTTCTTCGAATAGCCGGGGATGCCCCGGGTAGTATGTTTTATCTATCGACTCTACAACAAGCAGAAGGACTAATTTCTTCACTAATAGGAAATGAAGAATTCTCATTAAAAACTCCCCCCTTTGATTCAGTTGGGCTATCAGCTTTACAAGAAGTAGGAAATATTTTAGCCGGTTCTTACCTTTCTGCTTTAGCTGACTTCACTGGTTTGAACTTACAACCGACAGTTCCGGGCCTAGGAATTGATATGGTCGGGGCAATATTAAGTTATGGTCTCGGTCCGTTGTCTGAAGCTGGTGACTACGCCTTAGTTATTGATACGCATATCCGTGAAGTTGGTCAAACAAGTGAAGAAACATCAGGTCACTTCTTCTTATTGCCAGATCCTGAGTCGTTTCAGGTGATTTTTCAATCATTAGGAGTGAATGTGGATGAGTGAGGTCATTAAAGTTGGGATGGCTGACTTAAATGTTGTCAAACCACCCAATACAATCCGAACATCGGGACTTGGTTCGTGTGTGGGTGTGGTCATTTATGATGAGATGACTTCTATTACTGGAATGGCACATATTATGTTACCTGATTCCAATCAATCAAAACAAGCCAATTTAAATGTCGCAAAATACGCGGATACAGCTATTAAAGAATTAATCGTTCAGATGGATCAAGTTGGTGCACGCTCTTTTTCATTAAAAGCTAAGATTGCAGGTGGAGCTCAAATGTTTACGTTCTCTTCAGGGAGTGATGTGATGAGAATTGGTCCAAGGAATGTTGAAGCAGTTAAAGAAGTATTACGTCAATTTCAAATTCCGTTATTAGCAGAAGACGTGGGTGGGAAAAGTGGACGAACGATTGAATTTGATCCGAGAACGAAGGAATTACATATACGCACTGTCAATCAAGGTACTACTGCAATTTGATGCGTGAAACGAACGATAGGAGGTATAAACATGATAGGTGTGACAGCGATTGAAAATCAGAAAATTTGGGATAGATGGTTACAAAGTCGTGATCATGAAGCTTGTGATGAATTAATTCGTTTATACATGCCGATTGTTAACTATCATGTTCAACGAATTTCAGTAGGATTACCAAAAAATGTAGCAAAAGATGATCTTATTAGCCACGCTATGCTTGGACTTTATGATGCATTGCAAAAGTTTAATCCTGACCGAGACTTTAAGTTTGATACTTACGCATCTTTTCGAGTACGCGGAGCAATTATAGATGGTCTTAGAAAAGAAGACTGGCTCCCCCGTTCGATGCGTGAGAAAATCAAAAAAGTTGAAGCGTGTATTCTTCAACTAGAACAAGAATACGGTCGCGTAGTCTCAGCTAAAGAAGTTGGGGCAAAGCTTGAGATGACAGAACAAGAAGTGCATCAAGTTATGACCGAGCATTTTACAGCAAATCTTCTCTCAATTGATGATTATTCTAATGAATCTGAGCGCCACGAATCATTTGCGTCAAGCATTGAAGATAAGCAAACGAAGACACCAGAGCAACGATTATTAGCCGAGTCGACAAAAGAAGAATTAGTGGCTATGATTTCGAAGTTAACAGAGAAAGAACAATTAGTCGTCAGTTTGTTTTATTATGAAGAATTAACGTTAACTGAAATTGGACATATTATGGACCTCTCCACTTCTCGAATTTCGCAAATTCATTCGAAATCATTATTTAAATTGCAACAATTACTAAAAAAATAATCATAGTATTAAAGTTTCTTTTCTGTAATAGTATAGAATTTTCAGCGAGGGACTGATTTAATGATAGAATTAGAACGTTATTTTACAATACAAATCTCAAATAGCAAAATGGAAGCATCAATTGTTCAACTTGAACGGCTAAAAGAGGATGAGCATTTCTCAGCAGAGGAATTTAAAAGTTGGATTCATGAACATGGAATTAACTCAGGAATTATCGAGGAAGTGGTTGATGCAATTTCGAATGATCAAGAAGTCAAAGATCCTGTAATTTTCGCTCAAGGTATCCCGCCGACTACAGGCAAGGATGCCTATTTAAAAATATCTTTCTTAGATGAGAAAGAAACGAATAACGACGGTGAACCGACCTCCATTAATCTTCGCCAGTTTTTAGAGATTGATTCGGTGTTTGCACACAACAAAATAGCAGAGAAAGTTTCAGCAACCAAAGGACAGAATGGTTTTAATGTTTTAGGTGAGGAACTTATAGCAAAGTCAGGAAAAGATTTTGTTTTACGAGCAGGTAAAAATACAAGAGTAAATCTAGAAGAACAAAGCGTATATTCTCTAATTGACGGTCAAGTTAGTATAGAAGAAAAGAAGATTCATGTTTTCCCCGTCTATGAGGTAAAAGGTGACCTTGATATGAAGACAGGGAATGTGACTTTTGTTGGAAGTGTTGTTGTGAATGGCAATGTTCCTAATGGCTTTGAAATAAAAGCGGATGGAGATATTCGAGTTCGAGGGACGGTTGAAGGTGCCAGGCTTATAGCTGGAGGTTCGATCTTTGTAGGGGCTGGTATTGTCGGGCAAAAAAGAAGTTATATCAAAGCAGAAGAAAACATACATACATCCTTCATTAATGAGGGAGATGTCGAAGCTGGAGGAAATTTAGAAGTTGTTCAAGCGATCCTCCATAGTAAATGTAAGGCTGCTCAATCTATTGTTTGTACACGTGGAAAAGGAAATATTGTTGGAGGAGTATTATCTGCTGGAGTAGGGATAATGGCTAAGGAAATTGGCAATGACATGCAAACAAAAACTTCTTTATATATCGGGGTCAACGAACAAATGTTAAAAAAGCAAAAAGAGGCACTAGCAACTCATCAAAAAGCACTAGAGGATATAGATAAACTAGGAAAGTTATTAAAGGTATATTTGTTAAAACAACAACAGCAACCTCTTGTTGGAAAAGAAAAGATTATGATGCTACGGGTGAAGCATTCACTGCAGGCTGCTAAAAATTTATTAGACAGTTCCGAGGAGACCGTGCGTCATTTAAATGAGTCTATCGATAGCAAAGAAAGCGGTTACGTTTTAGCGGAGCGCGAGATTTTTCCAAATGTCGATGTTCATTTCGGGAAATACAGAAGGAAGATTGCTACAAAATATCAGTATGCTAAAATTGAATTAGTAGATAGTGAGATTAAAGTCACAACCATATAAGGAGTTGTTGATACATGAGCATTCGACCAATTGAGGTTCAAGGTTCATTTCCTCATTCCCAAAAAGTAGGAAAGATTCAAGAGCAATTGCAACAGAGAGGGCAAGTGGGTCAGGAAATTATTGCGCAACAGCTAGGAGAGGAAGAACGGCTTAAACGCAAGCAAATCCAAGAGTCGAGTGAGTCGGAAAAAGGAATGTTTCATCAAGATGAAGAGAATCAAAAGGATCAGAGAGAACAATCATCACACAACAAGAACGAAGATGACAAGCAAAACAATGAGCCTCATCCTTTTAAGGGGAAGTTCGTTGATTATTCAGGTTAGCTAAAGGGAGATGTTTCATGACAGTTTATTTATTAGTTATCAGCTTGCTTTTGCATGGAGTAACGATTTTATGGATGTTTACTCTCGCAAAAAAAGAAAGTGTTACAAATACTTCTGATGTTTCGGGAGATCGCATCAAGCAAGAAATTGAAGAAATGTTGTTTGCATACACGCTTGAAATGAAAGAGGAGAACGAACGTCTTCTACAAGAGATAAAAAAGACAAAACAAATAAAACGATCAGAAAATGATACATTGAAGCCACCCGATGCTAAAGGCATAAACCTAGATGAATCGACAAGACCAACGATGGTTGAGCAACCCAAAGGTGTAAATCGTGTACCTAAAGCTTACGTGAAAGAAGAATCGGTAAATGAACATTCAGAATACATGCCACCGATGATGAAAGAAGAAGATCCAGCAACGATTTTCGAACAATCAGACACAGCAAATGTGTTGATGCTATTCAAACGAGGCTTATCAATTGAACAAATTGCGAAGCAACTTAACCTTGGTAAAGGTGAAGTCGAGTTAATCATAAAATTTTATCGTTAATTCGACATGATTACTTGCAACAAGAGAGTAGATGTGGTATATTAATCCACGGTGTTAATCACACACGCCTCTAATTTAAGTGATGGTGCTGTTTAACAGTGTCACTTAAAAATGATGAGCGCGGAGGAAAAAAAAACCACTTATTGAAGGAGGTGTTTGATGTGGCAGTTATCTCCATGAAACAATTATTAGAAGCTGGGGTACACTTCGGTCACCAGACTCGTCGTTGGAACCCAAAAATGGATCGCTACATCTTCACAGAACGTAACGGAATTTATATCATTGATCTTCAAAAGACAGTGAAAAAAGTTGAATCGGCGTACAACTTTGTACGTGATTTAGCAGCTGACGGAGGAAAAATCCTTTTTGTTGGTACAAAGAAACAAGCTCAAGATTCAGTGAAAGACGAAGCTGAGCGTTGTGGTATGTACTTCATCAACCAACGTTGGTTAGGTGGTACTCTTACGAACTTTAAAACTATCCAAAAACGTATTACTCGTCTTAAGAATCTCGAGAAGATGCAAGAAGACGGTACATTCGATGTTCTTCCTAAGAAAGAAGTAATTCTTCTTAAGAAAGAAATGGATCGTCTTGAGAAGTTCTTAGGCGGTATTAAAGACATGAAGGGTGTTCCAGATGCACTTTTCGTTATTGACCCACGTAAAGAACGCATTGCAATTGCGGAAGCTCATAAGCTTAACATCCCAATTGTTGCGATTGTAGATACAAACTGTGATCCAGATGAAATCGACTATGTAATCCCTGGTAATGACGATGCAATTCGTGCAGTAAAACTTCTTACTGGTAAAATGGCGGATGCAGTAATCGAAGCTACTTCAGGTGAGGAAGAAGAAGACGTAGTTGCAGAAGAAACAACTACTGCTTAATTTCATTTGATCCAAAAAGGGTGGTGAAGGGGATGACCCTTTACCACTTTTTTTTACGAAATGTAAACATGACATACATAAGGACAAGCTATGATGTTTGTTCTCTTGGCATGTGTGACATACTGACAACTTAAGGAGGCGTTTTAACATGGCAGTAACAGCTAGCATGGTAAAAGAATTGCGCGAAAAAACTGGTGCGGGTATGATGGATTGTAAGAAAGCTCTAACAGAAGTGAATGGAGATATGGAAAAAGCGATTGATCTTCTTCGCGAAAAAGGAATCGCTAAAGCCGCGAAAAAAGCAGATCGTGTAGCTGCTGAAGGTCTTACATTCGTAAAGTCTCAAGGCAACAAAGCAGTAATTGTTGAAGTGAACTCTGAGACAGATTTCGTTTCGAAAAACGAAAACTTCCAAAACCTTGTTCAAGAGCTAGCAGAGCACGTATTAACGCAAACTCCAGCTTCTGTTGAAGAAGCAATGGAACAACCTTTCAAAGGTGAAGGCACATCTGTACAAGAATACATTAACTCTTCCATTGCAAAAATCGGGGAAAAGATTTCTCTTCGTCGTTTTGAGCTAGTTGAAAAGACTGATAGTGATGTATTTGGTGAGTATCTTCACATGGGTGGACGTATCGGAGTTCTTGCAGTTGTAGAAAACTCTGCTGATACTGATCTTGCTAAAGATATCTCAATGCACGTAGCGGCAATTAACCCAACTTATGTTTCTCGTGATGAAGTATCACAAGAAGAAGTTGCGCGTGAGCGTGAAGTGTTGAAACAACAAGCTCTAAACGAAGGAAAGCCAGAAAATATTGTTGAGAAGATGGTTGAAGGTCGTCTTAGCAAATATTTCGAACAAGTTTGCTTGCTTGATCAACCATTTGTTAAAGATGGCGATCAAAAAGTGGGTAAATACGTTCAAAGCAAAGGCGGAGCTGTGAAATCATTCATCCGTTATGAAGTTGGAGAAGGTATGGAAAAGCGTGAAGATAACTTTGCAGAAGAAGTTATGTCTCAAGTGAAGAAGTAATCTAGTAGAGGAGGGGCACAGTGTGTCCCTTTTTTCAAAAATTAATAAGGTCATGCCTGCTGATCATGAGTCAATTCGGCATGATCAATTAAGTGGAGTCTACACGGCTTGTTGTGATGGAGGGTATCATGCAGAAATATAATCGAGTGGTATTAAAGCTAAGCGGTGAAGCATTAGCTGGTGACCAAGGCTATGGAATTGATCCGGTTGTTATTCAATCAGTGGCAAAACAATTAAAAGAAATCGTTGAGCTTGATGTAGAAGTTGCAGTCGTTGTAGGTGGTGGCAATATCTGGCGCGGAATGGCTGGGAGTGCAAAAGGTATGGACCGCGCAACAGCAGACTATATGGGAATGCTCGCGACAGTGATGAATTCATTAGCTCTTCAAGATAGCTTAGAAGATATTGGCATTGAAACACGTGTTCAAACCTCAATCGAGATGAGACAGGTTGCCGAACCGTACATTCGTCGCAAAGCGATTCGTCACCTCGAGAAAAAGCGTGTTGTTATTTTTGCAGCAGGCACAGGAAACCCTTATTTCTCTACAGACACGACAGCTGCCCTTCGTGCTGCGGAAATCGAAGCAGAAGTTATTTTAATGGCGAAAAACAACGTAGATGGCGTATACAGTGCAGATCCATCAGTAGATGCGAATGCGAAAAAATATACAGAAATTTCATACATGGATGTTTTAAAAGAAGGCTTGGCAGTGATGGATACGACAGCATCTTCTTTATGTATGGATAACAACATTCCACTTAGAGTCTTCTCTATTATGGAAGAAGGAAACATCAAAAAAGCTGTTCTAGGCGAAAATATTGGAACTATTGTAAGGGGGAACTCTTAATGTCAAAAGAAGTTATGAATAGTGCAAAAGAACGTATGTTAAAAGCCATTGAGTCACTTAATCGCGAACTAGCTAAATTACGTGCTGGTCGCGCAAATCCAGCGATTCTAGATCGCGTGACAGTTGAGTATTATGGGGCAGATACGCCACTTAATCAACTAGCTACGATCTCAGTACCAGAAGCACGTTTGCTTATGATACAGCCATTTGATAAAACGGCGATGAATGACATCGAACGTGGCATTCAAAAAGCAGATCTAGGCTTAACACCTACTAATGATGGAATCGTGATTCGTATTCAAATTCCTGCATTGACTGAAGAGCGTCGTCGTGACCTTGTTAAGCTTGTTAAAAGAGCGGCAGAAGATGCAAAAGTAGCTGTTCGTAATGTGCGTCGTGATGCGAATGATGATCTTAAAAAATTGCAAAAAGACGGTGAAATGACCGAAGATGAATTACGTCGTGACACAGACGAAGTTCAAAAACTTACAGATAAAAAAATCGCTGATATAGATGCAGTGGCAGAAAAGAAAGAAAAAGAAATCATGGAAGTCTAAACCGATTCAAGGTAGAATATTAAGTGTAAGTGACCCTCTTGTTCTACAGGGGGGTTTTTACACGTTCTTATTAGTAAAGTTAAAGTTATGAGCAAGCGTGCAAACGGTTATGCTGATAAGAGCCTCACTTGTTTCAACTTAGATGGAGGGCAAGCAAATGCTGGATAAAATTTCAAAGTGGAAATCGAGCTTAACAACTAAAACGGTTCAAGAAGAAAAAGCGGATCCGCAGATCATTCCAAGTCATGTGGCAATTATCATGGATGGTAATGGCCGCTGGGCAAAGCAAAAAGGTCTTCCTCGCATCGCAGGACATCGTGAAGGAATGAAAGTAATTAATAAAATTGTTCGTCGATCAAATGAGTTGGGTGTTGAAGCCTTGACATTATACGCATTCTCCACAGAAAATTGGAAGCGTCCAAAAAGTGAAGTTGATTATTTAATGAAACTTCCAGAGCGTTTTTTAGGAATGGAACTCCCTAAGTTAAAGGAAGAAAATGTTAAGGTGCGTTTAATGGGAAGTCTTGATCACCTCCCTAGTCATACACTCGACGCAGTTAATAAAGCCGTCAAAGAGACAGAAAATAATACAGGTCTTATTTTAAACTTCGCCTTAAACTATGGAAGTCGATTTGAAATGGTTGAAGCGATGAAGAAAGTGGCTATGCAAGTAGAGCAAGGAAGTTTAAAGGTAGAAGATATTAATGAGAATGTAATTGAAGCTAATCTTATGACTTCAGATTTAAAAGATCCTGACTTGTTAATTCGTACAAGTGGGGAAATACGATTAAGTAACTTCATGCTATGGCAATTAGCCTATAGTGAATTTTGGTTTACAGATGTACTTTGGCCTGATTTTAACGAAGAGCATTATACAGAAGCGATTATGGCATACCAAAAACGCGCTCGACGTTATGGGGGAGTATAAATAGAGGAGGCGTATCAAAATGAAGCAAAGGATAATAACGGGTGTGATCGGTGCGATTGTTTTCATTAGCATGGTCGTACTCGGAGGCTGGTTTTTTTCAATCTTCATTTCAATCGTCGCCTCTGTGGCCATGATCGAGTTATTAAAAATGAAAAAAATTGCACCATTATCTCTTATGGGGATTGTAAGCCTACTATCTATGTGGCTATTGCTTGTGCCAACTTCTTGGTTCGATCAATTGATCCCGATTACATACACTAAAGTTGAAACATTTATTTTTCTTATTTTAGTTTTACTCATGTTTACCGTATTAACAAAAAACTCGTTTACATTTGACGAGGTGGGCTTTGTCATCTTATCATCTGTTTATGTAGGTTTTGGTTTTCATTTTTTAATTTTAACGCGAGAGATTCCCGATGTCGGTATGTACCTCGTCTTCTTTGTCTTATTTTTAATTTGGACAACCGATTCTGGGGCATATTTTGCAGGGAGGTCATTAGGTAAACATAAATTATGGCCAGACATTAGCCCGAAAAAAACTATTGAAGGGTCAATAGGTGGTATCGTCGCTGCCTTAATAGTGGGAACTATTTTTTATCAGCTTGTCCCAATATTCCCTAATTACCTTACCGCATTGTTAATTATGGTTGTTGCCTCAACATTCGGCCAGCTCGGTGACTTAGTAGAATCAGCATTAAAGCGTCATTATGCTGTTAAAGATTCTGGAAATGTATTACCTGGACACGGTGGAATTTTAGACCGCTTTGATAGCTTAATTTATGTGATGCCAATTTTGCACTTGCTTCAACTGATCTAAAATAAATTTTGATACATAGATATAAAAATACATGTTGATCATGAAATAGTAGGTGAGTACGTTGAAGAAGATAAGCTTATTAGGATCTACAGGATCAATAGGGACACAAACATTAGATGTCATTAAGCATCACTCTGAGCAATTTGAACTTGTTGCGATGTCGGTCGGACGAAATATTGATTTGGCTATTGATCAAATTCATCAATTCTCCCCATCGATTGTGTCCGTTATAACTAAAGAAGACGCCGAACATTTAAAAAAAGAAATCTCAGCAGATGTCCAAGTTGTTTATGGCGAAGAAGGGTTAATCGAGGTTGCAGCTCACACAGACGCTGAAGTGTTAGTAAATGCTGTTATAGGTAGTGTTGGTTTAACGCCTACACTAAAAGCAATTGAGGCAGGAAAAACCATTGCGATTGCCAATAAAGAAACGCTCGTCACAGCAGGTCATATTGTTACAGAAGCTGCGAAACGTCATAATGTGACTCTTCTTCCTGTAGATAGTGAACATTCAGCCATCTTTCAAGCGTTAAATGGTGAACATTCTAGTGAAATTTCCCGTTTAATTTTAACTGCTTCTGGTGGAAGTTTTAGAGATCGCACAAGAGATGAACTTGAAGGTGTGACGGTTACAGAAGCGCTAAATCACCCGAACTGGTCAATGGGAGCAAAAATCACGATTGATTCAGCAACAATGATGAATAAAGGTCTAGAAGTAATTGAAGCACACTGGCTTTTTGATATTGCTTATGACAAGATTGATGTTGTCCTTCACAAAGAAAGTATCATACACTCGATGGTTGAATTTGTTGATAGTAGTGTGATGGCTCAACTAGGTACCCCAGATATGAAGGTTCCAATTCAATATGCACTTACATATCCTAACCGTTTACGAGCTACGAACGAAGAACGTCTTAACCTGTGGGAAATCGGGAAACTGCATTTCTCGAAATTAGATATAAAAAGGTATCGATGTATGGCATATGCATATGAAGCAGGACGTCTCGGAGGAACCATGCCAACAGTATTGAATGCTGCAAATGAAGAAGCGGTTGCCGCCTTCTTGAATGGAAACATTTCCTTTTTAGAAATTGAGTCTCAAATTGAACAAGCTTTAGAGCGCCACGACAAGATTAGTCAACCAACGCTAGAAGTAATTCAGGAAGTAGATCGGGAGACGAGAATGTTTATCCACTCGTTACGCTAAAATTAAAAGTGGAGGTTGGTTATTTGAATACGTTAATATCGTTTATTATTGTTTTTGGTTTACTTGTGTTTATTCATGAATGGGGTCACTTATACTTTGCAAAACGTGCAGGCATATTATGTCGGGAATTCGCGATCGGTTTTGGTCCAAAATTGTTTTCATTTAAGAAAAATGAAACAGTGTATACGATCCGTATGCTTCCACTAGGCGGCTTCGTCCGCATGGCTGGAGAAGATCCAGAGATGGTTGATATCAAGCCTGGTTTTGAGATTGGGTTAGTATTTAATCGTCATAATGAAGTGAAACAAATCATTATAAACAATAAATCAAAACATCCAGAAGCCAAAGTGGTTCAGGTCGAGAAGATTGATTTAGAACATGAACTATTTGTTGAGGCCTATGATGAGGATGAATTGGTACGCTATAATGTTCATAACAAAGCCGTACTCGTCCAGGATGAGCAAGCAACACAAATTGCTCCTTGGGATCGTCAGTTTGGTTCAAAAACGGTAGGTCAACGTGCCTTAGCTATTTTTGCAGGACCTATGATGAACTTCATTCTAGCATTTGTTTTGCTAGCAGCTCTTGCATTAATGCAAGGCATTCCTGTGGACCGGGCTGAGATTGGTGAAGTGATGCCAGATAGCGCGGCAGCAAGTGCTGGTTTACTAGAAGGTGATCAAGTCTCGAGCATTGATAATATCCCAACAGATACCTGGGAAGATATGACAAGCATTATTCAACAAAATCCGAAAGAAACGATTACGTTCTCTGTTATTCGTGACAATCAACCAACATCGGTATCGGTTACACCGAACGAGCGAGAAGGACAACTAGGTGCTTCTGAAGGGTTCATTGGTGTGACACAACCTAGAGAATTCTCAATACCAGGTTCTCTTATGTTCGGTGTCACTCAAACATACTTATTCATGACGATGATTTTTGAAGTACTAGGATTATTAATTACAGGGCAATTTTCGCTTGATTATGTTGCAGGACCTGTCGGCATTTACACATATACAGGTGAAGCTGCTGCTCTAGGTATTTTTGTCTTGATGCAATGGGCAGCTGCCTTAAGTGTAAACCTTGGTATTATTAATTTATTGCCGATTCCAGCAATGGATGGTGGACGTTTGGTCTTTATCGGACTAGAGGGATTAAGAGGAAAGCCTATTGATCCACAAAAAGAAGGCATGGTTCACCTAGTTGGATTTGCATTACTATTCTTACTTGTAATCTTTGTCACATGGAACGATATTAACCGTTTGTTTATGTAAGAATGATTCTTACATAGCTTAAAGAAGAAAGGATTTTGAGAGATGAGACAACGTTCATTATTAGCGCCAACTTTACGAGATGTACCTGCGGATGCAGATATTATTAGTCACCAATTAATGCTACGTGCGGGAATGATCCGTCAAATAGCAGCAGGGATTTACTCGTATTTACCATTAGCGAAAAGAGTGCTTCATAAAGTAGAAACGATTGTTCGAGAAGAAATGGATCGCTCTGGCGCACAAGAGATGACGATGCCGACGATGCACCCAGCTGAGTTATGGCAAGAAACAGGTCGTTGGGATAAAATGGGCGGGGAATTGATGCGATTACAAGATCGTCATAATCGTGACTTCGCTCTTGGACCGACGCATGAAGAAGTCATTACAAGTCTCCTGCGTGATAGCGTGAAATCATACAAGAAATTGCCTTTAAATATTTACCAAATTCAAACGAAATTCCGTGATGAGCGTCGACCTAGGTTTGGTTTATTACGTGGACGTGAGTTCATTATGAAGGATGCTTACTCTTTCCACGCGACAACTGAAAGTCTAGATGAAGCCTATAACGATATGTATGAGGCATATTCACGAATTTTTGCGCGTTGTGGTTTAACATTCCGTCCAGTCATTGCTGATTCTGGTGCGATTGGCGGAAAGGACACGCATGAATTCATGGCTTTATGTGAAGTAGGGGAAGATACAATTGCCTATTCTGATGAATCCGACTATGCAGCAAATATTGAAATGGCTTCTGTAAATGAAACATATGTGAAGCCAGATGTTGCCCTTCATGAATGCAAAAAAGTAGATACCGGTACTGCTAAAACGATCGCAGAAGTAGCAGAAGAACTTACAGTGTCTGCACACGAGATCGTGAAGACATTGCTTGTACAAATTGATGAAGAATGGACACTTGTTTTACTACGGGGTGACCACGAGTTAAACGAAATCAAATTACGACATGAACTAGGAGCAACATCGATTCGATTTGCTGAAGGAGCGGAAGTAGCAGACGTATTATCTGCACCGATTGGTAACATTGGTCCTGTCAATGTAGACAATCTAAAAATTGTCGCTGATCATGCTGTCTCTGCAATGGTAAATGCTGTAACTGGAGCAAATGAGCTAAATCATCACTTTACAGGTGTAAATGTCGATCGAGACTTCTCAGTTGACCAGTATGCAGACCTGCGTTTTATTCAAGAAGGAGACGCTTCACCAGACGGCAAAGGAACGATCCAATTTGCTCAAGGGATTGAAGTTGGACAAGTATTCAAACTAGGAACAGTGTACTCAGAAAGTATGAATGCCATGTTCTTAGATGAGAATGGTAAAAACAAACCAATGATTATGGGTTGCTATGGCGTTGGTGTATCGCGGACAGTCGCAGCTATTATTGAACAACATCATGATGAGAATGGTATAGTCTGGCCAACATCGGTCGCACCATATGATCTTCATTTATTAACTTTAAATAGTAAAAACACCGAACAAAATGAGCTATCAGAAAACCTGTATAACGAATTGAAATCGGCAGGCTTCGATGTGTTGTATGATGACCGTCCAGAGCGTGCTGGTGTGAAGTTTAAAGACGCTGATCTTTTCGGACTTCCAATCCGTGTTTCTGTCGGTAAGCGCGCGGCAGAGGGTATTGTCGAAGTGAAGATCCGTAAAACGGGAGAAGTTATTGAAGTTGAAGTGGCCGATCTTATCAAGACGATTCGTGTAGAACAAGAAAAATTAGCAATGTAATATAGAGTTTTAGGTATCTCATTTTTGAGGTACCTTCTCTTTTATGTTAGGGACTAGTGAGTGTATAGCTTAAGCTTTAGAAAGGAGTGGATAAGATGCCCCAAGATGAACAGGTACGACAAGAACGGTTCGAACTGCTTCTAGAGCAACTTCAATTTCCAACTGAAGTTATCCAAGGACCATTTAAAGGCGGAAAGATTCGTAAATTAACCATCATCAAAGAAAAAAAAACATGGCATTTTCATATCGAGCTTCCTGTTTTGATTTCTGCTGAACTTTATGAGTTGTTTGAAGTGAAATTAAAAGAAACTTTTACTCATATTGCGACAGTCGGTCATACGTTTTATTATGATCAACTAGAAGTGACCTCTGCTGATTGGCAAGCGTATTGGCCACTTATTGTTGGACGTTTGCATGCTGTCTCAGATGGATTACGTTCTTTGTTATCGAGTCAGGCTCCGCATTTCGATGGAAAAAAACTTGAAATTAATGTACGAAATGAAACGGAGGCGGTAGCTTTAAAGCGTAAATTATATGAGCCACTTAGAGAAAGCCTTCGATCACTTAGCTTACCGACAATTCCAGTAGAACCCGTTATTAAAGAATCGAAACAAGAATTTCAAAAGTTTGTGGAGCAGCGCGAGCAAGAAGATCACTCCAAAGTGGTTGAGGCCATTCTAGAGAAAAAGAAAATGGAGAAAAAGAATGATGAATTTGAAGGGAAAAATCTTATTCTCGGGTATCCGATTAAAGATGATCCTATTCCACTTGAAGGAATCGTTGATGAAGAACGACGAATTACGGTTCAAGGGTATGTGTTTGAAGCAGAGACAAGAGAATTACGTAGTGGTCGGACATTACTAACGTTTAAAATTACTGACTACACAGATTCTATTATGGTTAAGATTTTCTCGCGTGATAAAGAGGATGTCCCTTTACTACAAGCTGTGAAAAAAGGTATTTGGTTAAAGGTTCGTGGCGGGGTGCAAAACGATACGTTTGTGCGTGATTTGGTTATGATCGCCAATGATTTTAATCAAATTAAGCCAGCCGAGAGAATCGACCGTTCCGCAGAAGACGAAAAACGTGTTGAGTTACACTTGCATACAAACATGAGCCAAATGGATGGAATGATCTCGGCAAGTAAATATGTAGAGCAAGCTGCTAAATGGGGTCACCCAGCAATTGCTATAACAGATCATGGAGTTGTCCAGTCGTTTCCAGAAGCTTATTCAACGGGAAAAAAACATGGTATTAAAATTTTGTATGGAATTGAAGCAAACTTAGTCGATGATGGTGTTCCCATTGCTTACAATGAAGCAAATAGAGAATTATCAGAAGAAGAATATGTCGTTTTTGACGTAGAGACAACGGGTTTATCTGCTGTATACAATACGATTATTGAGCTTGCAGCTGTGAAGATGAAAAATGGAGAAATCATAGACCGTTTCGAATCCTTCTCTGATCCGCATGAGCCTTTATCTAATACGATCATTGAGTTAACAGGCATTACGGATGACATGGTTAAAGGTGCTCCAGAAATTGCAGATGTTCTACGAGATTTCCAAGCATTTTGTAGTGACGCGATTCTTGTTGCTCATAATGCAAGTTTCGATATGGGCTTTCTCAATGTCGGTTATCAAAAAATCGGATTAGAAGATGCACCTAATCCTGTAGTTGATACACTTGAATTAGGTCGATTTTTATACCCAGAACTGAAAAATCACCGCCTAAACTCATTATGTAAGAAGTTTGATATTGAATTAGTTAGTCATCACAGAGCGATTTATGATGCCGAAGCGACAGGATATTTACTCTGGAAAATGGTAAAAGATGCGAAAGAGAAAGAAGTAACCCATCATGATCAATTAAATGACCATATGGGGCAAGGAAACTTTACTAGACAGCGTCCTTCTCATTGCACCATTTTAGCTCAAACACAAGAAGGATTAAAAAACTTGTACAAGCTGGTGTCAATGTCACATGTTGACTACTTCTTCCGAACACCACGCATCCCGAGGTCACAGCTACAAAAACACCGTAATGGATTACTAATAGGAACAGCTTGTGATAAAGGAGAAGTCTTTGAAGGGATGATGCAAAAATCCCCAGAAGAAGTCGAGGAAATCGCCAAATTTTATGATTATCTCGAAATTCAGCCTTTAGTAAATTACCAGCATTTAATTGAAAGAGAACTAGTTAAAAACGATGAATCACTAAAAGAAATTGTCACAAACATTGTAGATCTAGGTAAAAAATTAGATAAACCGGTCGTTGCAACAGGTAATGCCCATTATCTACAAGAAGAAGATGCGATATATCGTAAAATTTTAATTGCTTCTCAAGGTGGGGCCAATCCTTTAAATAAACAAACACTACCACCTGTGCACTTTAGAACAACGGATGATATGCTTGCGGCTTTTTCATTTTTAGGAGATGAACGAGCCAAACAAGTAGTAGTAAGCAATACACAAAAAGTAGCGAATATGATTGAGGAACTTCATCCGATCCCTGATCAACTGTATACACCTAAAATCGAAGGCGCCGATGATGAAATTCGTACGATGAGTTATAACAGAGCACGGAGCATTTATGGCGAAGAATTGCCTGAGATCGTGGAGGCACGAATCGAAAAAGAATTAAAAAGTATTATTGGTCATGGGTTTGCAGTCATTTATCTCATCTCACAGAAATTAGTAAAAAAATCTCTAATTGATGGGTATCTCGTTGGATCACGTGGTTCTGTCGGATCATCGTTTGTAGCAACGATGACAGAGATTACAGAAGTGAATCCATTGCCACCGCATTATGTTTGTCCGAATTGTAAGCACTCCTATTTCTTTAATGATGGCTCAGTAGGTTCTGGTTTTGACTTACCGAATAAAGATTGTACAGAATGTGGAACACCTTATGTGAAGGATGGACAAGATATTCCGTTTGAAACGTTCCTTGGTTTTAAAGGAGATAAAGTCCCAGATATTGATTTGAACTTCTCTGGTGAATATCAACCGCGAGCTCACCATTATACAAAGGAATTGTTTGGAGAAGAATATGTGTATCGTGCTGGAACGATTGGAACTGTCGCAGAAAAGACAGCGTATGGATATGTAAAAGGCTATCAAGGTGATTATGACCTTCACTATCGTGGAGCAGAGATTGATCGACTTGTATCCGGATGTACAGGTGTAAAACGTACAAGCGGTCAGCATCCTGGTGGGATTATCGTTGTGCCTGATTATATGGATATTTATGACTTTACTCCGATTCAATTTCCAGCCGATGATAAAAATGCCGAATGGAAAACAACACATTTTGATTTCCATTCCATTCATGATAATTTATTGAAGCTTGATATTTTAGGGCATGATGATCCGACCGTTATTCGGATGTTGCAAGATTTATCTGGCATTGATCCAAAGACGATCCCAACGGATGATCCGGAAGTAATGAGGATCTTTAGTGGGCCAGAAGTTCTTGGTGTAACCGATGAACAGATTTTATGTAAGACAGGTACACTTGGCATTCCAGAATTTGGGACGAGATTTGTGCGTCAAATGTTAGAAGAAACGAAGCCGAGTACGTTTTCAGAACTGGTTCAAATCTCTGGTCTATCTCATGGAACAGACGTATGGTTAAATAATGCCAATGAACTTATTTATAATGGCACCTGTGAATTAAAAGATGTGATCGGATGTCGAGATGATATTATGGTCTATTTAATTTACAAAGGGCTTGAACCTTCCTTAGCGTTTAAGATTATGGAATTTGTGCGTAAAGGAAAAGGACTACAACCTGAATGGGTTGAGGAAATGAAGAAGCACGATGTCCCAGATTGGTACATTGGCTCATGCACAAAGATTAAATACATGTTCCCTAAAGCCCATGCCGCGGCCTATGTACTCATGGCTGTTAGGATTGCGTACTTTAAGGTCCATCACCCGATCATTTATTATGCTTCGTACTTTACTGTTCGAGCTGATGATTTTGATTTAGATACGATGATTAAGGGCTCTGCTGCGATTAAAGCGAAGATCCAAGAAATTAATGCCAAAGGGTTGGATGCTTCGCCAAAAGAAAAGGCTGTTTTAACCGTTTTGGAGTTATCTCTTGAGATGTCTGAACGAGGTTACTCATTTAAGAAGGTGGATCTCTATCAATCAAGTGCTACAGAATTTATTGTAGAAGGCAACAGCTTATTGCCACCGTTTAATGCGATGACTGGTGTAGGAACAAATGCTTCATTAAATATCGTTAAAGCTCGACAAGACGGAGAGTTTCTTTCAAAAGAAGACTTGCAACAAAAAGCAAGATTGACGAAAACGGTTCTTGAGCATTTAGACGAACATGGTTGTCTAGAGGGAATGCCTAATTCAAACCAGTTATCCCTCTTCTAAGAAACATCGTAAAAGCTTGTCACAGCGCTTCTTTCGAACGGACGTCTGTTGCAAAGAAGTGTAGAGTATGATATTGTTGTTATGGTAATACTTAGAATACGGAGCCTAAAAAGAGTGGGGAAACCCGCTCTTTCGTTTCGTTTAGACCTAATAATAATCACTACTAATATAAAAACGTCTTATGCAGATGGCAGTAATTGAAGGAGGGTAAGAATGAGTAAGAAAGTAACCGACATCGTAGCAGAACTAGCGACACCGCTGATGGACGAGCGTAACCTAGAGCTAGTCGATGTCGAATTTAAAAAGGAAGGCCCAGATTGGTTTTTAAGAATCTATATTGATTCAGAAACAGGTGTGGACCTTGAAGACTGTGGAAAAGTGAGCGAGCAATTAAGTGAGAAGTTGGACGAATTTGATCCGATTCCACAAGCTTACTTCCTAGAAGTGTCTTCTCCAGGTGCTGAGAGACCTTTAAAAAAAGCCAAAGACATAGAAAAAGCAGTCGGTAAAAACGTCCACGTGACAACGTATGAGCAGATCGATGGTGAGAAGACGTTTGAAGGAATGCTGACGGCTTTTGACGGCGATGTTTTGACTGTAGAAGTGAAAATTAAAACGCGAAAAAAATCATATGTCATTCCATATGAGAAAGCAGCTAATGTAAGGTTAGCGATTATATTTTAGTACTTAATATATGCTTTGTTTGTAGTTGAAAGGGGGATATCTCATTCATGAATAGCGAATTTATGGATGCGTTAATGACGCTAGAGAAAGAAAAAGGAATTAGTAAGGAAATTATCACTGATGCCATTGAGGCAGCACTTATTTCAGGTTATAAGCGCAACTTCTCACAGGCTCAAAATGTTCGTGTTGATGTTAATCGTGATAACGGGAGCATCCGAGTGTTTGCTCGTAAGCTAATTGTCGAAGAAGTATTTGATGTACGTCTTGAGATCTCTTTACAAGATGCAAAAGGTATGAACCCGAGTTACGATATCGATGATATTGTGGAGATTGAAGTAACACCGAAAGATTTCGGACGCATCGCGGCCCAAACAGCGAAGCAAGTCGTCACACAACGTGTACGTGAAGCAGAACGCGGCATTATTTATTCTGACTTTATTGATCGAGAAGAAGATATCATGACAGGGATTGTTCAACGTCAAGATCATCGTTTCATCTATGTTGATCTAGGAAAAGTCGAGGCTTTGTTGCCACTAAATGAACAAATGCCTAATGAATCTTATAAGCATAACGATCGCATTAAAGCCTTCATTACAAAAGTGGAAAAAACAACAAAAGGCCCTCAAATTTTGATTTCACGCACACATCCTGGCTTGTTGAAGCGTTTGTTTGAGCTCGAAGTACCTGAAATTTATGATGGTACCGTTGAAATTAAGTCGGTTTCTCGTGAAGCTGGAGATCGTTCGAAGATTGCCGTTCACGCTGAAAATCCAGAAGTAGATGCGGTTGGTTCATGTGTAGGTCAACGAGGTCAACGGGTTCAGACGATTGTTGATGAGTTAAAAGGGGAAAAGATCGATATCGTTCGTTGGTCAGAAGATCCTGTTGAATACGTAGCAAATGCTCTTAGTCCTTCAAAAGTATTAAAAGTAAACGTAAACGAAGAGGATAAAATGACTCAAGTCATTGTTCCGGATTATCAACTGTCATTAGCAATTGGTAAACGAGGACAAAATGCGCGTCTCGCTGCAAAATTAACTGGTTGGAAAATTGACATTAAAAGTGAGACAGAAGCAAGAGAACTTGGTTTAGTCATTGAAGACGACCTCGCCGAGCCTCAAGAAACAAATGACTTGGATGCACCACTTGAAGAAACATTTGTTCCTGATACATTTGAGAATGAAGAGTAAGTAAAAGGAGTCGGGGACCATGAAACAACGAAAAGTTCCTCTCAGAAAATGCATTGTGACCAATGAAATGAAATCAAAGCATGAACTTGTTCGAATCGTTCGCACCCCGGAAGGTGAAGTCGTTTTAGACCATACCGGAAAGAAAAATGGACGAGGTGCTTACCTTAGTAATACCGAAGATTGCTTCAAACAGGCAAAAAAGAAAGATAGTTTATCAAGACATCTGCAAGTGAAACTTACCGAAGAACAGTATGATCAACTAGACCAAGATCGACAGAGAGGAAAAAAGTAGCATGAGTCAGCAACCAAAATGGCTTTCCCTACTTGGACTCTGTGCCAGAGCAAGGCAGCTAGTTACTGGGGAGGAGCTCGTCATTAAAGATGTTAGAAACCAACAAGTTAAGTTGGTGCTTCTCTCAAATGATGCAGCAGAACAGACAAAGAAAAAGATATTGGACAAATGTGGTTATTACTCAATTCCAGTTCGAATTGTTTCGGACCGTACGACACTTGGCACTGCAATCGGTAAGGCAGAACGAGTAGTTGTAGGGATTAAAGATCCCGGGTTCGCAAAAAAAATGACTTCATTATTGGACCAATAAATGTGGAGGTATGTATATGAGCAAAATGAGAATATATGAATACGCAAAAGAGAAGAATGTACCAAGTAAAGAGGTTATTGAGAAGTTAAAAGCAGTTGATGTGACGGTTTCTAATCACATGTCTTATATTGATGAGACGGATATTGCGAAGTTAGAAGGCAAGCCACTACCAGAAGCGAAGCCGAGCGCTCCGAAAAATGACAACAAACCGGCTAATGCAACAAATAAACAACCGGCAAGAACAAACAATCAAAAGCCTCAAAATAAGAACAGAAACTTTAATAAGCCAAACTATCAACAAAATCGTGGAAAGCAACAGAACAAGCGTGCTCCTCAACAACAACAACAGCGTCAAGAGCCGCCAAAGCCAAAGCCTCTTCCGGAAAAGATTACTTTTGTCGAGTCCCTAACAGTAGCTGAAATGGCGAAAAAATTACACAAAGAGCCGTCTGAGCTTATCAAAAAGTTAATTGGTCTTGGCGTAATGGCGACGATTAACCAAGAACTTGATAAAGATGCAATTGAGCTAATTGCTACGGATTACGGAGTTGCTGTCGAAGAAGAAATTATTGTCGACAAAATTGATTTAGATAGTTATGTAGAAGAAGAAAAAGAGGAAGACTTAAAAGAGCGACCTCCTGTTGTAACAATTATGGGTCACGTTGACCATGGTAAAACAACCCTTCTTGATTCGATTCGTAACACGAAAGTAACAGCTGGTGAAGCGGGTGGAATCACTCAACATATCGGTGCTTATCAAATTGAAACGAATGGCAAACCCATTACGTTCTTAGATACTCCTGGACACGCAGCCTTCACAACGATGCGTGCACGTGGAGCACAAGTAACAGATATCACGATCTTAGTTGTTGCAGCAGATGACGGTGTTATGCCTCAAACGAAAGAAGCGATCAGTCATGCTAAAGCTGCGAATGTGCCAATTATCGTCGCTGTGAATAAAATGGATAAAGAAGCAGCAAACCCAGACCGTGTAATGCAAGAATTAACAGAATATGAGCTGGTTCCTGAAGCATGGGGCGGCGAGACGATCTTTGTTAATGTTTCTGCACTAAACGGGCAGGGAATTGATGAACTATTAGAAATGGTTCTTCTTGTAGCTGAAGTGGCTGAATTGAAAGCTAACCCAGATCGTATGGCTCGTGGAACAGTTGTTGAAGCTGAGCTTGATAAGGGTCGCGGTGCAGTAGCTACACTTCTTGTTCAAAATGGTTCATTAAATGTTGGAGATCCGATCGTAGTGGGTGGAGCATTTGGACGCGTTCGTGCTATGGTTAATGATCTTGGACGTCGTGTGAAACAAGTTGGCCCTTCAGCACCAGTTGAGATTACTGGTTTAAACGAAGTTCCACAAGCAGGCGACCAGTTCCAAGTATTTGCTGACGAGAAAACAGCTCGCCAAATTGGTGAAGCACGTATGAGTCGTCAACGTGTAGAAGCACGTTCTGAAAATTCAAGAGTAAGTCTTGATGACCTGTTTAATCAAATTCAACAAGGTGATGTGAAAGATATTAACATCATCATTAAAGCCGATGTACAAGGTGCTGTTGAAGCGATGAAAGGTTCTCTTGAGAAGATTGATGTTGAAGGTGTTAAAGTCAACATTATCCATACAGGAGTAGGAGCAATTACTGAATCAGACATTATTCTTGCCTCTGCATCAAATGCCATTGTTATTGGTTTCAATGTACGTCCTGATAATGGAGCAAAACGTACAGCAGAAGTAGAGAAAGTTGATATTCGTTTACACCGTATTATTTATAATGCAATTGATGAGATTGAGTCTGCAATGAAAGGAATGCTTGACCCTGAGTTTGAAGAAAAAGTCATTGGTCAAGTAGAAATCCGTGCAACGTTTAAAGTATCAAAAGTTGGTACGATTGCAGGTGCTTATGTAACAGAAGGTAAAGTATCTAGAGATTCCACTGTTCGCTTAATTCGTGATGGAATTGTTATCTACGAAGGAGCAATTAATGCATTAAAACGTTTCAAAGATGATGCTAAGGAAGTTGCTGCAGGGTACGAGTGTGGTATTACACTTGAGAAATTCAATGATATTAAAGAAGGAGACATCATTGAAGCGTACGTCATGGAGGAAATTGAACGTAAATGATCATTGGATCAGTCCGTTGTGAACTTATGATCTATGATGTGCATTCACTTAAAGAAAAGCGTTCTGTCTTAAAGAGTATAGTGACAAGACTTAAGCAGCGTTTTAATGTAGCTGTCGCTGAAAGTGATTTTCAAAATCTTTGGCAACGTGCTGAGCTGACCATTGTCACGGTTTCTAATGAAAAAGTAATCTGCGAGCGAGAACTCGAGAGAGCTTTAGCTTTAATCGATGCCGAAACAGCTGCAGAACGAACAATCACATCTTATGAGTGGTTATAATTGTACAAATAGAGGTGAACAACTATGAGTAACGTTCGAGCACACCGTGTTGGAGAACAAATGAAGAAAGAATTAAGTGACATTATTATGCGAGACTTAAAAGATCCACGCATTAGTTTTGTTACAATTACAGGCGTGGATGTCACTGGTGATTTGCAACAAGCAAAAGTATTCATTACGGTGCTTGGTAGCGAAGAACAGAAAGAGTCTACAATTAAAGGACTTTCTAAGGCAAAGGGGTTCATGCGTTCTGAAATTGGGAAACGAATTCGCCTACGTAAGACACCAGAAATTACGTTTGAATTTGATGAGTCTATTGAATACGGTAATCGCATCCAAACGTTATTGAACGAATTAAATAAGTAATTTCAGCGTTCTTTGATAATGCTGCTAGAAGGATAGGGAGCACATGCACTCTATCCTTTTTAGTACGTATTGACATGCGAATCGTTTGTGATTGTTAAATGAGGTGTAGAAAATGAGTCAACTTGAAGGGATTTTACCACTATTAAAGCCAGCAGGTATGACGTCTCATGACTGTGTCATGAGAATCCGTAAATTATTTAAAACAAAAAAAGTAGGTCATACAGGCACATTAGATCCAGATGTTATTGGAGTATTACCGATTTGTATTGGGAAAGCGACAAAAGTAGCTCAGTATATGTCGGATTATTCTAAGACGTATGTTGGAGAAGTGACGATTGGATTTTCAACAACGACAGAAGATCGAAGTGGAGAAATCGTTGAACGAAAAGAAGTAGAGTCTTCTTGGACAACAGAGGAAATTGATGGTGTGTTGACCTCATTCTTAGGTGAAATTGAACAAATTCCCCCTATGTATTCGGCAGTGAGAGTGAATGGGAAAAGGCTTTACGAATACGCACGTGCCAATCAAGAAGTTGAAAGACCCATGCGTAATGTGATTATTCATCAGTTAGAACGAGTAAGTGCGCTAGAATTTAACGAGAGTGAGAAAACCTGCTCTTTTTCATTTCGAGTGGTATGTTCAAAAGGAACTTATGTAAGGACGCTTGCCGTTGATTTAGGTAAAACGCTTGGCTTTCCCGCTCATATGTCTCATCTTATCCGTACGGCTTCAGGTCCGTTTACACAAGATGTTTGTATCACACTTGATGCATTAGAAGCCATGGAAACTGTTGAAGAGCGTATGGATGTACTACGCCCTTTAGATGAGGCGATTTTTCATTTACCTAAGTTAATCGTAAATGACGAGACAGAGCAATTGATTAAGTACGGATCGGTGTTGCCAGAAGAAAAAGGATTAGATCAATCTCGCTTTACCGTTTATAATGAACTAGGAGAATGCTTGGCAATTTATCAAAAGCATCCAACAAAAACAGGGCTAATTAAACCAGAAAAAATGCTCTGGACTGATAATTAAACAATATTCCGTTAAGCAGAAAAAGGGGAGCCATGATGGATACTATCTACTTGCATCACCCAATTGAAGCAAATACTTTAAAAATACGACCGACTGTGCTTGCACTTGGTTATTTTGACGGTGTTCATCTTGGTCATCAAGAAGTAATTAATCAGGCAATTAAAAAAGCAGCAGAGCTTGGTGTTCAAGTCGCTGTTATGACCTTTGACCCTCATCCGAAGGAAGTTTTAAGAAAGAATGCAGAACCGATGCGCTATATTACACCCCTTCCACAAAAAGAGAAGAAAATTGCAGAACTTAATGTGGACGTATTGTATGTTGTAAACTTTACTAAAGAATTTGCCACGTTAACCCCTCAGCAGTATGTCGATCAGTATATTATCGCTTTAGGGGCGGTTCATGTTGTTGCAGGATTTGACTTTACATACGGTGCTTTAGGTAAGGGAACGATGGAAACATTAATGTTTCATTCAAGAGGTGAATTTGAACAAACAACGGTTCAAAAGGTTGAACAAGGCGATGTCAAAATAAGTTCAACAAAAATTAGAGAGCTTCTTGAAACGGGAGAGGTGTCAACGATTCCTGCTTACCTTGGTGAGCATTATGCGATTTTTGGGAAAGTCGTAGATGGGGACAAAAGGGGACGAACGATTGGATTTCCGACCGCAAATGTCGAACCAACTGATCGAGCAAAACTTCTGAAGACAGGGGTGTACGCTGTAAGATTTGAGACAGATAATGCTTCTTACAAAGGAGTCTGCAATGTAGGCTATAAGCCGACATTTAATGAATTGAGACCAGATATCCCAACAATTGAAGTACATATCTTTGACTTTGATGGAGATCTATACGGTCAAGAGGTGACCGTATACTTTGAACAGACGATACGCCCTGAACAAAAATTTTCTAGTAAAGATGAATTGATTAAACAAATCCATGCAGACAAACAAGTCGCATTCGCTTATTTCGCTGAAAAAAGCAAATAGCAACCTTGCAATCTGAGCATGAACATTGTATAGTTAAGGTTGTACTTCAAGTACACATCCGTTTCTTGGCAGAGCGACTCACCGACGCTTGCTAGGAGATAGGATATATTCTAAAGGAGGTGAACAGGATGGCATTAACACAAGAGCGCAAGAACGAGCTAATTGCTGAGTTCAAAACTCATGACACTGACACTGGTTCTCCAGAGGTTCAGGTAGCTATCCTTACTGAGCAAATCAACACACTAAACGGGCACTTACGTACTCATAAGAAGGATCACCACTCACGTCGTGGGCTTCTTAAAATGGTAGGTCAACGTCGTAACTTATTAACGTACCTACGTAACAAAAACGTTGTACGTTACCGTGACCTTGTTGACAAGCTAGGTTTACGTCGATAAGCATGTTGAAAGCGGGAGAATTCCCGCTTTTTTCTTCATCTAAAGGTGATGGAAAACACTCCCTGCTTCTCATGTTGAAGATGTACATAATGACTACGTGCAAAAGAGTGTTATGATTGACTCTTTTATTTTTCACATAGATAGGCAATAATAAGAAAAGAATGAATAATTTTGTGTACGAGAGGAGTACGCGTAATGGAACAAGAACAACAGATTTTTAAAACAGAATGGGCCGGTCGTGAATTAATTATTGAAACTGGTCAATTAGCAAAACAAGCAAATGGGGCTGTACTTGTTAGATATGGTGATTCAGCGGTATTATCTACTGTAACTGCGTCAAAAGAGCCTAAAAACTTACCTTTCTTTCCATTAACAGTAAACTATGAAGAGCGTTTATATGCTGCAGGTAAAATTCCAGGTGGCTTTATCAAACGTGAAGGACGTCCAAGTGAAAGAGCGGTTTTAACAAGTCGTTTGATTGATCGTCCAATCCGCCCACTATTCCCCGACGGATTCCGTAACGAAGTTCAAGTCATTAGCATTGTTATGAGTAGTGATCAAAACTGTTCATCCGAAATGGCTGCCATGATTGGTTCTTCTGTTGCTCTTTCTATCTCAGATATTCCATTTGATGGTCCAATTGCAGGTGTAACAGTTGGTCGTAATGATGGCGAGTTCATCATTAACCCGACACCTGACCAGTTAGAAGCGAGTGATATTGATTTAATCGTTGCAGGTACAAAAGATGCGATCAACATGGTTGAAGCAGGAGCGAAAGAAGTTTCTGAAGAAATGATGCTTGAAGCAATTATGTACGGTCATGACGAAATTAAACGTTTAGTCGCTTTCCAAGAAGAAATTGTTGCAGCAGTTGGTAAAGAGAAGAAAGAAATTCAGCTGAAGCAAGTCGATGCAGACATTGAAGCAGCAGTTCGCAACTTGGCGGAAACAGATCTTAAAAAAGCTGTACAAGTTCAAGAGAAACATGAGCGTCAAGCAGCAATTGATGCAGTCATTAAACCAATTGTTGAAAAGTATGAGCAAGAAGATCCTGATCATGTAGGTGATGCTCGTGAAGTACTTCAAAAAGTAGTCAAAGAAGAAGTACGTCGATTAATCACAGTCGAGAAGATCCGCCCAGACGGACGCGGCATTGATGAAATTCGTCCTCTAGCTTCCCAAGTAAATATGCTATCACGTACACATGGTTCAGGTTTATTCACACGTGGACAAACTCAAGCCCTTAGCATTTGTACGTTGGGAGCTCTTGGTGATGTTCAGATTCTTGATGGATTAGGGATTGAAGAATCAAAACGCTTCATGCATCACTATAACTTCCCGCAATTTAGTGTTGGTGAAACTGGTCCAATTCGTGGCCCAGGTCGTCGTGAAATTGGACATGGAGCTCTAGGTGAGCGGGCGCTTGAACCAATTCTTCCGAGTGAAAATGATTTCCCATACACGATTCGTCTTGTATCAGAAGTCTTAGAATCAAATGGTTCTACATCACAAGCGAGTATCTGTGCAAGCACATTAGCGATGATGGATGCGGGTGTGCCAATTAAAGCACCAGTAGCTGGTATTGCGATGGGTCTTGTTAAGCAAGGAGATCACTTATCTGTACTAACGGATATTCAAGGAATGGAAGATGCTTTAGGTGATATGGACTTTAAAGTGGCAGGGACACGAGATGGTGTAACAGCTCTTCAAATGGACATTAAAATCTCAGGTATTAGCCGTGAAGTTCTAGAAGAAGCACTTGCTCAAGCGAAGCGTGGCCGTATGGTTATTCTTGATAACATGCTTTCTGCAATTAGTGAATCTCGTAGCGAGTTATCTACGTATGCACCTAAGATTATGACGATGCATGTGAACCCTGATAAGATTCGTGACGTTATTGGACCGAGCGGAAAGATGATCAATAAGATCATTGAAGAAACTGGAGTAAAGATTGATATTGAGCAAGATGGTACGGTCTATATTTCTTCTGTCGATAGCAAGATGAACGAACAAGCTCGTAAGATTATTGAAGACATTATTCGTGAAGTTGAAGTTGGACAAACGTTTTTAGGCAAAGTGAAGAGAGTCGAGAAGTTCGGTGCCTTTGTTGAATTGTTCAAAGGGAAAGATGGACTTGTTCATATCTCTCAACTAGCTGAAGAACGTGTTAACAAAGTGGAAGACGTTGTGGCGATTGGTGATGAAATCTTAGTTCGTGTAACGGAGATTGATAATCAAGGACGCGTGAATTTATCACGTAAAGTCATCCTAAAAGAAGAAAAAGAAAAACAAGAACAAGCAGGTAAATAAGAGGAAAGAGACAAGTTTACTAATCTTGTCTCTTTTTTTACAATAAAAACCTATCGAGTAACATCTCTTGCACTCCCCTTAAGTGATCACTAGTTCTACCCTGTCCTTCTTTAGCATACGTATTGTCTTAGAAGGAGGATTGATTTTGATGAAAAAAGGTGCATCCTTTATCTTTTTATTTGGTGCTTTATTAGTGATCACATTCGGGGCGGTGCAAAATCCCTTCTCGTTGCAATACATAAATGAATTAAAGCAAGACTCTCAGATGGTCATGAAACTACAAGATCCATTGTATGAAGAGATTATTGCAAAAAAAGACGGGTATGAAGAGCTAGCAATTGATGCTCGACTGGACCCTGTGTGGAAAGCGGTCCCTGGTTATAACGGGATCACAGTTGACGTAGATGCTTCCTATGATAAGATGAAGAAGTTAGAGACCTTTAGTGAAGAACGATTAGTATTTAAAGAAGTAAAGCCTACTGTTCATCTTGAAGAACTTCCACCATCTCCAATCTATAAAGGTAATGAAAAAAAGCCTATGGTTAGTTTACTTGTAAATGTCGCATGGGGGAACGAATACATTCCTGATATGCTTAAAGTAATGGATGAACTTGGAGTGAAATCAACGTTTTTTTTGGATGGCTCTTGGGTGAAGAAAAATCCAACGATGGCGACGATGATTTTAGAGCAAGGTCATGAAATTGGAAACCATGCCTATTCACATCCTGATATGAAATCACTAACTTTGGAAAGAATGAATGAAGAATTTAAAAAAACAAATGATGTCATACTAGCAACCTTAGATGTTACACCAAAGTGGTTTGCCCCACCAAGTGGAAGCTTTTCTCAAACCGTTGTTGATCAAGCACGAGAGCATGGAATGATGACGATCTTATGGTCCGTAGATACTGTAGATTGGCGCAAGCCAGCACCAGATGAAATGGTGAATCGAGTGTTAGAAAAGATGCATTCAGGTGCGATGGTTCTTATGCATCCAACAGAACCGACAGCAATTGGACTTGAAGACATGATTAGAGGCATCCAAGCAAGAGGGTATGAGCTTGGTACTGTTTCAGAAGTAATGTCTGAATCTAGACCTCATGTTGGTGTAACCCTAGATGACTGATAATAGGGGGATATAATTTGATACAAAAAATTGAATTAGATAATGGTGTTCGTATTATGGCAGAAACAATTCCAACCGTGCGATCGGTGTCAATCGGTGTGTGGATTGGGACGGGTTCAAGGTACGAACAAGAACAAGAAAACGGTATTTCTCATTTTCTTGAGCACATGTTTTTTAAAGGAACAAAAAAACGTAGCGCAGCTGATATAGCAGAAGCATTTGATTGTATTGGCGGCCAAGTGAATGCTTTTACTTCAAAAGAATACACTTGTTACTATGCAAAAGTGCTCGATGAACATGCTCCTATCGCAGTTGACGTTCTCTCAGATATGTTTTTTAACTCTGAGTTCGAAGCAGGAGAGTTAGCCAAAGAAAGAAACGTAGTCGTTGAAGAACTCAAAATGGTTGATGATACACCAGATGATATTGTTCATGACTTACTTAGTGAGGCGGCTTACGGCAAACATTCTTTAGGGTATCCTATTTTAGGAACGATTGATACACTAAAAACATTTGATGAAGATGCGCTTCGTTCTTATATGGATCGCTATTATACAGGGGACCATGTCGTAATTTCTGTTGCGGGGAATATTACTGATGAGGTCATTGATTCACTTAAAGATATTTTTAAAGAAGTGAAGCCAACGACTTATCATTACGAAGCAACGGCTCCTAAGTTCTTAACGAATACGATTACTCGAAAAAAAGAAACGGAGCAAGCTCACTTATGTTTGGCTTATCCTGGTCTTGAAATTGGAAATGAAGATATGTACTCATTGATCCTACTAAATAACTTATTAGGTGGAAGCATGAGCAGTAGACTGTTCCAAGAAATCCGTGAGAAACGTGGTTTATGCTATTCAGTCTTCTCATATCATTCTTCTTATCAAGACAGTGGAATGCTGACATTGTATGCGGGGACCGCTCATGAACAACTTGATGAGCTTGTCCTTGCGTTACAGAACACGACAAAGCGCTTGGCAAAAGAAGGAATGAATGAAAAAGAACTTAAAAACGGAAAAGAACAATTAAAGGGTAGCTTAATGCTAAGCCTAGAGAGTACTAATTCTCGTATGAGTAGAAACGGGAAGAATGAATTAATGTTAAAGAGACATCGTAGTCTAGATGATATTCTCACTGAAATTAATAAAGTGGCTTTAGATGATGTCAATCGTTTAGCGAGTACGATTTTAACATTAGATCCTGCGATTTCGATGATTAGCTCAACTGGAGAGCTTCCAGAAGCTTTAAAGAAATAAGTAGAAGACCAGCCGAGGATGGCTGGTCTTTTTCTTTGTAATTTCACATAAGGATTACACATAAGGCTGAATTCTATGCTTTTAGAACGGAGGGTGAGAATATGCGCTTAAGTGAAATTAGCAATAAAGAAATCATTGATTATCAAAAAGGGGAACGAATGGGTATTCTCGGACAAACAGACCTTTTAATTAACGAACAAACGGGCGAAATCGAAGCCTTTATCATTCCCACGATGAAATGGTTTGGGTTTGGTAAAAAAGAAAAAGAAGTGACGGTTCATTGGGGGCAAATCAAAAAAATTGGCCAGGATATGATTATTATTGATATGGAAGATGATTATCGTTATGAATGACATATCGCCTGTGCGATGTGTCTTTTTTTGTTCGATCATAGAAGACTTATGATTAGGCTGTGATTGATTCACCCATTATTCATTCAATACATATGCTATCGTGAATCGAAACTGTTAGAGTTACACCCTCTTATGTAGGTAGATACGTTTAAGTGCGAGGGGAAATGGTGAGATAAGCAGGAAAGGGGTATGGCCGGGATGTTAACGGGGAAAGTGATCGTCGTCATCGGAGGGGACGCTAGGCAACTAGAAATCATCCGAAAGCTATCGGCATTAGATGCAAAGCTTGCATTAGTCGGCTTTGATCATCTAGATGACGGCTATATAGGGGCATCAAAACAGTCAATAGATGAGATTGATTGGAAAAGTGTTGATGCTATCTTATTGCCAGTTAATGGATTAAATAGTGAGAGTGAAATAGATACCGTTTTTTCGAATGAGAAAATTAAATTGACCGCAAAAGAAGTAAGTCAAACACCAGAACACTGCACAATTTATTCCGGCATCAGTAATGCTGCATTAGATTCTTGTGTGAAAAAAGCGAAGCGTCGGTTAGTGAAGTTGATGGAACGAGATGATATTGCCATCTATAACTCGATACCAACAACAGAAGGAACCATTATGATGGCGATTCAACATACAGATATCACTATTCATAGTGCAAATGTAGCTGTTTTAGGGTTCGGAAGAGTTGGAATGTCAGTGGCGAGAACGTTTGCTTCTTTAGGAGCTCACGTAAAAGTAGGAGCCAATGAGTCGCATCAACTAGCTAGGATTATGGAAATGGGTCTCACACCCTTTCATACAGCGAATCTAAGTGACGAAATGAAGTTGATAGATATCTGCATTAATACCGTTCCAGATCGGATTCTTACAGCAAAGGTACTCGCTGAAATGCCGATCAATGCTTTGGTCATCGACCTTGCCTCCAAACCAGGTGGAACCGACTTTCGTTATGCGGAAAAACGCGGAATGCGCGCTTTATTAGCACCTGGTCTTCCAGGGATCGTTGCTCCAAAAACAGCAGGGCGAATTCTTGCTAATGTATTAGCAGAGTTGCTTCAAGCAGAATAAATAGAAGGATATTTTCACTTATATGTGATTAAAGCTAGGCTTGATTTTTTATGACGAAGCATAGTTCTTTTCACATAGATTAAGGAGGTACTAACATGTCATTTAAAGGTAAACATATTGGTTTTGGTTTAACCGGTTCCCATTGTACGTACGATGCTGTGCTGCCAGAGATGAAGAAACTAGTCGACCTTGGTGCTAAAGTAACGCCATTTCTTACCTACACTGTAGAATCAACAGACACAAAGTTTGGTGAGAGTGCGGATTGGCTAAGAAAAATTCAAGAGATCACTCCAGAGCCTATCGTCAACTCAATCGTTAAAGCAGAACCATTTGGCCCAAAGACCCCACTAGACTGCATGGTGGTCGCACCAATTACAGGCAATTCAACGAGCAAATTCGCCAATGCTCTAACTGACTCCCCAGTGTTAATGGGAGCCAAAGCAACACTAAGAAATGGAAATCCAGTTGTTCTTGGTATTTCAACGAATGATGCTCTAGGATTAAATGGAGTGAATATTATGCGACTCATGTCCACAAAGAATATTTACTTTATCCCATTTGGTCAAGACGACCCAGTAAAAAAACCAAACTCGCTTGTGGCTAGAATGGGAGCATTAGTGGATACAGTAGAGTCTGCCATAGCTGGAAAGCAATATCAGCCCGTTCTTGTTGAAAAATACAAAGATTAGCGATTTGACGAAGTTGCACAATTGAGAGATTTCCCTTAAAGTTTAATAGAGGAACTTGGCGATTAGAGGAATGGAGTATGCTATAATCATTTCAATCGTCACAAGAAAATGTCTACTAAACTCATGAACGCGGAAGGGGAACTAGAAATGACAACACCAAACTACCATGTAGCTGTTGTAGGAGCAACAGGTGCCGTCGGACAACAAATGCTAAAAACATTAGAGGAACGCAACTTTCCAATTGGGCAACTAACATTGCTTAGTTCTAAGCGTTCAGCAGGTAAAGAAATTACTTTTAAAGGAAAAACGTATACAGTCCAAGAAGCAACACCTGAATCATTTGAGGGTGTTCAAGTTGCATTATTTAGTGCAGGAGGATCTGTTTCAAAAGCGTTAGCGCCTGAAGCTGTTAAGCGCGGTGCGATAGTAGTTGATAACACAAGTGCCTATAGAATGGATCCAGATGTCCCTCTTGTTGTGCCAGAAGTAAATGAAGAAGAATTACGTAACCATAAAGGAATTATTGCCAATCCAAACTGCTCAACGATTCAAATGGTTGTAGCATTAGAACCGATCCGCAAACAATACGGCCTAACAAAGGTTGTTGTGTCAACGTACCAAGCAGTATCAGGAGCGGGTCTTGATGCAATTGAAGAAATGAAGGATCAAACAAAAGCGATTTTAAATAATGAAGAGTTTACACCTGAGATCTTACCAGTTGGTGGCGATAAAAAGCACTACCAAATTGCATTTAATGCCATCCCTCAAATTGATCTATTCCAAGAGAATGGGTATACATTTGAAGAGATGAAAATGATAAACGAGACGAAGAAAATTATGAACATGGATCGTTTAGAGGTAGCTGCAACATGCGTACGACTACCAATTGAGACGGGCCATTCTGAATCTGTTTATATTGAAACAGAAAAATCAGGAGCAACTGTACCAGAACTAAAAGAACTATTACACAGTGCACCAGGCATTACATTACAAGATGATCCAGCATCGCAATTATATCCTATGGCAGCTAATTGCGTGGGCAAAGAGGATGTATTTGTTGGTAGACTTCGTCGTGATCTAGATCGTGATAATGGATACCACATGTGGATTGTTTCAGATAACTTATTAAAAGGCGCCGCTTGGAACTCTGTTCAAATTGCTGAAAGCCTTGTTAAATTACAACTTCTATCGTAAAAGAGTAGGTGCCTTATGAAGATCATAGTACAAAAATTTGGTGGAACATCAGTAAGAGATGAAGAGGTCCGAAAAAAAGCAGCAAAGCACGTATTGAAATCTGTGCAAGATGGCTATAAAGTCATTGTAGTCGTCTCAGCTATGGGTCGTAAAGGTGAGCCTTATGCAACTGATACATTGCTTCAATTAGTAAATCATAATCATATCTCCAAACGCGAGCAAGATTTATTAGTGTCTTGTGGAGAGATTATTTCTTCCGTTGTGTTTACAGAGTTATTAAATGAACTAGGTCTACAGGCTTCAGCACTTACAGGGGCGCAAGCTGGATTTAGAACAAATGATGATTTCACAAGTGCAAAAATTTTAGAGATGCGTTCAGACCATTTGAAAAAAACACTGACGAATCAAGATGTAGTTGTCGTGGCAGGCTTCCAAGGTCAATCGAAAACAGGCGAAATTACGACGCTAGGTCGTGGGGGTAGTGATACATCTGCTACGGCTTTAGGTGCGGCTGTTGGGGCAGAATGGGTCGATATTTTCACAGATGTAGAAGGTGTTATGACGGCCGACCCACGCATTGTATCAGATGCTCGTGCACTAGATACAATGACGTATAATGAGATTTGCAATATGGCCTATCAAGGGGCCAAAGTCATCCATCCGCGAGCGGTTGAGATTGCGATGCAAGCAAAAATCCCTCTTCATATTCGATCTACTCATTCATCGAGCCGAGGTACACTCGTGACTTCCATGCTCTCGGAAAAAGCAGCGCAAGATGTTCAAGATCGTACCATTACAGGAATTGCGCATTTAGCAAACATCACTCAAATAAAAGTCTTTGCCAAAGATGGACAGTTTGATTTACAAGAAAAAGTATTCAAAGCCATGGCAAATGAAAAGATTAGCGTTGATTTTATTAATATTAACCCTAGAGGCGTTGTTTACACGATTTCTGATGAAGTCGCTGATCGAGCCATAGCTGTTTTAAATGAAATGGGCTATGAACCCGAAGTACAACGCCACTGCGCCAAAGTGTCAGCTGTAGGTGCAGGAATGAGTGGTGTGCCGGGAGTTACAGCTAAAATTGTTGGCGCACTTTCGCGTGAAAACATTCAAATTTTGCAATCTGCCGACTCTCATACAACGATTTGGATCCTTGTAAAAGAGGAAGATATGAAAAAGGCTGTAAATGCACTCCATTACATGTTCCATTTAGAAGAAGTTGGGAATAAATCCGTTTAGGAGTCAGCAATAATTGCTCGTGTAAGGAGTTGGGAAATATGGATTTTGGCCATGTATGGACAGCAATGGTTACACCGTATGATTCAAAAGGAAATATCGATTTTGATCGAACGAGAAAATTGATTGATTATTTACTAGCCAAAGGGACAGATGCGCTTGTTATTGCCGGGACGACGGGCGAATCTCCGACACTTACAGAAGAAGAGAAAGTTGCCTTGTTTCAATGTGCAGTCACGCACGTCAATAAGCGAGCAGCGGTTATTGCCGGGACAGGGAGTAATGATACCGCGGGGTCAATTCGTCTCACAAAGAAAGCTGAACAGGTGGGTGTCGACGGGATTATGCTCGTCACACCTTATTATAATAAGCCATCACAACAAGGACTTTATGATCACTTTAAAGCCATTGCAAATGAGACGCGTTTACCTGTGATGCTTTATAATGTTCCTGGTAGAACATCTGTTAATATGTCTGCGGAAACGACGATTCAGTTAGCAAAAATTGATAATATCACAGCGGTTAAGGAAGCAAGTGGAGACCTTGAACAAATGGCTGTGATTATCGAAGCAACGAGTTCAGACTTTTTTGTATATAGTGGGGATGATTCCCTTACCTTACCTGCGTTATCAATTGGCGCAAACGGTGTTGTATCAGTCGTTTCGCATGTAGCAGGTGAAAGAATGCAACAAATGATCCAAGCATTTTTAAAAGGTAATGTAGAAGATGCCGCGAACATTCATCGCTCATTGCTCCCACTGATGAAAGCTATGTTTTATGCACCAAATCCAACATGTGTGAAATACGCGATGCAAGTAGTTGGTCTAGATGTCGGCGGAGTACGCATGCCACTTGTTCCTTTAACGAAAGAAGAGCAAAGGAACGTCCTTGTAACTATGAATGAGTCTAACCTTTAGGGGTTAGACTTTTTTCGTGAGCAGAAGAAAAAAAGGTGCAAATGGTTGCATGATTTTGGTAGTAAAGGAAGTTCAGTCTTGTGTTTCAATTCATGAATAAGGTATACTATTTGCAAGTGATTCGAACGGGTTGTGGGTCGTAACGTTTGAGTGCGTTATAGATTCTTTAATCAGAGCCAGTGTTACCAATGGGAGCGAACGGTTCAACGTTAAATAAAGTGTAAGTATGAAAAGAACAATTTTCAACAATTAACGCGTATTAGAAAAGGGCCAGTTTCACTTAATTGAGTGATGGGGAACTATTTCTTTTGCATAGATGTTAAATTTTTTTATTATTTAGGAGGAACGCCAAGTGTCAAAGCAACAGACAGAAAAAGTACGTGTTTTTGCCTTAGGTGGAGTCGGAGAAATCGGCAAAAATATGTACGGAATTGAAGTAGATGACGATATTATTATCGTTGATTCAGGACTAATGTTTCCAGATGATGATATGTTAGGAATCGATATTGTTATTCCGGATGTATCGTATTTAGTTGAACAAAAGGACCGAGTAAGAGGGATTATTCTCACGCATGGTCACGAAGATCACATTGGTGGTCTAAGATACGTTTTAAAGAAGATCAATGTACCTGTTTATGGAACAAAACTAACCCTTGGCTTAGTTGAAGAGAAGTTGAAAGAGGCGGGTATTTTACGCCAAACGAACTTACAACTAATTGATTCCAACTCAAGAATTAAAGTTGGCTCAACAGATGTATCGTTTTTCCGCGTTAATCACAGTATTCCAGATTCAGTAGGAGTATGCGTTGAAACATCTCAAGGTGCGGTTGTTCATACGGGAGATTTTAAGTTTGACCAAACGCCTGTTGATGGGAAACAAGCAGAAATCGGAAAGATGGCGGCAATTGGTCAAAAAGGCGTTCTGTGCTTACTATCAGATAGTACGAATGCTGAACGTCCTGGAACGACTAAGTCAGAAACAGAAGTTGGACAAGGGATTGCCGAAGTGTTCGAACAGTCAACAAACCGAATTATTGTAACAACTTTTGCTTCGAATGTGCACCGGATCCAACAAGTGATTCATGCAGCAGTCAAAGCAAATCGTAAGCTTGCAATTGTTGGGAAAAGTATGATTCGTGTCATTACGATAGCTTCAAAACTCGGTTACTTAAAAATGCCAGACAATCTTGTCATTGAGATTGATGAAGTGAGTAAATACAAGGATCATCAATTAGTTATAGTAACAACAGGAAGTCAAGGCGAACCAATGAGTGCTTTAACTAGAATGGCTAAAGGAGCTCATCGCCAAATTACGATTACAGAGCAAGATACCGTCATGATCGCAGCTTCGGCGATTCCAGGTAATGAAAAATCGGTTTCAGCCATTATTGATAAATTGCACCGTATTGGAGCAGATGTCGTATATGGTCAATCGAAAGTTCATGCATCGGGACACGGTAGCCAAGAAGAGTTAAAACTCATGTTGAATTTAATGAAACCTAAATATTTCTTACCAATTCATGGGGAGTTCCGTATGCAACATGCACATCAAGGGCTTGCGATTGATGTGGGAATCAAGCAAGAAAACATTTATCTAGTTGATAAAGGTGAAGTGATTGAATTTACAAAAGGACAGGCTAGAAAAGGTGGAAAAGTTCCGGCAGGTAATGTACTAATCGATGGATTAGGTGTTGGTGATGTCGGTAACATCGTTCTACGTGATCGCCGTCTTCTATCAAAAGATGGAATCTTAGTTGTTGTTGTGACTTTAAACAAAAAAACAGGTGAGATTGTTTCTGGACCAAATATTATTTCTAGAGGTTTTGTTTATGTTCGTGAATCTGAGAAATTACTCGATGATTCAAACGAATTAGTAAGCACTATTTTGAAGAAGTGTGTGACAGAGAACGTAAATGAGTGGTCATCATTGAAGAGTAACGTCCGTGAAGGGTTAAGCCGTTTCTTATTTGAAAAAACGAAACGTAGACCAATGATTTTACCAATTATTATGGAAGTATAAGAAAACAAGAAGACATGTCGAATCTGGCATGTCTTTTTTTCGCATGAATTTTACTTGTGGCGTTCATACTATCTGCATACAACATTGAAGGAGGACGTTATGGATGGATATGAATGAACAGCCGCAAGCTCCGCAAAAAGATCAAAAGGGTTCGGGAATACTTGATAAGATTCAAGAATTAGGTCAAACAAACGTTCCAACAATGGAGGCATCAAACATTCATTGTATGACCATTATTGGTCAAATAGAGGGTCATATGCAATTGCCTCCTCAAAATAAAACCACTAAATACGAACATATTATTCCGCAACTCGTAGCGGTCGAGCAAAACCCAAAAATGGAAGGATTACTTTTGATCTTAAACACAGTAGGAGGAGATGTAGAAGCGGGTCTTGCTATTTCTGAGATGGTCGCATCCATGTCAAAACCGACGGTCACTCTTGTTCTTGGCGGAGGGCACTCGATTGGAGTTCCGATCGCCGTCGCAGCGAACTACTCTTTTATTGCCAAGACAGCGACAATGACCATTCACCCAATCCGTTTAACAGGTTTAGTCATTGGAGTTCCACAAACATTTGAATACTTAGACAAAATGCAAGAAAGAGTCATCAGTTTTGTTACACAACAATCTAGAATTTCGGAAGAGAAATTTAAAGAATTGATGCTCTCAAAAGGGAACTTAACTCGAGATATTGGTACTAATGTGGTAGGTACTGACGCAGTGCAATACGGGTTGATTGATGAAGTAGGTGGCATTGGCGTTGCTTTAAAGAAACTAAATGAGTTAATGGATGAAAATAAACCGAAAGAAACGAAAGGAGACATGGTGCAATGATCTTGTATACGATGATGCCACATGAACAGATCTTTCCACCTGATGAACATGCCTATGCTACTCAACAAGTCGTTAACTGTGCAGATGGTCAATTAATTGTAGAACAAATAAACGCCAGTGAGTATAAAGTCGTTCGGTTAATGAGTGGCAATTCAATGAGTTACTTAAATCCAAACTATACTCCAGGTACGATTATTCAAGCAAAACCTCAATTTTAGCTATGTAGACCAGTTCTATCTTATGCTATAATTAAATTCATCCAAGCATGGTCGAAGCAGCCAATTTTGGCTGCTTCTTCTCTATGTGATTTGAATAGTTATAGATGTTGTAAAATGAGGTGAAAACGAATGGCAAGGCGTAAAAAGAAGAAAAAAACCGAGTGGAAATCTCAATTAACGTACGAGTTAATTGGTCTCGGGTTACTAGTCATTGCCGTCGTAACCATGGCAAGATTGGGATCAGTCGGTGAAGCGTTTGTAAGACTGTTCCGTTTCTTCTTAGGACAATGGTTTGTCATATTAGCAGGAGGGTTACTAGTAACAGCATTATATATTATGATCAAACGAAAAATGCCCCATTTCTGGTCAAGAAGGATGGCTGGATTTTATGTAATGGTATTATCTCTCACATTATTTAGTCATGTCGGTTTGTTTCATCACTTAAATAACCGAGAAGGGTTTCAAGATCAGTCGGTCATTCGAAACACTTGGAATTTATTTTGGATGGAAATGAGAGGGGAAGTCCCTCCAACCGACTTAGGTGGAGGAATGGTCGGTTCTATTGCGTTTGCGATTAGTCATTTCTTATTTGCTGAAGCTGGTACATATTTTTTATGTTTTATTCTTTTTGTAGTAGGAATGATTTTACTTACAGGACGCTCGTTATCTGAGCTTGTGGGACGATTGTTTAAAGGAGTGTATGTTTTTATTGCAGATACGTTGCTCTCACTACTTGATGAAATGAAAGAGATGAAAGAGAGAACGAAACAAAAAATAACCGATGAAAAAGCGGCATATGAAGAGCGGAAAAAACAACGAAAATCACAACAGGATCTTAAAGGTGATGAAGACGAGGACGTTATTGAACCTGATGTGATGGCCGAGCCAGAAATTGTTGACTTTACGCAAAAAGCATATTCGGAAAAAAGCAAAGAGAAACCTCTTACCGATCAAAAATCTACTGAAGATTCAGTAGAGAAAAAGAAAGAAATCAAGCATCAAGACGAAGACCATCAACCAGACGAGGTGCCAATTCCACTCATTACGGCTGATGAAGCGAATGAATTGTACAAGCTACCAGACCTCGAGATGTTGCAGCTTCCGAATAACCCGAGTCAATATAATGAGAAGCGTCAATTAACTTCAAATGCTAGAAAGCTTGAGCAAACACTTGAGAGTTTTGGAGTGAAGGCTAGAGTTTCAAAAGTCCATTTAGGGCCTGCTGTGACTAAATATGAAGTAAATCCTAGTGTTGGTGTAAAGGTGAGCAAAATTGTTAATTTAGCGGATGACCTTGCACTAGCGCTAGCTGCAAAAGATATTAGAATGGAAGCGCCGATTCCAGGTAAATCAGCTATTGGAATTGAGGTGCCGAACCAAGAAGTGGCGATTGTGACGTTGAGAGAGGTATTAGACTCTGAGAAGTCGAAAAACGATGAGAATGTGCTATCAGTTGGTTTAGGAAGAGATATTTCAGGAGAACCAGTATTAGCACCACTGAATAAGATGCCACATTTACTTGTAGCAGGTGCGACTGGAAGTGGAAAAAGTGTTTGTATTAATGGAATTATTGTAAGTATTCTGATGAAAGCAAAGCCACACGAAGTAAAGTTAATGATGATTGACCCTAAAATGGTTGAATTGAATATGTACAATGGGATTCCACACTTGTTAACTCCTGTAGTGACAGAGGCGAAAAAAGCATCCCAAGCCTTGAAAAAAGTAGTATCAGAGATGGAACGTCGTTACGAATTGTTCTCGCATACAGGAACAAGAAATATTGAAGGCTATAACAATTCCGTACGCAAACAAAATGTAACATCAGATGCCAAGCAACCAACATTACCCTATATTATTGTGATTGTTGATGAATTAGCTGATTTAATGATGGTTGCCTCTGGTGATGTAGAGGACTCTATTGCAAGGCTTGCTCAAATGGCACGTGCTGCAGGAATTCATATGATTATTGCAACTCAACGACCGTCTGTTGACGTAATTACTGGAGTGATTAAAGCGAACATCCCATCTCGGATTGCTTTTGGTGTCTCTTCGCAAACTGATTCTAGAACAATTCTTGATTCTGGTGGGGCTGAAAAGCTACTCGGTCGCGGAGATATGCTATATTTACCAACGGGAGCTACGAAGCCAACAAGGATTCAAGGTGCCTTTTTATCTGATAGCGAAGTTGAAGAGATTGTAGCTTTTGTCATCTCTCAACAAAAAGCACAATACCAAGAAGAAATGACACCAACAGATGCACCGGAAGTAAAAGAGAAAGTGGAAGATGAGTTGTATGATGCTGCTGTCGAACTTGTTACAGAGATGGAAACGGCATCTGTTTCGATGCTCCAACGACGCTTCCGAGTAGGGTATACACGAGCTGCAAGACTCATCGATGAAATGGAATTAAGAGGAATTGTTGGTCCATACGAAGGTAGTAAACCGAGAGAGGTCCTTGTCTCAAAACAAGAACAAACGGATCAAAACATATCATCTTCATGAAAATAGTTCTAAAAAATGGTTAAAAGAGAGAGAATAAGGCTTAAAGGGGTGGAGACTTTGATTAAAGCAGATCATCGTCCGTTGTATTTACAAGTAATTGACCGGATTAAAGAAGATATCGAAAACCAAGTCTATGAAGAAGGAGAAAAGCTCCCTTCTGAATTTGAATTGTCCAAACAGCTAGGAATTTCTCGTGCAACGTTGCGGGAAGCTCTTCGTCTACTTGAAGAAGAAGGGGTTGTGGTTAGGCGTCACGGGGTTGGAACATTTGTACATACAAAACCTCTTTTCTTGGCTGGAATTGAAGAACTTTACAGTGTGACGGATATGATTAAACAAGCTAACATGAAACCTGGGACAATCTTTTTGTCGTCGGCTGTTAGTGAAGCAACAGATGAAGACCGACGTCGGTTTAATGATGAAGAATTAACAGAAGTGATGGAAATTGAACGTGTTCGTACAGCAGATGAGGTGCCTCTTGTCTATTGCCTTGATAGAGTGCCCAATGAGTTGCTTAAAAATCACTCTATTCATGAAACGAAATCAATTTTTAATTACTTAGAAGAACTCGGGCACTCTATTACATATGCCATTACATATATTGAGCCGATTGGCTACCATGAGCGAGTGTCAGAGACGCTTCACTGTGACCCAGGTACGTCATTGTTACTTTTAAAACAAACACATTATGATCAAAGTGAACGACCATTACTTTATTCTCTTAATTATTTTAGAGCGGATAAATTTAAGTTCCACGTAGTAAGAAAGCGAGTAAAGGCATAAACTAACGATGAATGGTAAAAAGGAGATGATTGCAATGCAACTAGCTGAAAACACAGTAGATTGTCACGGTCTAAATGTCCATACCATTAAAACAGACCGCTATAAAACCAATACATTAATGCTCATGATGAAAGCGCCACTTCATAGAGAGACAGTCGCCATGCGCGCCTTGCTTCCTCATATTCTTCAAAATGGCACGGTGACATCTCCTTCACGAAAAGAAGTGAGAGGACGTCTTGATGAATTATACGGCGCAATGCTATCCTCTGACGTGCAGAAAAAGGGAGAACAGCATGTCATAACGATTCGGTTAGATGTGGCTAATGAAAAATTTTTAACAGACCAAACACCGATTTTTGAAGAAGGTATGAAATTACTTGCAGAGGTTCTCCTTAATCCGCTAACAGAAGGTGAGGCATTTGCGTCGACTATAGTTGAGAGTGAGAAACGTTCATTAAAACAACGGATTCAATCGGTCTACGATGATAAAATGCGCTTTGCGAATGTTCGTATTACTGAAGAAATGTGTAAAGACGAACCGTTTGGCTTAACAGCATTCGGAACTGAAGGTGAAGTGGAAGCGATTACAGCCGAGTCGCTGTATTCTTATTACAAAGAACTCCTAGATACAGATCGCATGGACCTGTATGTTGTCGGTGATATTGACGAGCAAGAAGCAATTGAACAAATAAAAACACATTTCACTTTTGATAGCCGCAACCCTAAAGAACAAGTGCCAGCAAGCAGTGAAAGTCCCGACGTAAAAAATGAGAATATCGTAACAGATGAACAAGATGTTAAACAAGGGAAGCTACATATTGGTTATCGTACATATACGACGTACAATAGTCCCGATTATATCGCGATGCAATTATTTAACGGATTGTTTGGAGGATTCTCTCATTCGAAGTTATTTATAAATGTTCGTGAAAAAGAAAGTCTTGCCTATTATGCGGCTTCGCGTTATGAAAGCCATAAAGGAATCATGATGGTGATGTCAGGTATTGAATTCTCTAAATACGAACGGGCTGTGACAATCATTAAAGAGCAACATGAAGCGATGCGTACTGGTGATTTCACAGAGGCAGAACTTAATCAAACAAAAGCGATGTTGAAAAATCAATTACTCGAAACGTCTGATGTTGCAAGAGGGTATGTTGAACTTGCTTATCATCAAATTGTGAGTGGTCAAACACGTTCGTTAGATGAGCTACTGAAAGAGATTGATCATACTACAAAAGAGGATGTAGTGAAAGCGGCGAATAAAGTACAACTCGATACTATTTACTTCCTAACAGGAAAGGAGGACTCAAAATGAAGCCCCTCACTTTTAAACAGCTAGATGAAACGCTTTATCATGAAAAACTTGATAATGGGTTAGATGTTTATATTTTGCCAAAAGAAGGCTTTAATAAAACGTATGCCACATTTACAACCAAATACGGATCAATTGATAATAAGTTTACGCCTTTAGGAGGAAAAGATCCTCTTCATGTCCCGGATGGAATTGCGCACTTCTTAGAACATAAAATGTTCGAAGATGAAAATGGGGATGTTTTTCAGGATTTTAGTAAACAAGGGGCATCAGCAAATGCTTTTACTAGCTTTACACGCACAGCCTACTTGTTTTCAAGTACATCGAATGTCGAACAGAACCTTGAAACACTCATGAATTTTGTACAACATCCATACTTCACAGAAGAAAGCGTAGAGAAGGAAAAAGGAATCATTGGTCAAGAAATTACGATGTATGATGACAATCCGGACTGGAGAGCTTATTTTGGTGTAATTGAAAATATGTTTGTTCATCACCCTGTTAAACTTGATATTGCTGGCACAATTGAATCGATTTCAAACGTGACAAAAGATTTGCTCTATACATGTTACGAAACGTTTTATCATCCAAATAACATGTTGTTATTTATTATTGGCCCTGTTAATCCAGAAGAAATGATGCAGCAAGTACGTGAAAACCAAGAGAAAAAGTCATTTTCAAAACCTAAAGACATTGAACGATTCTTTGATGAAGAGCCAATGAAGGTAGCGACTGAAAAAAATGTGATTCGTATGCCTGTTCATACACCGAAGTGTTTAGTTGGGTTTAAAGAATCCAATCCAACAAGGCAAGGCGAAGAATTATTAAAGCGAGAATTATCAATGAATATATTGCTCGATCTCATGTTTGGTCAAAGCTCATCCAATTATCAAAAGCTACATGAAGACGGATTGATTGACGATTCCTTCTCATTTGATTACTCAGCTGAAGAAGGTTTTGGGTTTACGATATTGGGTGGCGATACGAATAAGCCAGACGAACTTGCTGATGCCATTAAAGAAATGGTGACTACGTTTAAGCAGTCTGATTTAGATGAACAAATGGTCCGTCGTGCGGTAAAAAAGAAGATCGGTTCATTTTTACGCTCGCTTAATTCACCTGAGTATATTGCCAATCAATTTACACGTTACGAATTCAACAAGATGAATTTATTTGATGTGGTGCCAGTACTTGAAACAATCACAGCGGATCATCTTAAAAATGTGTTAAATGAACATTTTGACTTCGATCGCTTTACAGTCTGTCAAGTCCGAGCAGAAGAGACGGAGTAAAGAAAATGAAAAGAATTTTAATCACTGGAGCGTCACGAGGGATTGGTGCAGCGATTGCAAAAGAGCTAGCCTCACCTGGGTGCGCTCTATTTTTGCATTATTATACAAATGAAGAAGCGGTACTTGCTGTTGGGAAGGATTGTCTTAAACAAGGGGCAGATGATGTTCACTATGTACAAGCAGATCTTAGTATGCGGGAGGGGGCCTCACAATTATTACAGCAAGTATTTGCACCTGTTGATATCGTCATTCACTGTGGTGGAATGAGCCTTTCCCAATTGTTCACAGACTTAACGGATCATGAACTTGATCAAATGATGAATTTGTATGTCGCAAATCCAATCAAGATAACACGCAAGCTTTTACCACATATGATTCGTGAAAAAAAGGGGAAAGTGATAGCCATTTCTTCTATTTGGGGTGTGACTGGAGGAGCATGTGAGGTGGCTTATTCTGCTGCCAAAGGTGGCTTAAACAGCTTTATTAAGAGCCTAGCTAAAGAAGTAGCAATAAGTAACATCCAAGTTAATGCGGTGGCACCTGGTGCGATTTTAACGGATATGATGAAAAGCTACTCACAAGTTGACTTAAATGACCTATGCGATGAAATACCTGCTGGCGTCTTTGGGACACCAGAAGATATCGCACATGCTGTTGCTTTTTTAGCTTCTGAGAAATCAAATTATATAAACGGTCAAATTCTCTCTATAAATGGTGCGTGGAATTGTTAAGTTTCTCTGCATAAAAAACCGCTTTGCTTGAGAAAATAAGGATGTAATACATTTTCTTCAAGGAGGGGCTAGTATGTCTGTACTCGACAACTGGGATCATTGGAAAGACTTTTTAGGCGATCGTCTTGATCAAGCTCAACATGAGGGCATGAATCAAAATGTTGTATCGGATGTGGCTTATCAAGTAGGCGAATATCTAGCACAACAAGTAGAGCCTAAAAATGAGCAAGAGCGTGTTCTAGCAGAGCTATGGAAAGTAGCAGATGAAGCAGAACAACATGCTATTGCAAATATGATGGTTAAACTAGTTCATAACGATGGCTAAAAGTAAGAGAACGTCGCACATACGTGCGGCGTTCTTTTTTAGGTGTTCCACTTATTATAGCTTTAGGACTAAATCTAAATAAAAACGGTAGGAGCATGAACATTTTTGTAGTAAACTAAGTGCTTCAAGTATCTTTTTCGACATTTTGGCATTTAACTAGACAAAGTGCTTTCATTTGCAAGTAAAATCCATTATCATTAAGAAGTAGAGAATATTAGATGAATTTGTCAATATTTCACCTTAAAAGTTACCTATAAGTTGCATATCCTACAATAGAAAGGTGACGGTATACATTATGAAGGAATGGTATTTAGAGTATCAAATTCATAACAATCGTCCTGGATTACTAGGAGATATCTCTTCTTTACTTGGTATGTTAAAAATAAACATTGTGACAATAAACGGTGTCGATGATATGCGTCGTGGGATGTTAATACGTAGTGCTAGTGAGGATCCTATAGCTAGGTTTCGTGCGATTTTAGACACGATCGAGAGCATTACGGTTAGAAAATTCCGAGAGCCTCGATTACGTGATCGCTTAGCGATTCGCCACGGACGATATATTGAACGAGATGCAGATGATCGTAAGACCTTTCGTTTTATTCGGACGGAGCTTGGTTTGCTCGTCGATTTTATGGCCGAATTATATAAGCGTGATGGCCACTATTTAGTTGGGATACGCGGGATGCCTCGAGTGGGGAAGACGGAATCGATTGTAGCGGCTAGTGTTTGTGCCAACAAAAGATGGTCGTTCATTTCCTCAACATTACTTAGACAAACCGTTCGCAATCAACTTGCAGATGATGAATTAAGTGAGGATCACATTTTTATTATCGATGGAATTGTCTCAACCATGCGTTCGACAGAGAGACATCGTACATTAGTACGAGATATTATGCGATTGCCTGCGGTGAAAGTAGTCGAGCATCCAGATATCTTTGTGCGTGAAACAGAATATGAATTAGAAGATTTTGATTGCATCATTGAATTAAGGAACAATGAGAAAGAGACAATCTCCTATGAAGTGATGGAGTCTGGTTTCTCTTCATTTGATATTAGTTAAAGTTGTAGGTAGGTGTTAGTTGTGTCAGAATTAGGTCAACATTTGAAGGAAACAAGAGAACAAAAAGGATTATCTCTTGAAGACTTGCAGAGAACAACAAAGATCCAAAAGCGTTATTTACAAGCAATTGAGGAAGGGCGTTTTGATACCCTTCCTGGTCTTTTTTATGCTAGAGCATTTGTTAAGACGTATGCCGAGGCAGTAGGGTTAGATTCGGAAGTGTTATTTGACCAATATCGTAGTGAACTTCCAAACCCTCAAAAAGAAGCAGTAGACTTACCATCTCGCTCTGAGCGTACAAAATCACCTGTTCGTCCGACCAAAAAATCTAAATCGGCTTTCGTGCCAGCAATGGCAGCCTTAGCGTTCTTGGTCATCTTTGCCGTCGTTATTTGGTTAATTACACAAAGTATTGGCGGAGAGCGCGATGCAGCAATTCCTCCAGACAATGAAGAGAATGTTGATGCGGACTTTTCTGAAGATGTTGTCGAGCCGAATGAACCTGTGGAAGAAGATAGCGAACCGGTCGATGAAGAAGGCTCTGAAGAAGAAGGAATCGTCGACGAAGAGGAAGTACCTGAGGAGGAAGAGACGCCACCTGCAAGTGAACTTACATTTACATCAACTAGTGGGAATACTTCTTACTATGAATTAGTGTCAGATCGCTTCGATGTTGTGATCCAACTCAACGGAAATTCGTATGTTGATATTAAAAATGGATTAGGCAATCAGTTTTTCTCAGGCCAACCAGCCGGAGGGGAAGAATTGTCTTATCAATTTGCTGAAGAGGAAGAAATAGAAATCAATATCGGTGCCTCGCAAAATGTAACACTGTTCATTAATGATGAAGAGGTGGACTTTGCAATTGACAACCCTCATCAAAGAGTTAATATCGTTCAAGTAACCGAAAATGAACAATAAAAAGAGTGGTCTACGGACCGCTTTTTTTTTTACAATTTGCTCGGTCCATCGTCTGAAATCTAGAACCGACTTGTTTCTCAAATTTGCCCATAATATGGTACAATAAGCAGTGTTATTTGTAAATGAGATCTAGAAATGGAGTGACATGAAAATGGCAAAAGAACATTCATTTGATATTGTTTCTGATATTGACGGTCAAGAGGTAGATAATGCGATTGTTCAAGCGATGAAAGAAATTGGAAACCGTTATGATTTTAAAGGATCTAAAAGTTCAATAGAACGGAAAGATGAGACACAAATAACGATCATCTCGGATGATGAGTATAAACTCGATAGCGTTATTGATATCTTGAAATCTAAATTTATTAAACGTGGTTTGTCACAGAAAACAATGGATTTCGGTAAGATTGAAGCTGCTTCAGGTGGAACAGTACGCCAAGTCATTACACTTATTAAAGGGTTAAGTGCAGATCGCGCGAAAAAAATTACGAAAACCATACGTGATGAAAAATTAAAAGTAAAAGTACAAATCCAAAATGAACAAGTACGTGTAACGGCAAAGAGTATTGATGATCTTCAACATGTGATTCAAGTCATGAAACAGCAGGATTTTGACTTTCCTGTTCAATATGTCAACATGAGATAACTACATAGGATTAACAGGAAAGAAGGGAATATTGGTGAATTTACCTAATAAAATTACGATTTCAAGGATTTTTCTTATACCAATTTTTATGATATTTATGCTAGCGCCACTGCCTTTAGGTGAATGGGAATGGCTAGGCGTGACGATACCTGTAGCCCATTTCATTGCTGCTTTACTCTTTATTTTTGCAGCATCGACAGATTGGTTAGATGGGTATTATGCACGTAAATTAAATCTTGTTACAAATTTCGGGAAGTTTTTAGATCCGTTAGCTGATAAGTTGCTCATTACAGCTGCTTTAATTGGTCTTGTCGAATTGCAACTTCTTCCTGCTTGGATTGCAATCGTCATAATTAGTCGTGAATTTGCCGTAACAGGAATTCGTCTCGTTGCAGCAGCGGATGGTCAAGTGATCGCTGCGAGTAATCTAGGGAAATGGAAAACAGTTTGGCAAATTATCGGAATTTCGGCTTTGATGTTGTATAACCTACCTTTTGAAGCGCTATCGATTCCGTTCGCTATGATCTCCATATGGATTGCAACCATTTTAACGATCTTGTCGGGTGTGGATTATTTCATCAAAAATAGACATGTAGTGATGAGTTCGAAATAAGGGGGGACTATCGATGAGGGCGGAAATCATTGCTGTAGGTTCAGAGTTATTACTTGGGCAAATTGTTAATACAAACGCCCGATTTTTATCGGAGGAACTAGCAGCTTCTGGCATTGATGTCTACTACCAAGTGGTTGTCGGTGATAACAAAAATCGCTTAACCGGTGTGATCAAAGATGCTGCTGCTCGCTCTGACCTCGTTTTTTTAACAGGAGGTTTAGGTCCGACAAAAGATGATTTGACGAAAGAGACCGTTGCGACGTTTCTCGGAAAAAACCTCGTTTATGATGATGCATCTCTTGCTTCAATCGAAGCTTATTTTCAAAAAGTGAATCGTGACATGACGCCTAACAATAAAAAACAGGCTCTTATTATTGAGGGAAGTCAGGTGCTGCCTAATCATTACGGAATGGCGCCTGGTATGATCGCAACAGTAGACGGCTGCACATTTGTTCTTCTCCCTGGACCACCAAAAGAATTAGAACCGCTGGTAAAAGAGCAGTTACTACCTTTTTTACAACAGCGAAATAAAACGAATGAATCAATTACGTCAAGGGTGTTACGATTTTTTAATATTGGTGAATCGAAACTTGAAACGATGATTGAGGATCTTCTTGCCGCTCAGTCCAACCCTACGATTGCACCTCTAGCAAGCGAGGGAGAGGTGACTTTACGTCTGACGGTTAAACATCACGATGCTTCAGTAGCAAAGCAGCTATTGGATCATACAGAGGAAAAAATCCAAGCAAGAGTGGGTCAATTTTTCTATGGATATGGAGAGTCCTCACTAATAGCCGTGCTTGTTGATCGTTTGAAATCGACACATACGACACTTTCAACTGCTGAAAGTTTAACTGGCGGTTTAGTATCAAGTGCGATCACGAGTGTACCTGGGGCCTCTAATATTTTTGTTGGAAGCATTGTTTCCTATCAAACAAAGGTGAAGGAAAATCAACTCGGAGTGTCGAAAGAATTGATAACAAGCAGTGGAGTTGTTAGTGCTGAATGTGCTGGAGTTATGGCACGAGAAGTAAGGGAGCGTCTCCGGTCTGACATTGGTTTAAGTTTTACAGGTGTAGCGGGACCGAGTGGACAAGAGGGGAAAGAGCCTGGATTAGTTTATATAGGCATTGCGTACAGTAATCAGCAAGTCAAAACGTTTAGACTACAGCTTACTGGCAACAGAGAATCCATTCGTATGAGAGCCATGAAGTATGGATGTTTCTATTTGTTGAACGAACTGAAAAGGTGGAATTTAGGATAATGACGTATTTTAGTGATTTTCAAATTTCTGAACCAGTTAAACGTGCAATTAAAGAGATGGGCTTTGAAGAACCGTCGCCGATTCAAGCAAAAGCGATTCCTATCATTTTAGAAGGTGGCGATGTGATCGGTCAAGCTCAAACAGGAACAGGGAAAACAGCGGCATTTGGGATTCCTGTTGTGGATAAGGTTACCGAAGAACGATATGTACAAGCGTTAATCTTAACGCCAACAAGAGAGCTAGCGATTCAAGTCTCAGGAGAACTACAAAAATTGTCTACGCATAAGCGCATTCGAACACTACCTATTTATGGTGGACAGTCGATTGGGCATCAAATCAAAGCGTTAAAACAAGGTGTACAAGTGGTCATCGGGACACCTGGCCGTGTGCTTGATCATATACGACGAAAGACGTTGCAATTAGATCGAGCGCATACAATTGTGCTTGATGAAGCGGATGAAATGCTTGATATGGGCTTTATTGAAGATATTCAATCTATTTTACGTGAAGTGAAAGGGGCAAGACAAACGCTTCTTTTCTCTGCAACGATGCCCCCCGCCATAAAAAAACTATCTCATCGCTACATGACGACACCAAAAGTAGTAACAATTAATAAAGGGGAAGTTACAGCCCCTTTAATTGATCAGCTTTACTATAAAGTTTTAGAACGAAGCAAAGTCGATTCTTTATGTCGAATCATTGATAGTGAAGAAGTCGACTTAGGAATATTGTTTTGTCGCACAAAAAAAGGTGTCGCTGAATTGGCAGAAGCTCTTCAAGCAAGAGGCTATCTTGTCGACGGACTTCATGGTGATCTGACACAACCTCAACGCGATTCTGTGATGAAGAAATTTAGAGACTCTTCGATTGAGTTTCTTATTGCAACAGACGTAGCAGCAAGAGGGATCGATGTTGATAATGTCACACATGTAATCAATTACGACATCCCACAAGACCCTGAAAGCTATGTTCATAGAATTGGGCGAACAGGACGAGCGGGGCGTGCTGGTCTTGCGTTAACACTCGTGACACCACGTGAGATGAAGCATTTACGGTCGATCGAACATGAAATTAAAATGTCCATTCCATCTCAAGAAGTGCCGACGATTGAGGATGTTGTTGAAAAGCAGCAAAATTCTTGGCGGAAATTGATTAGTGAGACGATTGATGACCGAGGTAAAGAATTTGATCTATTCAGTCCGTTAGTAGAAGAGGTGCTCCAAGATCATTCAGCTGAAGATGTCGTGGCAGCTTTATTAAAATTGAATTTCTCAAGTGATTCGGCTAATGAAGAAGCGGGTTATAACTTTGGGGAGACAGGAGGAGCGAAAGGAATGGTCCGCTTCTTCATAAATGTTGGACGAAATGTGAACATGACTCCAAAAATCTTAACAGAAGAAATCTCCGAATTGGTCGGAATACCGAGTAAGGCTGTCGGACGTATTGATATCTTTGAGAACTTTACGTTTGTTGAAGTCCCCGAAGAGGTTGCACCATTTGTGTATGAAGCTCTGCGGTATTCTCGTATTAACGGTGCTCGTGTAAATCTTGAACCTGCAAAGCCTCGTCCGAAACGTGAAAGACATCCAACGAAAACAAGCAATTCTTCTTAATTATACCCTTCGTGCTGGCCCTTAATAGGGCTAGTACTCTCCTAAATAACTCATTCTCCACTATTTAACTATTCAAAAAGCGAATAAATGTTCGTAAAAACTATTGGCAAATGACTCAAAAGAAGGTATGATGATAAAGAGTTAGATTTGAAGTAACAAGTTAGACGATATAAGTTTTTATATAGAGGAGAGATGATCAATGACTGATCGTAAAGCAGCTCTTGATATGGCGCTACGCCAAATCGAAAAGCAATTTGGTAAAGGTTCAATCATGAAACTAGGGGAACAAACAGATCAACGTGTATCGACGATTTCAAGTGGAGCTCTTGCCCTTGATATTGCATTAGGAGTAGGTGGATATCCACGTGGTCGTGTTATTGAAGTATATGGACCGGAATCTTCAGGTAAGACAACAGTGGCTCTACATGCCATTGCTGAAATTCAACGTAACGGTGGACAAGCTGCATTCATTGATGCTGAGCATGCTCTTGATCCTGATTATGCTCAAAGACTTGGTGTAAACATTGATGAACTTTTATTATCTCAACCAGATACAGGAGAACAAGCTCTTGAAATTGCAGAAGCACTAGTTCGAAGTGGAGCCGTTGATATGATTGTTATCGATAGTGTGGCTGCCCTTGTGCCAAAAGCAGAGATTGAAGGAGATATGGGAGATAGTCATGTTGGTCTTCAAGCTCGATTAATGTCTCAAGCACTTCGTAAACTATCAGGTGCGGTTAATAAATCAAAAACGATAGCTATGTTTATTAACCAGATTCGTGAAAAAGTAGGTGTCATGTTCGGGAATCCTGAAGTAACACCTGGTGGTCGTGCGTTGAAGTTCTATTCATCTGTTCGTTTAGAAGTGCGTCGTGCCGAAACATTAAAGCAAGGCAATGACATGGTTGGTAATAAGACGAAGATTAAAGTCGTTAAAAATAAGGTTGCACCACCATTTAAACAAGCGGAAGTTGATATCATGTACGGAGAAGGGATTTCTCGTGAAGGCTCTGTCTTAGACATAGCAGCTGACCTTGATATCGTTCTGAAAAGTGGAGCTTGGTATTCATTTAAAGAAGAAAGATTAGGACAAGGTCGAGAGAATTCTAAACAATTCTTAAAAGAAAACCCTGCTCTTACCAATGAAATTGAAACATTGATCCGCAATCATCACGGATTAAATGGCGAGATTACTGTAGAAGTAGCAAAGGAAGAAGAATTTGCAGATGTACCCGTTGATTTAAAATAATAGATATATTGGAATAAGCACCTTTTGTGGGTGCTTATTCTTTTAAAATCTCAACTATTTGAGGTGGCCAATGAAGTTTTTATACATAACCGATACACATATTAGAGGGACGACACCGAAAAACCGCAAGGATGTATTTCAAGAAACCATGACGAAAAAAATACAAGAAGTTATTAAGATTGCTAACGAACAAGAAGTAGATATGCTTCTTCATGGTGGCGATGTGTTTGATCGACCAGATTTATCACCGAATGTAGTTGGACAATTTGCCCGTTTATTTAGAGAAGCAAAAATGCCTATTTATGCGATTGCAGGAAATCACGATACATTTGGACATAACCCCGAGACGATTTCACGCACGATGCTAGGGTTGCTTGATTCATTTGGTCTAATGACTGTTGTATCTCCAGATAAACCCGTGCTAATTGAAAAAGATGGACTGCGTGTACAACTTTCCGGTCAACCCTATCATTACGATCTTGACCAAAGAGATCCTAAATTAGATTATTATCCACAAAATGAACACGATGCCGATGTGTTGATCCATCTCGTTCACAGCATGCTCGTTGAAAAATCCTTACCAGAGGGGATTCCACACACGTTAATCGATCATATTTGGACTACGACTGCGGATGTCATTTTAACAGGACATTTTCACGGAGGATTTGGAATTAAGGAACAAGGTGGAACATGGATTTGTAATCCTGGAGCGATGGCGAGAGTGAACAATCATTGGTCTGAAATTAATCGTTTTCCTCAATATGTGATCGGAGAGATCGGTGAAAACGGATCGATTGCTTTAACGCTACACACTTTACAATCAGCTGAATCAGGGGAAGATGTGTTAGACCGAACATATTTAGAGAAAGCTGTGCATCAAGAAGAAAAATTGCATGAGTTTGTTCAACAAGTGAAGGAACAATCAGAGTTTAAATCATTAAACATGGGCGATATTATCGGCGAGATCGCGGCCTTGTCTAATGTTAGCGATGAAGTCAAACAAGAAGCACTTAGAAGAATTACTGTGATTGAAGAAACGTGGAAGGGGGGAGAAGATGAATAAGTTTGAATCCGTACGTTTGGAGAATTTTCAATCCCACTTAGATACTACGATTGAATTAAATAAGGGATTGAATGTGCTGGTCGGGCAATCTGATAGTGGAAAAACGGCGATTATCCGCGCATTAAAGTGGTTGTTGTATAACCAACCGCGCGGTACAGACTTTATTCGAGTAGGGGCTGACTTTGTTCGTGTAACGGTTCAACTATCAAATGGCATTCAAATTACAAGAGAACGTACATCCTCCAAAAATCGCTATATCATCCGAGAAGATCAGAAAGATGATTTAGTATTAGAAGGGTTTGGCATCCATGTGCCAGATGAAGTACTTAAGGCACATGGTATGAGACCTCTACGTATTGATCGCGATCATGAGCTAGCTATTCATCTCTCGGGACAACTTGATGGACCTTTTCTACTGGAGCAAACGAGTTCTTTACGTGCGAAAACCATTGGTCGAATAAGTGGAGCACATTATCTAGATATGGCGATTCGTGACACATCTAAAGACCTTTCAGGGTTAACGCAACGAGTGAAGCTAGAAGAAGGCGAATTAGATCAATTAACGAGTGAGCTTGAACCGTTTGAATCATTAGACAAGCAGCGAGCAGAGCTAGACCGTGGAGAAGAAGCGCTTCAGGTGCTAAGAGAAAAGCATGAGTTGCTCAATCGATTCAAACAACAAAAAGAACGAGTACATAAGCTACAACTTGAAAAAGATGAGACAGAAAAGACGTATCGATTAGTAGAAAAGATAGAAGATTGGAACATGAAGTTTGAGGCGATCAAACAGACATTCTCCTATGCAAAGTTGCTTCAACATAAATTAGATAGTCTAAATGAATTTTCAAAGTCGATTGAGCTTTGCCGTAAATGGATTCAAAAAACGGCAAATGTTGATCGAGCGGCATTAAATTATGAGCATATTCAATCTTCACTTATTCAAAAAAACAAGTTGATAAAATGGCAACAATACCAGCTCTCACATACCCAGCAAATGGATATAGTAAAAAAACAACTTCATCAAACTGACTTTGTAAAACAAACGGATTGGCGAGTGCTCGATCAAATAAAAGATCAATCACAATTGGCAAGCGAATTACAACAACTTAAAATTAAATACAGTCAGGTCACAGAAGCTCATAGACGTACGGTTGATATCTATGAGCGCGTGAAGCAAACAGATCGTTTAGAAGAGAAGAGAGAAAGACTCGAACAAGCTCTCCTGAAACATAAAGCGTTACGAAAAGTGAAAGAGCAGTTAGAAGATGTAACTAGCCGTTTAAGTGAAGGAAGCAAATTCATCGAAAAGCAAACTAAAGAACAAGAGCATCTCGAAACAGAATTTGACGCGGCGCTAAAGCATATCGGACAATGTCCGACCTGTGGAAATAAAATAACATCATAAAATAGATGAAGACTAGCTGAAGGAGGCCGAATATGAACCACGTAGAACAAGACTTAACGAAGATGAGAAAAGCGATCGATAAAGCTCGAGACATGAGGTACCGAGCGGAGGCAAAGCTTGAGGAATTAGAAAACCAACGCACTCGCTTACTTAAAGAACTAGAAGAGTTAGGTGTAAGTCCGGATCAACTAGATAATGAGATTATTCGATTGGAAAAGGAGATTGATCAATCGCTAGAAAAAACATGGAATCTTATCCCTAAGGAGCTTGTTGGTGATGAGTAATCAGCTCATCAATGCAAGGGAGCGTATTTTAGAACTTGAGAAAATCCATGCTCGTGCACATGATGAATGGACGCGCCAAGATGCTAAGCGTCGTTTGTTAAAAGATCAAGTGAAAAAGCGTGAGCAATCGATACAAGAATATCGAGAAACGATTGACACGTATGAAAAAGCAAGACTTTTACTACAACAATCTGCAGAATATGCAAGAGAACAAGCCAAGCAACAGATGGAGACTCTGGTGACCAATGCTCTTCAATATGTGTTCGGACCGTTGTTTTCTTTTCAAATTGAAATTGAAGAACAAGGAAATAAAGCTGTTGCTGAGTTTTACGTCGTTTCTGATTATGAGGGCATTCAAGTCAAAACAAAGCCACAAGATGCAAGAGGTGGTGGGGTCGTTGATATTGTGACACTGGCTCTTCGTGTCGCTTTAATGGAGACAATCCAACCCAAAGTAGAAGGGCCTTTGCTGTTAGATGAGCCAGGAAAGCATGTCTCAGGCGAGTATGTGTACTATTTGTATGAATTTTTAAAATCATTAAGCACAATGTTTGGTCGACAAATCATTATGATCACTCATAATCATCATCTTGCTGAATCTGGAGACCTTGCATATCAAGTGTCTATCCGTGATGGCATCAGTGAAGTTCAGGAAATTGACAACACTTGACATCAAGTAGCGTGCGGCTTACAATGATGGAGAATGCGGTAAATTTTTCTGTCATATTATTTATTCCGCAGGCACTGTGTACGACATGTATGCAACTTTAAAATGATGAAAGTATGACACAAATTGGAACCAACAATTAGATAGCAAGAGGAGGTGAAAGTGTATGGAAAACTTCGTTATATTCATCTCCATTTTGCTTGTTGTCTCTGCAGTAAGTGCAGTTGTTGGATATCTTGTTCGACGATCCATTGCAGAAGCGAAAATTTCGAGCGCGGAACATGCAGCAAAACAACTTGTTGAAGATGCTAGGCGTGAAGCTGAAGCGAATAAAAAAGAAGCTGTTCTTGAAGTGAAAGATGAAGCTCATAAAATTCGCATTGAAGCCGAACGTGAAATTCGTGAACGAAGAAATGAGATTCAAAAACAAGAGAATCGTTTGGTACAAAAAGAAGAGATTCTTGACCGTAAAAGTGAAACCTTAGATAAGAAAGAGGAGTCTTTGGACAAGAGGGAGGAGTCTCTCACCAAAAAACAACGACAAGTTGAAGAGATGGACAGCAAAGTGGAAGAAATCTTAAACAAGCATAAAGTTGAGCTTGAGCGAATCTCTGGATTAACAAGAGAGGAAGCTCGCGAAGCGATTCGTTCGGAGGTCGAGCAAGATCTTGCTCATGAGACCGCACTAATTATTAAAGAACGAATGGCTCAAGCAAAAGAAGAAGCAGATAAGAAAGCAAGAGAAGTACTATCCCTTGCAATCCAACGTTGCTCTGCAGATCATGTAGCAGAAACGACGGTGTCTGTCGTCAACTTACCGAATGATGAAATGAAAGGGCGCATTATTGGTCGTGAAGGACGTAATATCCGTGCGCTTGAAACATTAACAGGGATTGACCTGATTATCGATGATACCCCTGAGGCAGTTATTTTATCAGGATTTGATCCAATTCGACGTGAGATTGCTCGTACAGCACTTGAAAAGCTTGTACAAGATGGACGAATTCATCCTGCTAGAATTGAAGAGATGGTTGATAAATCAAGACGTGAAGTTGATGAAGCGATTCGTGAATACGGAGAGCAAACAACCTTTGAAATGGGCATTCATGGCCTACATCCTGACTTAATTAAAATCTTAGGTAGATTGAAATTCAGAACAAGCTATGGTCAAAATGTGTTAAAACACTCTATGGAGGTTGCACATTTAACAGGCTTAATGGCCGCTGAACTTGGAGAAGACGTCAAGCTAGCAAAACGTGCTGGTTTGCTTCACGATATTGGGAAAGCCATTGATCATGAAGTTGAAGGTAGCCACGTGGAGATCGGTGTCGAATTAGGTACGAAATACAAGGAACATCCAGTAGTGATTAACTCAATTGCTTCTCACCACGGAGACACTGAAGCTACTTCTATTATTGCAACACTTGTTGCCGCAGCTGATGCTCTATCTGCTGCTAGACCTGGAGCACGTCGTGAAACACTTGAGACGTACATCCGACGCCTAGAAAAATTAGAAGAAATTTCAGAGTCATTTGAAGGGGTCGAGAAGACGTATGCGATCCAAGCAGGACGTGAGGTTCGAATCATGGTTCGACCAGATGTTGTCGATGATACGAAAGCTCATAAACTTGCTCGCGATATCACGAAAAAAATTGAAGATGAACTTGACTACCCAGGACATATTCGCGTAACAGTTATTCGCGAAACAAGGGCAGTGGAGTATGCAAAATAAAGTGGCATCTTGCCACTTTATTTGTTTTTGTCTGAAGATGCATGCATCCACTAAACATGCTATGATTTATAGGTAATTTCTGATTGTAAGTGGAGAGACTAAAAGTATAAAAGGGGTCTTTATGAAAATATTATTTGTTGGCGATGTTTATGGATCGCCAGGACGTAAGATGGTCGATGAGTACGTTCCGAAGTTGAAGCAACATTATAAACCGATGGTTACAATTATTAACGGAGAGAATGCTGCTTCTGGTAGAGGAATTACTGAAAAGATATATAAAGGATTTTTAGGAGCAGGGGCACAGGCTGTTACACTTGGAAACCACGCATGGGACAATAAAGAAATTTTCGAGTTTATTGACCGAGCGAAAGCATTAGTACGTCCGGCTAATTACCCAGCAGGCTCACCAGGTGTTGGTTATACGTTTGTTAAAATTAACGCGATTGAAGTAGCGGTAGTCAATTTAATGGGAAGAACATTTATGAATCCAGTAGATTGTCCATTTCAAAAAATAGATGAGATTCTTGAAGAAGTGTCTAAACGGACATCGATAATCTTTGTCGATTTTCATGCGGAAACAACGAGTGAGAAACAAGCGATGGGCTGGTATTTAGATGGACGTGTAACAGCAGTTGTAGGAACGCACACACATGTTCAAACCGCGGATAATAGGGTCTTACCTAACGGGACAGCGTTTATGTGTGATGTGGGGATGACAGGGCCGTATGACGGAGTATTAGGAGTGGATAAAGAAGCCGTTCTCTACAAGTTTTTAACGTCAATGCCTGTAAGGTTTGAAGTTGCAAGCGGGCGGGAACAATTAAGTGGAGTGGTGATTGATCTCGACCCCAAAACAGGTCTAGCAAAATCAATTGATCGTATTTTGATTAATGATGATCACCCGTTCTATAATTAATCGATGATTTCTTCGTTCTTTGATTCATCTGTAAAAACAAGGAATAAGTGTAGAGTTGAAGAAATAAGTATGTACTAGAGCATCATCTTGTACAAGGCTAGGTGCTGAGATCGAGGTAACTAACTGTTCATCATTGTCTGTTTACGCTCTAATTAGTTTGAGACACGTATGAGGAGGTACAAGAAATGGAAGTATTAAAAGTTTCAGCAAAATCTACACCAAATTCTGTAGCTGGCGCACTAGCTGGTGTTATCCGTGAAAAAGGAACGGCAGAAATTCAAGCCATTGGGGCGGGTGCTTTGAATCAATCGATCAAAGCCGTTGCCATTGCACGAGGGTTTGTGGCACCTAGTGGAATAGACCTCATCTGTATTCCTGCTTTTACGGATATTCAGATCGAAGGAGAAGAGCGAACGGCGATTAAGTTAATTGTAGAACCGAGATAACGATGTGAAAATGAAAAGGGAGCACATCACGCTACGTCGTGAGTGCTTCTTTTTTTATTCATACTAGGCTAACGATATTGAACGAAGGGTAAGTAAAGGCGAAAAAACTTGCATTTTCAGATGATAAAGTCTATCATTATGACGTTTGAAAGTCATTTAAATCTTCAAGTACAAGTAGAGAAAAATAGAACTATTTCTATTAAATTACTCGGAATAATGATATGATAGATATATTTACAAGAGATATTAGATTATTTATGAAGCGAAATAGATAGAACGGTATAGATAAAGGAGTGGAGTAGATGAGAAACCAACTATCTTGGAAAGTTGGAGGACAGCAAGGAGAAGGAATTGAAAGTACAGGGGAAATTTTTGCTACTGCCCTTAACCGCCTAGGTTATTACTTATATGGGTATCGTCACTTTTCTTCACGTATTAAGGGCGGACATACGAATAATAAAATTCGTGTCAGCACGGCACCACTTAATTCGATTTCCGATGATCTTGATATATTAGTCGCTTTCGACCAAGAAACGATCGATGTTAACATTCATGAATTAAAAGAAGAGGGCATCGTTATTGCTGATACAAAGTTTAATCCAATGTTACCAGAGGGTAGTAAAGTCCGTATGTATGCAATCCCTTTTACAGAGATTGCAAATGAATTAGGAACTTCTTTAATGAAGAACATGGTAGCTGTAGGTGCATCAAGTGCGATTATTGGACTTGAGCCAGAAGATTATCGTGACGTAGTTGAAGGGATTTTCTTGAAAAAAGGCCAAGCGATTGTTGATAAAAATATGGAAGCAATTAAAGCGGGAGCTGCTTATTTCAAAGCAGAGGCAACGGAAGACTCTACAACATTACAACTTGAAAAAACAGATGGCAAGAAGCGTATGTTTATGATCGGTAATGATGCGATCGGAATGGGTGCTGTAGCAGCGGGGAGTCGTTTTATGGCAGCTTACCCTATTACACCAGCATCAGAGATTATGGAATATATGATTCGTAAGTTACCAGATTTCGGTGGCGCGGTTATTCAAACAGAAGATGAGATCGCCGCTTGTACAATGGCGATTGGTGCCAACTATGCAGGAGTTCGTTCATTTACAGCTTCAGCAGGGCCTGGACTTTCTTTGATGGCTGAAGCAATTGGTCTCTCTGGTATGACAGAGACACCGCTTGTTATTATGGATACACAACGTGGTGGCCCTAGTACAGGACTACCGACGAAGCAAGAACAATCAGATATCATGGCGATGATTTATAGTACGCACGGTGATATTCCGAAAGTTGTTATTGCACCTAGTACAGTTGAGGAGGCTTTCTATGACACCGTCGAAGCCTTCAATATTGCCGATGAATATCAATGTCCAGTCATTTTAATGACTGACCTTGCTCTTTCACTAGGAAAGCAATCTGTGGAGCCGCTTGATTTTAGTCAAGTTGAGATTCGTCGCGGGAAACTAGATATGGATGCACAATTGCCAGAACGGGAAAATAAAGAGTACTTCAAGCGCTATGAAGTAACAGAAGACGGTGTATCTCCACGTGTGATCCCTGGTATGAAAAACGGGATTCACCATGTTACAGGTGTTGAGCATGATGAGACAGGAAAACCTTCCGAGAGTCCTGAAAACCGTGTGGCACAAATGGATAAACGTATGCGTAAGTTAAATCAAATCTCAAAGCAGTTTAAAAATCCATTGTTCGTTGATGCCAAACATGATGTCGCAGATCTTCTTGTCATCGGGGTGAACTCGACGCGTGGAACGATTCAAGAAGCTATGCCACGTTTAGAAGCTGATGGTATTAAAGTCAATCATGCTCAAGTGCGCCTTCTGCACCCGTTTCCAACAGAGGAGTTAAGACCTCTAATGGAGCAAGCGAAAAAGGTCGTCGTTGTAGAGAATAATGCAACGGCTCAACTAGCTTCAATTATTAAGATGAATATTGGTACAGACAAAATTGAAAGCATCTTAAAATACGATGGAAATCCGTTCCTACCAAAAGATTTACATCAATCATGCAAGGAGTTGGTCTAAGATGGCGACATTTAAAGAGTTTCGTAACAAAGTCAAGCCAAACTGGTGCCCAGGATGTGGAGATTTCTCCGTTCAAGCGGCGATTCAGCGCGCGGCAGCAAATGTCGGCTTAGAACCAGATAATCTTGCGGTTGTCTCGGGAATTGGATGTTCAGGACGTATTTCAGGGTATATAAATGCATATGGTTTCCACGGCGTACATGGACGGGCCCTTCCTATTGCACAAGGAGTAAAGATGGCGAACAAAGATTTGACCGTCGTTGCTTCTGGTGGGGATGGCGATGGTTTTGCAATCGGTATGGGGCATACCATCCATGCGATTCGTCGTAACATTGACGTGACCTATATTGTCATGGATAACCAAATTTATGGATTAACAAAAGGTCAAACCTCTCCAAGAAGTGATGTTGGCTTTAAGACGAAAAGTACACCTAATGGCTCGGTAGAATCTTCATTGAATGTTATGGAAATGGCCTTGACAGCAGGTGCAACTTTTGTCGCTCAAAGTTTCTCAAGTGATCTTAAAGAATTAACGTCGCTTATTGAACAAGGGATGAATCATAAAGGGTTCTCTTTAATTAATGTGTTCAGTCCATGTGTGACATTTAATAAAGTCAACACATATGATTGGTTTAAACAAAACATAACTAAGCTTGCAGATGTAGATGCATATGATCCTAGTAATCGTATGACCGCTATGCAGACGTTAATGGAACATAACGGGCTTGTGACAGGTTTGATCTATCAAAACAGTCAGCAACCTTCGTACCAGCAGTTAATTGAAGACTACTCAGATCAACCACTTGCTACGCATGATCTCACAATGGATGAAGAACAGTTTAACAAGATGATGGCTGAGTTTATGTAAGTTGAAGAGAGTCTGGCATGTGCTGGGCTCTTTCTTTTTATAAGTCGGGATGAAAGTTGTCATACAAGTTTCATTGTTTTTCGATCCGAACATCCGTATAATATACAATTGAATGTTTCTGATCGATTCAGGTGGAAGGGGATTGCGACATGAATGAAGATCAGCGTTTAGGACGCTTAGGTAATACACAAAGTTCTAAAGAGGATTTGACGTCCTCTGACCCAAAAGCAAAACAAACAAAAGATTACAGTAAATATTTTGATTTCTCTAATGCGAAAATTATCTCTGAAGAAGAAAATAAAAAGGTGATCCGTATCAAAGGCCGTGACATTAAAATTACGGACAAGCCGGATTATAAGCAAGGTAAACGTCGCGGGAAAGAAGATGTCCAAGTGTTAAGACCTGATGACATTATTCCTGAAGAACTAAAAACAATTGGAGTAGGGAAGAAATTTCATATCCGTACATATGGCTGTCAAATGAATACCCATGACTCTGAACATATGGCAGGGCTCTTAACCGAGATGGGCTTTTTAGAAACGACTGAAACCAAAGACGCAGATGTCATTTTATTAAATACGTGTGCGATCCGTGAGAATGCAGAAAACAAAGTATTCGGTGAACTCGGACATTTAAAATCACTAAAACGAGAGCGGCCTGAAGTCATTGTTGGAGTTTGCGGTTGTATGTCTCAAGAGGAAAATGTCGTCAATCGTATCATGCAAAAGCACCAGCATATCGATATCATTTTCGGAACACATAATATTCATCGGCTACCAAGACTTCTCCAAGACGCCATATTTGGGAAAGAAATGGTCATTGAAGTATGGTCAAAAGAAGGTGACATTGTCGAGAATATGCCACGCAAACGCGATGGGAAAATACAAGCATGGGTTAACATCATGTATGGTTGTGATAAATTTTGCACGTACTGTATTGTCCCTTATACTCGTGGTAAAGAACGTAGTCGCTTACCTGAAGATATTATTGCTGAGGTGCGGGAACTTGCGCGTCTCGGTTACAAAGAAGTCACATTACTTGGTCAAAATGTGAATGCTTACGGTAAAGATTTAAATGACAGGGAGTATCGTTTAGGTCATTTAATGGATGATATCTATAAGATTGATATCCCGCGTGTTCGTTTTACAACAAGTCATCCACGTGATTTCGATAATCATTTAATATCGGTATTGTCTAAAGGTGGAAATCTTGTTGAACATATTCACTTACCTGTTCAGCATGGGAGCACTGAAATTTTAAAGCTTATGGCCAGAAAGCATACACGTGAAGATTATTTTGACCTAGCTCACAAAATTAAGATGGCGATTCCTAATGCTTCGTTTACAACAGATTTAATTGTCGGGTTCCCTAACGAAACCGATGAGCAGTTTGAAGAAACATTATCGCTCGTTCGTCAAATTGAATTTGACAGTGCGTTTACGTACATCTATTCACCGCGAGAAGGTACACCAGCAGCAAAAATGGAAGACAATGTATCGATGGAAGTGAAAAAAGAAAGATTAGCTCGTTTGAATGCCTTGGTCAATGAAATTTCAGCGAAAAAAAATCTCGGTTACCAAGATGAGATTGTGGAAGTGCTTGTTGAAGGTGAAAGTAAGAAAGACCAAGAAATATTAGCAGGACGAACACGGACAAACCGTTTAGTTAATTTTAAAGGTTCTAAAGCTTTAATTGGTGAAATCGTGTATGTTAAAGTAACAGAGGCTAAAACTTGGTCATTAAGTGGAGAATTAGTAGAAACAATGGAGGTGCAAGGATCATGAGCGCAACATATACAAGAACAGAAATCCGCAATAGAGCGAAAGAACTTGCTAAAATGATGGCAGAGACAGAGGAAGTAGACTTCTTCAAACAAGCAGAAAAGAAAATTAATGAGCATCTGCGTGTGCAAGAACTAATTGCAGAGATTAAAAAATTGCAAAAAGAAGCGGTAAACTTGCAACATTACAATAAAAGTGAAGCGTTAAAAGAAGTAGAGCAGAAGATTGATGCTCTTCATCAAGAAATTGATACGATACCACTTGTTCAAGAATTTAAACAAAGTCAAAAGGATGTCAATGAACTTCTTCAAATGGTGTCAACGACTATTTCAAAAAACGTCACTGAAGAGATTATTACATCAATGGGTGGCGATGTGTTAAAAGGAACAACAACATCAAGCCCATACTTTGATAAAGGCTGCCAATAAAAACAACCTCTAGGTTTCGTTGCGAAACCTAGAGGTTGTTTTTTTATCGATAAAATTGCTGATTTCCTGTACTAAAAATCTGATCCGCCTCATAACGTTGTATGGAAAGATAGAAAAAGGTAAGGATGCTTTTGCACCTACGAAGATTCGCCTGCATACAATGGCATGAAAGAAAAATGGGGGCACTAAGTAGGCAATCGCCGACACAGGTACCCATCAAATGGACGGATAAGAGAATAGGAGGTTCAATTACATGGCTCAACAAAGATCAGAAGGAACGTATCGGGAAATCATTACGAAAGCAGTCTGTGGAAAAGGACGTAAATTTTCAGAGGCAACTCACAAAATCAAGCCTGCGCATAAGCCGTCAAGCATTCTTGGCTGCTGGATCATTAACCATAAATATGGTGCGAAGAAGAAGGGCAACAATGTTGAGGTCGAAGGAAGTTACGATATCAATGTATGGTTCTCCTTCAACAACAACACGAAAACAGAAGTAGCGACCCAAACGATGACGTATACAGACATTATTCCATTAACTCTTCAAGATGAAAATGTATTATCTGATGAAATGGAAGTGTTTGCTCGAGCGGTCCAACAACCAAACACACTTGAAGCGACGGTTTCGGAAAATGGCGAACATGTAAATGTAGAAGTCGAGCGTGAATTCGTTGTCGATTGTATTGGCGAAACAAAAATGGCTGTGGCCGTTAACCCTGATGGAGTCTTTGAAGATTATAATGTAGCTGATGGGGACTTCGATGAGATCAGTGATGAAGAGTATGATAAGCTTGATCCAAATTTTTTGCATAAAGAAATGGGTAATTAATGATTGGCGTCAGAAAGAACATTCTTTCTGACGTTTTTTTAGTTTAATTATTGTTAGTCCTATTAGATGGATCTGGACCACTCTAGAATTAATGCGAGTAGGATGAGGCTGTGATATAATAAGGGCTGAATGTTTTGGACGGTGGAGGAATTATAATGGTACAAGTAACCCCAATGATGAAGCAATACTTGGAGATAAAGGCAGAGTATCAAGATGCCTTTTTATTTTTTCGTTTAGGCGATTTTTATGAACTGTTTTTTGACGATGCATTAAAAGCAGCACAAGAATTAGAAATTACATTAACCGGCAGAGGGAAAGGGGAAGACCGCATACCAATGTGTGGCGTCCCTCATCATTCAGCTGATCAATATATGTCTAGATTAGTAGAAAAAGGATATAAGGTAGCTATTTGTGATCAAGTAGAAGATCCGAAGGTAGCAAAAGGTGTAGTAAAACGAGAAGTTGTAAAAATGATTACTCCTGGTACCGTCATGGAAGGCAAAATGATCCGTGAGAAAGAAAATAACTACTTAGCGAGCTTTACGCTATTCTCTGATGAGACGATTGGAATTGCGAGATGTGACTTAACAACTGGTGAAGGGGCTGTGACCCTCGTGTCTGGTGGGTCTGTCGAGCTTCTACATGAACTAAGTGCTACAGGTGCAAAAGAAGTGGTAGTCTCTCAAGCGACGGACGAGAGCGTCATAGCTGAACTAACCAATACTCTCGGTGTGACGATTTCTTACGAGGATAATGCGGAATTGCATGAACAATATGAGCCGCTTGTTGTCGATCTCAAACAGTCTAAGCTGATAGATTCTTATGCAAGGCTTCTAAATTATTTAATCCGAACACAAAAGCGTTCTCTTGATCATTTACAAAAAGTGGAATGGTATGACGCGGAAGAATTTATGAAGCTTGACCTTCATTCAAAACGCAATCTTGAATTAATCGAGACATTACGCGAGAAGAAAAAGAAGGGCTCTTTGCTTAGTATCGTTGATCAAACGGTGACGGCGATGGGTGGACGTCTTGTAAAACGTTGGATTGAACGACCGTTGCTTGATCTTCCGGCAATCAATGAGAGGCATACTGCGGTGGAGAGATTTTTGGGTAATTATTTTAAGCGTGAAGAGCTTCGTGATGAATTAAAACAAGTCTATGACTTAGAACGTTTAGCAGGGAGAATCGCTTATGGAAGTGTCAATGCCCGGGAGTTAGTTCAATTAAAGAGGTCTCTTAAAAAAGTGCCGTTTATTCAACAACTTGTCATTGATTTAGATGAACGTTTTGCCAACCGCTGGTTTAAAGATCAAGCTCCATTTGAAGAGTTGATTGACTTGTTGGAGAGAAGCATTGTTGACGATCCCCCGATTTCTATAAAAGATGGTGGAATGATTCAACAAGGTTATAATGATGAGCTTGATGCCTATCGTGACGCCAGTGTAAATGGAAAACGTTGGATAGCTGAGCTTGAGCAAAAAGAGCGCCAAATAACAGGAATTAAATCATTAAAAGTTGGATTTAATAGAGTCTTTGGCTATTATATTGAGGTCACGCGCGCGAACCGTCATTTACTTGAAGAGGGTCGGTATGAACGAAAACAAACGCTGACAAATTCAGAGCGGTTCATTACACCAGAATTAAAAGAGAAAGAAGTTTTGATATTAGAAGCAGAAGAAAAAATGGAGCAGCTTGAGTATGATTTATTTGTGTTAATCCGCGAACAAGTTAAAGAGTATGTTGGACACTTACAAATGCTTGCACATACAATTAGTGAAATTGACGTCTTATCAGGTTTTGCGACCGTTAGTGAGCGTCAGCATTACAAACGACCTAGTATGTTTATAGAAGGGGTTGTTCACATCGAAGGCGGGCGTCACCCTGTAGTTGAGTCTGTCATTCCTAAAGGTGAATATGTTCCAAATGATGTGCACCTTCATCCTGAAAGAGAGATGCTCTTAATTACTGGACCAAATATGGCTGGTAAAAGTACGTACATGCGTCAACTGGCTCTTCTATCGGTGATGGCGCAAATTGGCTGCTATGTCCCAGCTGAAAAAGCAGAACTCCCTATTTTTGATCAAATCTTTACTCGAATCGGAGCGGCCGATGACTTAGCAAGTGGTCAGAGTACGTTTATGGTCGAGATGCTAGAAACGCAGTATGCCCTTGCAAAGGCCACACAGAACAGTTTGATTTTATTAGATGAAATTGGTCGCGGGACTTCGACTTATGATGGAATGGCTCTTGCACAAGCAATTATTGAATACATTCATGATGAAATCGGAGCAAAAACGTTATTTTCTACCCATTACCATGAATTAACGGCACTCGCAGAGAACTTACAACATGTACAGAATGTTCATGTGTCGGCAGTAGAAGAAGACGGCAAGGTCGTTTTCCTCCATAAAGTCATTGATGGACAAGCTGACCGCAGTTATGGTATTTATGTGGCAGAACTCGCGGAGTTACCGAAAAAAGTAACGGTGCGAGCAGGAGAGCTATTAAAAGAGTTAGAAGCTCAAAAAGTGGTCATCAGCCCTTCAGCGAGCAAAAAGAAACAACCACTGACAATAGATGAGGTTCGGGAGTCAGATACGCAACTTTCCTTGTTTGCTGAAGAGGTAGAAACGAAGGCTGAAAGAGAATCATCAAATGCAAAAGGAAATCAGCCAAACGAAAATAAACCACTTCAAACTCATGAACAAGATGTATTAGAACAACTTCGTAAGGCAGACTTGATGAATTTATCTCCGTTTGAAGTGATGAAATTGATCAATGATTGTCAAAAGCAACTTAAAAAATAATGCAAAAGGAGGAGTGAATCGATGGCGAAAATCATTAAATTAGATGCCTTTCTATCGAATAAAATTGCAGCAGGGGAAGTAGTCGAACGTCCTGCATCGATCGTGAAAGAACTATTAGAAAATGCATTGGATGCAAATAGTACGAATATATTAATTGAAATTGATGAAGGGGGATTGTCGTCGATTCGTATCCTTGATAACGGTGATGGGATTGAAGCTGACGACGTAGAAACAGCTTTCTATCGCCATGCAACTAGTAAAATTAAAAACGATCGTGACCTTTTTCAGATTCGTACTCTAGGTTTTCGTGGAGAAGCACTACCAAGTATTGCCTCTGTTTCTCAATTAACAATGCGTACTTCAACCGGTGAAGGAGCTGGTGTGGAGATTGTGCTTGAAGGCGGACATATTCAATCTCGCCAATCGTCAAAAACTAGAAAAGGGACAGAGGTCATCATTGAAAATTTATTTTATAACACACCAGCCAGATTGAAATATTTGAAAACTGTACTCACAGAAGCAGGTCATGTGAGCGATATTGTCAACCGGTTAGCCCTTGCTCATCCTAATGTAGCGATGGCTTTGTATCATAATGGGAAAGAAATCCTTAAGACGACTGGAAACGGCGATGTTCGTCAAGTGGTTGCATCGATCTATGGACGCAATGTCGCTAAGGAAATGGTGAAAATTGAAGGCCGTTCTCTTGATTACTCTATTGATGGCTATGTCGCGAAGCCAGAAGTTACTCGGGCATCAAGACAGTATATGTCCTTGTTTATCAACGGACGCTATATTCGAAACTTCCATTTAGCTAGAGCGGTTCAAGACGGATTCCATACGTTATTACCAATTGGTCGTTTCCCTGTTGTTTGTCTAAGTATTGAAATGGATCCGACGCTAATTGATGTCAATGTTCATCCTTCAAAGCTTGAAGTAAGATTAAGTAAAGAGGAAGAACTAGCGGGATTGATCACGGATTCGATTAAAGACGCGTTTCGGACAGAGACATTCATTCCAGAAGTGAAACAAAAAAACGAACAAGTAAAACGAATGAATATAGAAGAAACACAGCTTCCTCTCTCTCATGATATGGGGAAAACGACAGAGAAAGAGCAGCCTACTCGCCCTATGATGGCAAGAGAAACTGTAGAGACGATGCAATCATCTATTAAGGAACAACCGAAATGGGAAAATTCTAGAGAGACTGTGTCGATTGATGATCAAACAGAGTCCCAATCCGCAAACATAGATGAAGAGGCAGTAGAACAAGCCGCGAAAGATAAAGATACAAGTAGTGAAGCGAGTCGTGTGCCGATGATGTATCCAGTTGGCCAAATGCAAGGAACCTACATCGTGGCTCAAAACGAAGAAGGAATGTATTTGGTCGATCAACACGCCGCCCAAGAGCGAATTAAGTATGAGTATTATCGCGAAAAAGTGGGCGAAGTCACCAGAGAGACACAAGATTTACTTGTACCGATGACGATTGACTGTACGAATCAAGAGGCAGTGATTATCGAACAACATATAGATGACTTAAAACAGGTCGGTGTGTTTGTAGAGGAGTTTGGTCAACGTACATTCATTGTCCGTTCGTATCCTACTTGGCTACCAAAAGGTGATGAGGAAGAAACGATAAGAGAAATCCTCGATCATCTCTTAACGACGGCGAAAATAGATATTAAGGCGTTACGCGAAGATGCGGCCATTCTGATGTCGTGCAAAGCGTCAATTAAAGCGAACCGACATTTGAGACAAGATGAAATGTTTGCCTTATTGGAATCATTGAGAAGATCAAGTAATCCGTTCACTTGTCCGCATGGGAGACCAATCATCGTTCATTTTTCCTCTTATGAATTAGAGAAAATGTTTAAACGAGTGATGTAAGTGTCGATACTGATGAGAAAGAGGAAGAATCATGATTGTTACAACAGCACGAAAACAAGCGACTCGTCTTGAGAGTCAAGCCATCTCTGTTGCGCATTCCCTACATGCAATATTTGTTAAGCGTGAAGACGTCTCGGTAGAGGATTTACTAAAAGCCTATGAATCACAGGTTCTAGTCGTCGGTCAGTCTCGCCTAACATTGTACAGTAGAGAGACCAGCGAACCATTTTTTTATCATCCTAGTTCGGCGATGTTTCGGGTGAAACAATTTTTACGCACGGGAGATGACCGACTGATACAAGTCACTCAATTATCGGAAGGAATGAGTTTCTTAGATTGTACGTTAGGTCTTGCTTCAGATAGTTTAGTTGCCAAGCTCGCTGTAGGCTCTATAGGGAAGGTAATTGGACTTGAAGCCAATCAAGAAATTGCTTTTATCGTTGCAAATGGGTTGAGTCATTGGCAAGAAGGCCCGGTAGAGATGATCGAGCGGATGCGGGAAATTGAAGTCATTCATGCTCAGCATCGATCATATCTAGAAAAGGCTGAGACCTCTTCTATTGATGTTGTGTATTTTGACCCGATGTTTGAGCAACATGTGGAAAGATCAACGGGGATCAGAGGATTAAAGGCTATCGCTTGTCACGATGATTTAAATAAAGAGACGATCCAACAGGCCATTCGTGTGGCAAAAAAGCGTGTAGTCTTGAAGGATCATTGGCAAAGTGAACGTTTTAGCCGATATGGCTTTACGCAAATCAAACGATCTCATGCCGCGTTTCATTATGGTTTTATCGACGTCACAAGTGAATAAGTTAGTCAAAGGAGAAACGCATGAAAGAAAAGTTAGTAGTCATTGTTGGGCCAACCGCTGTTGGCAAAACTGCTTTAAGTATAGATTTAGCGAGAACATTCAACGGAGAAGTTATTAGTGGCGATTCAATGCAAGTATATAAGGGAATGGATATCGGAACAGCCAAGGTGACAAAAGAAGAGCAAGACGGAATTGTTCATCACCTAATCGATATTAAAGACCCTGATGAATCTTTTTCCGTCGCTGAGTTTAGAGAACGTTGCCAACCGATCATTGCTGATATTATAAAACGCGGAAAGTTACCAATTCTCGTTGGTGGGACGGGTTTGTATGTGAATGCCGTTACTTATGGGTTTGAATTTGCAGAAAGCCCACAAGATGCAGCATACAGATTAACATTAGAACAACAGGCAAAAGATGGTGGAGGCTATGCGCTTCATGATCAGTTGCAGAAGATAGATCCGGTTGCTGCTAGCAATATTCATCCGAATAATGTAAGAAGAGTCATTCGTGCACTAGAAGTGTATCGTGTTACAGGGGAATTGTTTTCCAACCAACAAACCGAGGAAAAGCAAGAACCGTTGTATAATTTAATTATGATTGGGTTAACAATGGATCGAGAGCTATTGTATGAACGAATTAACAAACGAGTCGATCTAATGGTGAAACATGGATTAGTAGATGAAGTAAAACAATTACATGACCAGGGCTTAAGAGACTGTCAATCGATTCAAGCGATTGGATACAAAGAACTCTATACATATTTAGAAGGACGATGCTCAAAAGATGAAGCGATCGAACAGTTAAAACAAAATTCACGTCGATATGCCAAACGTCAGCTAACGTGGTTTAAAAACAAAGCAACAGCAACATGGTACGAGGTTGATCCGAATCAGCCTACAGAACATTTTCTTGTAATTAAACAATTTATTGCAGGGAAATGGAAATTAAGCTCGAATGAATAAGCGTAGAGACATATAGAGGAGGACTACCTATGAAACAATCAGTGAATATTCAAGATCATTTTTTAAATCAATTACGTAAAGAGAACATTTCGGTCACCGTATTTTTACTAAACGGTTTCCAATTAAGAGGACAAGTAAAGGGGTTTGATAACTTTACGATTGTTCTTGAAACAGAGGGCAAGCAACAACTAGTCTACAAGCATGCGATTTCAACTTTTGCCCCGCAAAAAAACATTCAGCTTAAACAGGATAGTGAATAATTGACTAAATCAATCGAACACAAAGAAACTTTGAGGACTTCACCCCAAAGTTTCTTTTTTTATTTAGAGACATTCAATGCTTCTGTAGCGGTCTCACTTAAGGAAAGTTTCTCTTCTGTAGATAATTGGTCAATAGTTAAAAAATAACGCCTGAGTGATAAGGGCGATTTTAAGCCGAGGTATTGCTGAATGGTGAAAGGATCAGCTCCGTCTATAAGCTTTCGTAAAATAAATGTATGCCGCAATTGCATAGCAGAAAACCCTTTTCGTAAACTTGCACGCATTACTTCTAACCGCAACATTTTTTGTATCGAAATTTCGGTTAGCCGTTTTGGGCGATCTTCCTCATAAGACCATCTAAACGTTTCTCGTTGAAAATCAAAGGCAACAAAAAAGGGCTCATTACTAAAAAGTCTTGGTCTAACGGGTTCTGGGATGAGCGTCAAGTATGTATACGCTAAACGTTTATGATCCTCTGTTAACGTGACGATTCTTGAGATGCCTTTTTCCGAACGTATCCGTAATTGGTTTCGCTCGAAGCGGACATCGGCTGTTGTGAGTGAGGCAACCTCGTGTAAAGAACATCCATAGGATAAGAACAACTGTGCAATAAATTCGTTACGATCAATTAATAAGGGTCTGCCGCGCATTTGATTCTCCGTTAAACCTTCGTAGGAACGAATCATCGTTAAGAGACGGTCTGACTCAGATTTATTTAGCCATTCATTTCTTGAAAGCGGTGCATCAACTAATTCCGGTTGCTTGTAGTGTAAGATGGCGTGTGTCAGAACTTGTCCGTTCGAGAGGCAAAAGCGCGCTAATTGTTGAAGGACGGAATAAATTCGTCTCGTTGTGCGTACTTTGTAGGAACGAACTTTAATTAATTCATCAAAAAAGAGTGTGATATTTTCATATGATAACGCGCTCCATGCTTCAAGAGAAAGAGGACCTATCGATTTTTGATGCCACTCAGAGAAGTCAATCAGGTCATATTGATACCGTTTTATAGTTGATTCTTTCCGTCCTTTTTCACGAAGAGAATCTAAATAATCCTCCATGAAGGCTGGTATGGGTTGCGACATAAATATCCCTCCCTTTTCTTTTATTACTTATTATATCAAATAAAGGAAAAGAGGTTTTATGGGTACTAGGCATTTGTCACAAATTTAAAGTTCTTGCGTATAAATAAATCAAAAGGATCGTTTCTAAAGCTCGGTATTGAGGGGTGATAGAATGAGTGACCGAGTTCTTGCGAGAAAAAATGGAAGAATCAATGTAGTGCTTAATCAAAAACGCATAACTTCGAAAACAGAGTCAGATTCATTGTTTCAAAACGAAGACGATAAGTTAAAACATGAAGTTCTTCATCGATTTGAAAAAGAAATTGGTGAGTACGTCGGTCTAAGTGAAGTAAAGCGTTTAATTAAAGAAATTTATGCCTGGCTTTATATCAATCAATGCAGGAAGGAAATCGGATTAAAAGCATCGAAACAGGTGCTTCATATGATTTTCAAAGGAAATCCAGGGACGGGTAAAACGACGGTAGCCAGAATCATTGCTTCATTCTTTCATGAGATGAATGTTCTAGCCAAGGGGCATCTAATAGAAGTAGAGCGTGCTGATTTAGTAGGAGAGTACATTGGGCACACGGCGCAAAAAACCCGAGATGTCATTAAAAAGGCCAATGGCGGCGTCCTCTTTATCGATGAGGCATATTCCTTATCGCGCGGTGGTGAAAAGGATTTTGGGAAAGAGGCGATTGATACGTTGGTCAAAGCGATGGAAGACCAACAACATGAGTTCGTTTTAATCCTTGCTGGCTATTCTAGGGAGATGGATTATTTCTTATCTTTAAATCCAGGCTTACCTTCTCGTTTTCCTATTGCGATTGATTTTCCGAATTATTCAACAGATGAGTTGATCGATATGGTCAAACGTATGGTGATTGAACGAGAATATGAACTTACCATTGATGGAGAACGCCATATTAAAGAACATGTAAGAAAGGTCAAAACAGAACAAGAAAAAACATTCAGTAACGGACGCTACATTCGAAACATTATTGAAGAAGCTATACGTCTGCAAGCAGTTCGTTTGTTAAAAGAAGGAACGTATGACCGAGAGTCTCTGGTCATGTTAACGAAAGAAGATTTCAATTTTGATGCATCTCATGTTAAGCTAAAGTGACGATTAAAAGCCGAGCGCAACCCGTCTCGGCTTTTTTGCGTATAAATAAGGTTGAAGACTCGGGTAAGGATGTGGGCCATAATGGAAGAAATTAAACAAAGTGAGATCGAGCGTGTCGTTTTAGTTGGCTGTCAGGTCAATCGAACGGATGAAGAGTTTCTGCAGTCAATGCAAGAGCTAATGAGTCTTGTAAAAACAGCAAAAGGCGAAGTGGTAGGTACGATCACGCAAAAAAGAGAAAAGGTAGAGTCTGCGACGTATATTGGTCGCGGTAAGGTTGAAGAATTAGCTCTTCTAATTGAAGAACAAGAACCTGATATCGTCATATTTAATGATGAACTCCAACCAAGTCAAATGAGAAATTTGCATGCAAGTTGTGATGTGCCTGTTATAGACCGCACGCAACTCATATTAGATATATTTGCCCAAAGAGCAAAGTCGCGCGAAGGTAAACTTCAAGTGGAACTGGCTCAATTAAGCTATTTATTACCGAGACTATCAGGACAAGGACTAGCTCTTTCAAGACAAGGTGGCGGAATTGGGACGAGAGGTCCTGGTGAGACTCAATTAGAAACCGATCGTCGTCATATTAGAAGACGAGTGACAGAAATAGAACGTCAATTAGAATCGGTCGTTCACCATCGTGAAAGATACAGAGAAAAACGTAAGCGACGTTCTGTTGTTCAGCTTGCTTTAGTTGGATACACCAATGCTGGGAAATCCACTATACTTAATCGTCTTACACTAGCAGATACTTTAGAAGAGGATCAATTGTTTGCAACGCTTGATCCAACCACAAGGCAGTTAACATTACCTAGTGGCTTTAACGTACTATTATCTGATACGGTTGGTTTTATTCAAGACTTGCCAACCTCCCTTGTCGCTGCGTTCCGGTCGACTCTAGAAGAGCTGAAAGAAGCAGATCTACTTTTGCATGTCGTTGATTGCTCAAACGAGGATTACGAGCAACATGAGCGAACTGTGCAAAAACTAATAGATGAACTAGAAGCGCATTCAATTCCGCAACTCATTGTGTACAATAAATCAGAAAGAAAGATGCCTGAGTTTATTCCATCACATGCGCGTCCTACTATCGAAATCAGTGCATTAAACCCAACCGATCTCACACGCTTACACCATGAGATTGAACAGCAACTGAAGGCATTAATGGTTCCTTATCAGATTGTTTTGCAAGCGCATGAAGGTCAATTACTTGCTAAAGTAAGACAAGAGACGATGCTTGTCAGTCAAACGTTTGATGAAGAGAATGAAGTTTATACACTAGATGGTTATGCGCTTATGCAAACACCGATCTATCATACAATTGAAGAACGACAAGTAAAGTAAAGCACAACAACTAAAGGAGTCATCATATCTATGTTTGAACAGTTTACACATGCATCACAGATTACATCAATAGTCGATACGGTTGAAAAAAAGATTGCTTCTCATCATAAGTTGATCGAAGACATTGCGTTGTTTAATCAAGCAAAGGTCATGGAATCGTTCAAAAAACATCAAGTCTCAGATTTTCATTTTACACCTTCAACAGGTTATGGATATGATGATGCGGGAAGAGATACATTAGAATCGATTTATGCAGATGTATTTGGTGGGGAAGCAGCGCTAGTACGCTCACAAATTATTTCTGGAACCCATGCGATCGCAACCGCTCTTTTTGGCGTGTTGCGTCCTGGTGATGAACTCCTCTATATAACCGGAAAGCCTTATGACACACTTGAAGAGATTGTTGGAATTAGAGGCAATGGTAATGGCTCATTAAAAGAATTTGGTATCAGTTATCAAGCCATACCCTTAACAGAGGAGAACTGGATTGATAAAGAGGCGATTACTAAGGCTTTGACGGTTAAGACAAAGGTAATCGGTATTCAGCGTTCAAAAGGATATGGAGATCGCCCGTCCTACCATATCGCGCAAATTAAAGAAATGATTGATTTTATCCGCTCTATTAAAGAAGATGTGATTGTGTTCGTTGATAATTGCTACGGGGAGTTTGTTGAAAAATTAGAACCAACTCAAGTTGGGGCGAATATGATTGCAGGCTCATTAATTAAAAATCCAGGTGGAGGGATAGTCAAAACGGGAGGATATATAGTAGGAGATGAAAAACTTATCGAACTGGCATCCTACCGATTAGCAGCTCCTGGTATAGGGGCAGAAGGTGGTGCGAGTTTATATAGCTTGTTAGAGATGTATCAAGGATTTTTCCTTGCGCCACATGTCGTTTCACAATCACTGAAAGGGGCGATCTTTACCGCTGCAGCTTTAGAGGAAGCGGGGATGAATACAACACCTAGCTGGCGAGAGCGTCGGACGGATTTAATTCAATCGGTTCGATTTGAAAACGCCGAGAAAATGATTTCATTTTGCCAAGAAATCCAAGCAGCTTCTCCAATTAATGCTCACGTCACTCCACAACCTAGTTATATGCCTGGTTATGAGGATGATGTAATTATGGCAGCTGGTACGTTTATTCAAGGGGCAAGCATTGAACTAACTGCTGATGGTCCAATTCGTGCGCCTTATACCGCCTATGTTCAAGGTGGATTAACGTATGAGCACGTGAAATTAGCGGTCTTAAAAGCATTAGACCGAATTATGTAGAATATAAGGACGCGTTCAACCTAGGTTGGGCGTGTTTTTTTGTCGGATTTTATATCGCAATAATTATGTTAGATAAGCTGACATGCATTTGACATGTAAGTTAACATGTATTATACTAGGTTACAAGAAGCAAAGGAGGTTGCGTGATGAATGATGATGTTCGTCGCAGCATGCCGTTATTTCCTATCGGGATTGTGATGAAGCTTACCGAGCTTACAGCAAGACAAGTGCGTTATTATGAGCAACATGAGCTCATCAAGCCTGCTAGAACGGATGGAAACCAGCGCCTTTTCTCATTTAACGATGTCGATCGATTACTTGAGATCAAGTCGCTACTTGATCAGAAGGTCAACATTCAAGGCATTAAACAAATTATTCAGATGAAACAACAAGTTCAACTGAATGCAGAGAAAAAAAGTGAAGAGATGGGAAATAAATCTCTTACAGACAAAGAATTACGACATCACTTGAAGAAAGATCTCATGATGGCAGGGCGAAATGGAAGAGCCTCGATCATCCAAGGTCAACTATCACGATTCTTTTACTAATTTAGCCTAACTAAATTGTCAGGATCGGTTTCATTTAAGGCAGAAGAGGGTATTCTACTCTAAGGAAACCGATTCTACAAAATACATTTCTTTAACTATTGGAAGGGGATTACATAACATGCCAAAGTTCACAAACGAAGACATTATGCGAATTGCCGAGGAAGATAACGTTCGATTTATTCGTCTACAATTCTCCGATCTACTAGGTACAATTAAAAATGTTGAAATCCCAGTTGATCAGCTTTCAAAAGCACTTGATAACAAAATGATGTTTGATGGCTCATCAATTGAAGGATTTGTTCGTATCGAGGAATCTGATATGTACCTATATCCAGATCTAGATACATGGGTGGTATTCCCTTGGACACCAGAAAAAGGTAAAGTCGCTCGTTTAATTTGTGACATTTATATGCCTGGTAAGCCTGGAGAAGAGCCAACGCCGTTTGAAGGAGACCCTCGTGGAATCTTAAAACGCGTATTAAAAGAAGCAGATGAGTTAGGATTTACAGCATTCAACATTGGACCAGAGCCTGAATTCTTCTTATTCAAAAATGATGAAAAAGGTGAACCAACTCTTGAATTAAACGATAAAGGTGGTTATTTCGATTTGTCACCAACAGATCTAGGGGAAAACTGCCGTCGTGATATCGTACTTGAGCTTGAGGACATGGGCTTTGACATTGAAGCTTCTCACCATGAGGTAGCTCCTGGTCAACATGAAATTGATTTCAAATATGCAGATGCGATCACAGCTTGTGATAACATTCAAACGTTCAAATTGGTTGTTAAAACGATCGCACGTAAGCATGGTTTACACGCAACGTTCATGCCAAAACCTTTATTCGGTGTAAATGGTTCAGGTATGCACTGTAACATGTCATTATTCGATAAAGACGGGAACGTATTCTTTGATGAATCTACTGACACACAATTAAGTGAAACGGCAATGCATTTCTTAGGTGGTACACTAGCTCATGCTGAGGCATTCACTGCAATCACTAACCCGATCATTAACTCATACAAACGCTTAGTTCCAGGTTACGAAGCACCTGTATATGTGGCTTGGTCAATGAGAAACCGCAGTCCACTTGTACGTATTCCTTCATCACGTGGTATTAGTACTCGTATTGAAGTACGTAGCCCAGACCCAGCAGCTAACCCATACCTTGCTATGGCTGTACTACTTGCTGCAGGACTTGATGGAATTAAGAACAAAATGACTCCACCACCTGCAACAGATCGCAACATCTATGTAATGAGTAAAGAAGAGCGTGTAGAAGAGGGTATCAATGACCTACCTGCTACATTAAAAGAAGCTCTTGACAAACTTGTGCAAGATGAAGTTCTAGTTAAAGCATTAGGCGAACATGCAATTGAGCACTTCGTTGAAGCAAAAGAAATTGAGTGGGATATGTTCCGTACACAAGTTCACCCTTGGGAGCGCGAGCAATACATGAGTTCATACTAAGATCAGAAACCCTTGATGCGACAAGCATTGAGGGTTTTTCTTTTGTGGGTGAAATTACTGATCATCACCTAAATTACACACGCACCCACGAAACACCCACACTTATTTACAAAAATAAAAAGCTATTTCTCAAGCTTACTCATGTACTCATCGTATTTATCTATTGTGGATCGTTCCAGTTTTTCTGAAATATGTGAATATACATCGGCTGTAATTTGCATACTTCCATGGCCGAGTCGTTCTTGTATATATTTAATACTTGCTCCACTCTCTAAAAGGATCACCGCATGAGTATGTCTTAAGGCATGAATAGGAAGGGGAGATATGTCACAACGTTTCAATATTCTTCTAAAAGCATTGAACAAAGTGCTTTTTGGCATATGGCTACCATCTTTACGACAGAGCACTAAATTCAAATCATGCTTATAGACTTCATTTAAGACTATTTTGTTCTGATTTTGCCATTTCTTATGTTCATGTAATACTTTGGCAAGAGGGGTACCCATAGTGATAGTTCTAGCTGAATGGTATGTTTTTGTTTCTCCAAATAACTCATCATCGTTTTTAGCACTAAAATCTAATGTTTTACTGATAGTGATTTTAGCTTCTTTTAGATCGATGTCGTTCCATTGTAATGCTGCTGCTTCACCTTTCCTCATTCCAGTTTCCACAAGTGTTTTGAAGAAAATCCAATAAATATAATCGTACTGATAACATTCTTGAAGAAAGAGAGGAACTTGGTTTGAATTGAGATATTGTATCTTCCCTTCTTTTGTTGACTTGGTTGTAGTTATTACCGCACCGTTACAAGGGTTATTCTCAAGTTTTTGTAAAGTAACAGCCTTATCGAGTGCTGAATACATAGTGCCGTGAACAATCTCAACTGTACGTTTTGAGTAACCTTTCTCAACCAAATAATTAATAAATTTTTGATACATGATTGGTTTAATTTTCTTAAGCTGTATTTCCTTGAAGTAGGGGAGTATGTGGTTCTCAATATTCCTCTTATGTATCTCAAAAGTGTTTTTCCGTAGAATGGGTTTCTTATATTCGTATAACCACTCATTAATAAAATGCTTTAAGGATACATCACTTTCCTCTAATCCTTCGAGTAGTTTTTTTTCCATTTCTTGAGCTGCATATCTTGCTTCAGGTTTGCTTTTAAATCCACGTTTAGACTTTTCTTTACGCTTCGCAGTGACTGGATCAGCATAAGATATACGATATTCCCATTGTCCATTATCATGTTTGCGATAAGAGATCCCCATATTTTTCAACTCCTTTTTCCATGATTCTGCTCACTGCGCTGTTTTTTATACGTTCTATCCGATGGGCAGCTAATGTTTCTGTCACTCCAAATTGCTCAGATATATTCATAATAAGGTTTTCATCATGAAAGTTTATTTGATTTAGCATGTGAAAAGGGATGGCGGCATAACGAGTGAAATTTACTGAATCATATTCCTGGAGTTCTTTAAAAGCCTTCTCCAACATCCCAGATTGCCATCCACAATGCCGTAGTAAATGACAAAGCTCGTGAAAGAATACTTCTCTTTGTGTATGCTTGTCTAAGCGTGAATCAATGGTAATTGATTTAAAAGAACCCTTTTCATAGCAATAAGAAAGGATAGGTTTGTAAAACAAATAGATACGAAAATAACGTGCAATATCATGCTCATTAATATCATGTGGTGATAAGATGCCGAGTTGCCTATATAGTCTAGACACCCATGATTCTAATGGGGTAGGGTAATATTTCATTTAAAACACCTCTTTGTGCCCAATTATACAAACGTTTGTTCGTGTTGTAAAGAAAAAGTAAAAGACCAATTATTGAGAAATCATACTCTTTAAGCACAAAGATTATAAAGTTAATGATAAAATATGAATAAGAGGTGATCCGATGGAATTGAAAGCAATAATATCCACTATTCTATTTATTCTGCCTGGGGTATTAGCTTATAACTGGAGTGAATATGTATCAAATACTTCAAATAAAAATAAATCTAACATAGAAAAAATTGTAATGATCCTTTGCTTCACAATCCCAGCAGTTTCATTTAGTTTACTCATACTAAATACATGGTTTAACTATGAAATCAATGGTCTAACTGCTTTGTCTAAGGCTGCAGACGATATTCAGTTTTTATTAATTTATTTTGTAATAAACCTTATAATAGTTTATTTCGTTGCTGAAGTTTGGGTACTATTCTTAAGGAAGTTAATGAATAAGTTTATAAATTACAACAGAGGAAGCACAGGACTAACCACTCGACAAATTGTTTCGGTATGGGAAGAGGCTTTTGATAGTGAGGGAACTAAAGTTGTTTTTATTTGTCCGCTTTCGGATCCAGTTAATGGACAATGGGGCATTTTGAAAACTGTTTCATTAACAGAGGAGAGAGATAGAGAATTTATATTAATTGGATCATCAGTTATAGAAAAGGTTAAGCATGAATTTACGGAACCAAGATTGACATACATCGATAGTAAAACCTCAACTGTAGTGAAAATATTTGATATTGAGATAAATAAAATTCAAGAAGAGTATCATAATCAAGGGCATCAACTTAATAATGGCGAGACACAAGAAGAAGAGAAGCATTAAATTACTTCTCTTTTTTTGTGCTACCTGAATTACTAGTGCTACTTTGCGGTTTAGCAGTAATCTGAGATAAGGTACTTTCAGCATCTCTAAATGTAAGGGACTTAATAATCTTGGATGAGTCAACTTTCTTTTGCATTTATTTATTCCCCCTTTTTGGAGAAGTTTTAATCATCTTTAAAACTTCTTCTGCTTTTTTGTCTGTAAGTGATTCACCAAAAAATGTTTTTTTAGTCTTACCAGAGAAAATTCCATCAGTCTGTTTCTTTTTGGTCATGTTTTTACCCTCCCTTTTCAGTAAAACATAGACATGACTTTAACTCATGCTGTGTCTTATTGTCACTTCTTCTCTTCCTTCCCATTCTCCTGATCAGCAAGCCATCGAATGTATTTCAAGTGTTCTTTTAACTTCTCCAATTCCTCTTCTGTTACGTTCTCCTCATCGAAAAAGAATAGGTTTTCATCTGGTGATTCTTGTTCTATATGTATGGGTGTGTCAGTGCGTCCTAAGAGGTAATCCACTGATACCTCAAAGAAGTCCGCTATCTTTTGAAGGGTCTCATAGTCAGGTTGGCGCTTGCCTATTTCATAATGAGCATAAGTGCCACGAGTTATATCAAGTTTTTCCGCAAGTTGAGTTTGAGTTAATTTAAGTTCATTACGTAGTTTCTTTAAACGCTCATGTAACAAGCAACTTCCCCCTTTCTATTATTAATATTATAACGTAGCAATAAGCTACAAGTATAAAAAGTAGCGAAAAGTTACAAATTAGTATTGACTGTGGCGAAACGCTACTGTATATTAGTAATTAAGAAGTAGCGAAAAGCTACAAATTGGAGGTGGAACAAAGTGAGTTTACATCGTCATTGGCTACAAAAGATCAGACAACAAAAAGAGCTGACTCAAGGGTACGTAGCTGACAATGCGGGGATCCAAAGAGCCTATTACGCACAAATTGAATTGGGTAGTAGAAGACCAAGTGTAGATGTAGCGAAATCTATTGCTATTGTACTCGATTTTCAATGGACTCTTTTTTTTGAAGATAATTGTAGCGTTTCGCGACATAATGATGAACATTTAATCATCTAATTAGTTTGCTCGAAAGGAGAAAAAAACATGATTCAAGTTCAAATTGATGAGGGGCAAGTAAAAGCATTAACTCTTGAAAAGATTGAAGAGCATTTAAAAAACGTAGATACGGAACTTGTTTATTGGGATACAAACGAATTGAAAAGAAGAACATGCATGAGTTGGGGATCAATCCAATCTTCATTCTTTTATCATCCTAACTTCCCTAAGCATAAGATTGGGCAAAAATGGTACTTTCCTGCTGCGGCAGCTAAAAAATTTCTTCTTGATTGGATAGAAGAGCAAGGAGGTTGAAAATGTCAATTCGTAAACAATTAGCAATCACGGAACTTAAAGCTGCTGTCCTACAAGTTGCGCATGATATTGAAAGTGAAAGCTCAACGGGTGATGAGCTGATCAAACAATTAAAAGATATCTGCAACATGCTTGATGATGAGATCCAAGTGAAGGGGGTTAATGAATGAAAAAGTCAGTTTTAGATCGAATCGTTTATTACACAAAGAAAGTCTATGAACGTAGTAAGGCGCATCCAGCAAAGCAACTACCACGTGCTTATACATTTAGAAACCAACGCTTGCAACAGTATAAGTTGGCGCTGAAAGAGCTTTGTAAAGAAGAGAAACGCTGATTGTAATTTTGAAACATTTCCTCCAGGCGAGGAATTTCTTTTGACCATCAGCGCGAAAAATGTCGTCGAAGATAGGGTTAGGTTGTCGTTATGGCGTTGAAAGCGACAAATATAGCATTTAAAAAATAAATCATGTCGAAGGAGAGAATTTTATGAAACAAACAGTCAAATTCAATTTAGAACAGCAGTCACAAGTCATTGAAGCTCTTGATTCTTATCAAATGGGATTGAAAGAAGCGGAAGTGAAAAGAGTGGATTTAATCATTGCTCATGTAGTTGGGGGGTCTGATCAATACGATAGCGAGGAAATGATTTATATTGTACGAGCTCTAAAAGCGTTCAGCGAGGTTTTGGAAGGTTGTAGAGAGCCATTGGCCGCAGCTAAGTATGAAATATTAGCAAAAAGAGTTGATCGCAAGCGTGAGCAGTTCCAGTTTGCGAATCATCCATTAAAAAGAACGGCATTAGCTTAAGGAGGAGGATGAAAAATGCAAATCATATTCAAAGAATTATTCCTATCAGGATTTAAAAATCACCGCGATCTCCAAGTTAACTTTGGCGAGGAAACTAAGATCAGCGGTGACAATACTAAAGGTAAAAGCTCCGTTTTAGAAGCTTCTACATTTCTATTATACGGAACGGATACCTTCGGAAGCAAACTCGATCCTACACCAGTAACTTATGAAGCGGACGAAACAAGCGTTTCTCTACTGTTTTCAGTTGATGGTAAGGATGTAAAACTAACTCGTGAATTGAAGAAGGGCAAGGCTAAGTATTTAGTAAATGATGTTCCAAGTAAAGCTGGTGACTTCAATGAAGTAGTTGCAAACCTTGGAGACAAAGACTTCTTCTTATCCTTATACAATCCGCAGTATTTCTTCACCTTACACAAGGACAAGCAACGTTCAATGCTGCTGAATTATATTCCACCTATGACAACTAAACAAGTTTTAAAAGCTCTACCAGGACCACAAGCGGAAAAATTGTCGGAGTTACTTAAGAAGCACTCTCTTGATGATGTGGAAAAAATTCATAGAGATAACAAAGTTAAAATGCAAAAAGCTCATATAGCAGCAGAAAGCAAGACCAAGACATTGAAAGATCAACGTGAGCGATTGTCAGAAACTCAAATTGATATTGATGCTGTTAGAGAAAAGGATAAACGGATCATTAATGAGATCAAAGCTTTAGAAGAGAGTTCGCATGGTGCTTTAGATAATAATCGTGCGGTGGATAAGAAAAGAAGTGAGTTAGCACTTGTCCAAGATCAAATTGAAATGTCTAAGGAATTATGGGTGCCTCTAAAAAATTCTAAAGTAAATGAGCATTGTGAAACGTGTGGTCAATCATTAGATGATGAGAGCACAACGAAAGCTTCAGCATCTATCGAGACTAGGAAGAGTGCGCATAAAGAAAAACATGAGGAACTGGTTAACAAGAAGAAGAAGTTGGCCCAGGAGCTCAAGGATCTTAAATATATTGATATCTCTGAACAAATGGAGAGGGTCAAACAACTTGGTAATGACCGCCAGGAGCTGATAGAAGCCGATCGCTTGTATAACCAGTCTCAATCATTAACTGCTCAAATAGAAGCAGCTGAGAAGGATGAACAAGATAAGCTTTCTAACCTTAACGATTCAATCTTTATTTTGGACTCAATAAAAGACTTTCGATCAAAAGAAGCTGAGTTGCAAGGCGAAAAAGTACAAGCATTGTTCACTACGCTTTCAGTTCGATTGTTTGAAGAACAAAAGAACGGTGATATCAAGCCAACCTTTGTTATTCAAATGGACGGTAAAGACTACAACACTCTATCACTCTCTGAAAGTATCAGAGCTGGTCTTGAGCTTAGAGAAGTATTGAGTCAACAAAGTGAAGTCCTGGCACCAACATTTGTCGATAATGCTGAGTCGATCACTACGTTCAAGGGTCCAACTGGTCAATTAATTACTAGTCGAGTGGTTGCTGATCAAGAGTTAAAGATCGAGGTGAGCGAATGATGAAAGAGAAGAAACGAATGAGTCTTTCGAATCCTTATCACGCACATATCGTTGGTTGTTTAGCGAACATGGTTGATGAAGATGGCTTAACACCGCAAGAAGAATTTGAAGTGCTTGATGATATCATACAAAACACGTTTCATACATTATCCCAGTTAAAGAAAGGTGATTCTAATGAAACAAGGTAAGCGTCCAACACGCACTCAAAAAGAATCTATTAAACTATCAGGTATTAATCCAAATAACTGGCTTGTAAGCAAAGCTAATGGCAATCAGCTGCTATTAATCCATAGAGAAACAGGCACAACAAAACTAATTTACTCATAAGGGGAGAATATCCATGTCAAACATTATCACTAAGCAACTTGCAGAAGTAAAAGCGTTCACTGAAGGTGAATTACAAACGATCCAAGACACATTAGCGAAAGGAACCACACCAGAACAGTTTAGTTTGTTCATTCGAACAGCAGCGGCAGCGGGTCTTAATCCAATGCTTAATCATATTTATTGCATCGTATATGGTGGCAAGATGTCCATTCAAGTAAGTGTAGAGGGCATTATGTACTTGGCTAAACGTGTAGAAGGCTACCAAGGTGTAGACGTTCAATTAGTCTATGAAAACGATGAATACAAGGCTAAGAGAGTACGTGGTGAGGATGGCCGTTACTTCTGGGACGTTGAGCATGAAATGAGCAGTGATCCAGGACAAGTTATTGGATGTTATGCCTTTGCTTACCGCGAAGGGTTTCCACCAGTATTCGAATACTTAAAAGCCGATGAGGTAGAGCACAACCTTAAAGGCAACAATGCTGGACTTTGGAAGAAATATTATAACGACATGTTCAAAAAGCATGTAGTGAAAAGAGCTGCAAAGCGTCAATACGGCATTGAAATTAGCGAAGAAGATGTTTCCCCTAGTGGTAATGATATTCCTGAATACAAGCAAGAGCGTAAAGATATTACACCTAATGAAGCTCCACAGACTACACAGCATGATCAAGAAATCGTTCAGGATCCACTTGATGAAGCTAAATATCAAATGAAAGCTAAGTTTCAAGAAATGAATATTACAACACCTGAAGCTATGACTGAATACATTCAAAAACATGCAAAGCCAAAAGGTAAGAAGCCTACATTATCAGAAATGCAAGGACTTCTAAAGATTATGGATATTCACATCGAAGAGATGAATTCAATAGAAAACGATGGATTGGAGTGAGGTTGATGTCAATTCAAATAACAAAAGAACATTTGGATTTTATGGCACAAGCGGTTGCGGAATTTACAGAATTCCCACTATTAGAAACTTATTTCACGGATAGTTCTCCATATATAGCATTACGTAGGGGAGTAGATCGTGATTGTATCGAGATTCACGAAAAAGGAGAAGTGATAGCAAACTTTGTTCAGCAGATAGAACCGAAACCGAACCCTAGCAATGAAGTTAAAACATTCTCTCTTGAGATGGAAAAGAAATTTGAAAATATATTTGGAAGGTTCGACTGGAGGAAGGAGCATCATCAACTTTATACAAGTCGTCTACTCTCAAATGTTAAGAGTTTACGTGAAGAATTGATTAAATTATCTGGAATCAGAGATCGTGAGTATATAACCAAACGGTGCGCTTATATTGCTGTTCTAGCAATGATGATTGAAGCGAAAGAAGGAAAAAAAGAATGAAAGTAAACATCCTATCATCCGGTTCTCAGGGCAATTGCATTGCCTTGAGTTCTGGAAACACAACAATCTTGATCGATGCTGGTATTGCAAAAACGAAAATTGAAAAGCGGTTGCTTGAAGTGGGTGTCAGACCTGATCATATCTCAGCAATCTTCATTACTCATGCCCACGGGGACCATATTAAAGGTTTACCACTGGCTAACAAATACAGAATTCCAGTTTATGCAGGATTAGAAGAATGGAAAGATATCAAGGTTTCAGTGGACGCGGAATTGATGAACAATGTTTCTCCAAATAAGAGCATTCAAATCAACGGAGCTTTTGAGATAAATGCTTTTAAAACACATCATGACGCTTTTGAATCTTACGGTTATGTGATTAAGGACGATGAACAAAAATGTTCTGTGTGCTTAGATACTGGCCATGCAGACTCAAACATGATAAAGGCCATGTGCGGATCAGACATCTACATTATAGAAGCAAACCACGATCCGAACATGGTAGAAGCTTCTGATTATCCGATAAGCGTCCAAGCAAGAATCTTAAGTCATATTGGGCACCTAAGCAACGAACAAACCGCTATGGCTCTTGTGAAGCTCATTCAAGGAAGTGGTGAACAAATTTATCTGGTGCATTTATCAAACAAAAACAATCTACCTGTTCTTGCTGAAATGGAAGTTAAGCGAGCTTTAACCAGGAATGGGTTTAAGTCTGGAACACATTATGAGATAGAGGTGATTTAGAAAGGTCACCTTAGAAACGGGTGATTACATGGTTAATCCACAATTAGAAAATGGACATACGCGGATTGCCAATGAAATTCTTGAACAGGTTATGAAGCTTTCTCTCAACGGTACTCAGTTCAGATTGGTTTTGGCCATATGGAGATTCACTTATGGATTTAGTAGAAAAGAGAACGAAATGTCACTTTCTTTTCTCGGATCTAAGTTAAGTGCGGGTCGTAAACAAGTTGATCGTGAGTTGGCGGTGTTATTAGAAAGAAGAATCATAGTATCTGATGGTGCAGGAAAGAGGGGAGCGAGAATATTGAGCTTCAATAAAAACCATGATGAATGGCTTGATGAACCAATCAAGGAGAAAATATCAATTGAAAAGAAGAAGAAAAAGCCTTCAAACGTGAAGGAGAAATATAGTCCCGACAACACCTATTACAAGATGGCCAAGGTCTTTCATGAACTGGTTACGGAAGTTGCCAAAGATGCTGGTGTGGAGCATTTAATCCGTAAATCAAATATACAAAAATGGTCGGATGATTTCAGAAAGTTAGTAGAGGTTGACGGTGTAGAGGATAAGGTTCAGATTCACAATCTTATGAAATGGGTTACCCAGCATCACTTTTGGAGAACCAACGTATTATCTGCCAAAAAGTTTCGAGAGAAGTACGCAGATCTGGCAATCAAGATGAGTGAGGAATCTAAACAAAAAGATTCTTACAAGCATCCTTCATATTATCAAAAGGATTCACGAGATATTGAAATCGCTCGTAACAAGTGGATAGCGAATGGAGGGAATCCTGATGAATTCACTTTCTAATTATGACATCCAAGCAGAACAGTCCGTCTTGGGAGCCACTCTATTAGATGCCAATGTTCTTGATGATATTAGTTTTTTGGAAGAACGCGATCTAACCCCTTCACATGCTGAACTGTTAAAAGTCATGAGGTACCTGGATGAGCAGAACAAGCCAGTGGACCTTGTAACAGTCACATCAGAATACAACAAATACGGCAGACTCGATCATATAGGCGGTATTGATTACCTTTCAAAGTTGGTTGATTCATGCCCAACAACCGCGAATGTAAAGTACTACGCTAAGATTGTTCGCTCGAAGGCTGTTAGGCGTAGAGGTTCAGAGATTGGAAAGGAAATTTCAGAACTGGAACACGCAGATTTCAAAACAGATGATGAATATTTCGCTGCAGCCGAAACTCTACTCGACAATATGAGACCTAAAGAAGTCGGAAAAATGCAAGGCTTCAAGGAAACGAAAGAACACTATTTAAAGCATTTGAAACAAAAGGTTAGCACGATATTGAGTGGAATGAAATCATTTGACACCTGGTCTAAGGGATTAGGAAGAGGAGAACTTTTTATAAGTGCTGGCCGCCCTTCTATGGGTAAAACTGCACTACTTTTACAGAGAGTAAAAGGTATAGCAGATAACAATCCAAGCTCAGGTTGTATCTTGGTTTATTCACAAGAAATGGCTGATAACGAGTTGAAAGATCGGATGATCTCCAATATGACAGGTATACCATTTGCACGTATAAAATCTAAATCTCTTAATGAAAAAGATGAAGCTGCTGTTTTAAAAGCATATGAACAACTCGAACAATATTTAATCTTTATACAAGACTCAGCGGGTGTAACTATCCAAGAGATACGTTCAACCGCTCGTCAGTTCAAGCGGAAATATGGACGGATTGCCATGATCGCAGTGGATTATCTACAAATCATGTCTATCCCTCAAGCCAAGAATGAAAGCAGAGCTCAAGCTATTGGTAATGTCACTACAACAGCTAAACGGATAGCTAGAGAAATGGACTGCAACTTTATGATGTTATCTCAAATGAGCCGTGAGAGTGAGAATAAGAAGAAACCTCAGTTATCTGACCTAAATGACCTAAAGGAATCTAGCAACATTGAACAAGATGCTGATGTGGTCGAATTCCTCTGGCACGACTCAGGAGATACACATCAAAACGGAAAAGTGGTTCAACAGTTCATAGCCAAAGGTCGAAACATTGGTATTAATGAATTCCGGTTGCTGTTCAAAGGTTGGAAACAACATTTTGAGGAGTTGGACGAATGAAACAGATTACTACAGCAGAAGAACGTGACAAGGCCCTTAAATGGATGGTTGAAATTGCTGAACATCCATTAGAGCCAGTGAAGAACGATGTTAAAACAAAACGGATTTATGATCTTGTATCTGAACAAGTACAGGCATTTAATAAACAGCTTTACGCAGGTAGTGAATTTCCTAATGAACATCAAGTTCAAGAAAAAGCGGAACCAAATGATCTTGCTGGTTGGCTCGACTGAGGTGATGAATATGGATTACTCGAAAGCTACTAATCAACAACTCTATCAAATTGCGTTGGATCAAGGAGCAAGAATGACAGAACGATATGCAGCCGCTAAAGAGTTGCAAGAGAGGAAGTTAGCAAATGCGTTATGTAGGTATTGATCCATCAACTAAAACTGGATTTGTTGCTTTAGATGCTGAAGGCAACGTTCTAAAGGCGAAAGAGCTTAAAGGGATCGGCGACAAAGATCCTAAACGAATCACCACTTTAGTTAAAGAAATTGTTGATCATATTAAGCCAGGTGAAAAGATTGCGATTGAGGGGTTCAGCTACGGTAGTAAAGGCCGGGGGATTGGGTTTCAATTCGGTCTAGGTTATGCGATCCGTATTGCTTTATATAGCAGAAATTTATCATTCGTTGAGGTAACACCAGGGCAATTAAAAAAGTACGCTTGCGGCAAAGGTAACGCTCCTAAAGAGGACCTTGAACAACCTATTTTTGAAAATTGGGGCTTCAGTCATTCTAGTGATAACGTGCTTGATGCTTTCGTTCTAGCAAAAATCATTGAAGCTTTGAATAATTACGATTCAATGAGATTCACCTTGAAAGATTATCAGCGAGAAGTCATCGAAACGATCTTAAACCCTGAAACAAAAGGCAAAACAAAACCAAAAGCTAAAAAGAAGGCGGTGCAAAAATGAACAAGCGTCAAAAAGAACAGCAGTTCAGAACAGAAATCGCTAAGAAGATTGCAGATATCCAGGATACAAAATGCGAACCGTGTGACTTTAACAAAAGGCAAAACAAAAGTGCTTCTTTATGCGGTGGGTGTGAACACGGTAAAAAATTAAAAGAGTACGGGGATCTTCTTCTCTCAGTTGACATTAAAGAAAGCTACGATGGCCGCCACCTTTACCAATTGTCACTGGAAGAACTACAAAAATTGTTTAGGGTGGTTGGTAAATATGAATAGGATCTTCACTGAACAAGAAGTGGATCAAGTCGCTAATGGGATTTCTCAATTCTTTGAACGGTATCGGAATAAGCGACAACATTCAATCGTTCAAGAGAAGAAACTAACTCATAAAAAGCGTAAGTTTCAATCAAAGAACTGGGGTAAGTGGAAGAAACGTAAATAAAATACAAGGGGTGTAGTCATGAAACCACATGAACAGATGGAATTTGAATTAATGATGCAACAATTAGAAAAGGTAGTGCCAGGGATGCTAGGTGCTTATCCAACTATAGCGAAGTTAACACGATCTTATTACCTAGAGTTGAAAAAGCAGGGTTTTAACGAGAAAGAGGCTCTGCATATTGTTTCGACACAAGGGTTTATTGCCGGAACACAAGGTGGTGGGAGCGAATGAACCTATCAAAACTGTTTGAGATTCAAAATGAGCTAAGAGATCGGATCGGTTATGAGGGTAAGGACAAGTACAAAAAAATGACCCTAGCCTTCATCGTGGAGGTTGGGGAGTGCGCAAACGAGTGGAGAGGGTTCAAGTATTGGAGTCAGAATCAACATCCGAAAGACAAGACACTTGAAGAGTATGTGGATGGCTTGCACTTTGTATTAGATATAGGCCTGGAGCTGAAGAAAAATAGATATCTAGTAAATTTACCTGAAGATTTTAGCTTTTCATCTAGTGGAACGGATGTAACTGAACATTTTAAACGCGTCATAACTGGTGCTCTTTTGTTAGAAGACAGAGCGCGTAGGCACGATGGAGGGGCAACTATAGAAAGGTATAACGAGTTAGTAAGCAGTTATTTCACTTTAGGTGTAATGCTCGGCTTCACAACAGGTCAGATCGAACAAGCCTATCTCGAAAAGAACAAAGTTAATTATGAACGTCAAAATAACGGCTACTAAGCTCATACAGACACTTTTCTTTATCTGAGTGTTCTGAACCTATCATGCTCTGAAAATGTCGAAACAAGCCGATTACAGTCGAATAACTACACTGAAATTAAAAGGGGATAATTAAAATGGCTAAAACTGAATTGATGGTACTTTTCAAGAGGATGCAACGCGATGACAAGAAAGATGTACTTAAATTTGAATACCGCGGTAATGACGATGATGAAAAGATCAAGGTGCCGCAATCGATTTATGAAATGGTCGGTGAAATGGTCAATATCGAAGTAGAAGGTGCTAAGTCGGGCCCAATCACAGCTGAGCTTCAAAAAGCAAACAAAGATAGTAAGAAGGTGGTCTTGGATCTTGCTCTCAGAGGAGATAGTGAAGAAAAGGCATTAGACCTTTATCGTAAAGCTGGTCAAAACGTGAAACTATTCATTGAACCTTCACAGTCAAGCTTAATTGAAGAAGAGAAGCCTAAGAACGATCATGCAGGCATTGAATATGCAGTGGATGTCACAACGGGAAACGTGCTTAGTTACAACGAGCGTAAGAAAAAAGAACAGGAAGCGGCTGCAGCAGAGCCAGTTGAAGCAGAGAAAGAGGAAGTTGATTTATCAGAAACCAATGATGATGAGTTTGGTGATGATTTAGAAGACGATGATCTGAAACCAGTTGATGATGATGAATTACCGTTTTAAAAATCAATGCCCAGCTCTTGTCGGGCTTCTCCAGTAAAGGGGTGTAACAATGACAAAGTACAAAGATCGAGAAAAGGGTGACGTATACAGACCAGTCGTTGAAGTAAGGAAAGCGAAAGACGGTGTACCAACAAGTGTCCGTTTCGGAGGTCATATGTACGCATTGGTGCATGATCATTACATTAATGGTGGGAAGAGTAAGTTCAAAAATAAATAGTATGAGAAAGGAGTACCATATGAAACAATATCACGAACTAATGCAGCATGTATTAACTAACGGGATAAAGAAGGAGGATCGCACAGGTACTGGAACGCTCAGTACATTCGGTTATCAGATGCGGTTTGATCTTCAAGAAGGATTTCCACTCATAACTACTAAATATGTAAACTACGACAAAGTATTAGGAGAGTTATTGTGGATGCTTAGTGGATCGTCTAACGCTAACGTATGTGCAGATGAGTATCGCTTCAAGACGTGGAAGCTTTGGGCAGATGAAGATGGAGAGTTAGGTCCGGTGTACGGTAAGCAATGGAGATCATGGTCAGGTTATCCCAACTGGATTGAGGAAGTGGAATACATTGATCAAGTAAAAGTGGTTATTGAAGACATTAAAACAAACCCTGATTCACGAAGGCTCATTGTATCAGCTTGGAACGTTGGCCAAATTGATGAAATGGCGTTGCCACCATGTCACATGATGTTTCAATTCTACGTGGCCAATGGGAGGTTATCTTGTCAATTGTACCAACGATCTGCTGATATATTCCTTGGTGTTCCCTTTAATATTGCTTCTTATGCAACATTAGTCCATATGATTGCTCAAGTAACAGGTCTCAAGCCAGGAGAGTTTGTTCACACAATAGGTGATGCTCATATTTATTTGAACCATGTGGACCAAATTAAAGAGCAGCTGGAAAGAGAGTCTAAACGATTACCAGAACTCTTTGTTAGTTCAGAAGTGGAAGACATTGATGATTTTGACTTTGATGATTTTAAGCTAGTGGGCTACGATCCGCATCCATCAATTAAAGCGAAAGTGTCAGTCTGATAACTTCATTTTAAAAAGAAGGTGATTCCATGAGCTTTGATCTACCTGAATTGGACCAGAAGAAGACTAAAGAAGCTGTTGAATCAGCCTTAGAAAAGTATCGTATCTTCAAGTACCTTACTTTTGAAGAACGTGAGGTAAGTATTACAGCAAGCTCGGAAGAAAGGTTTCATGGTCCAACTAATACGACTACTGATCAAACAGCACAGGTAGCTATTTATAATGCAGATCAACAAGCATATCGGAGAAACTTTTGTGATCGTATAGAAAGGGCTGTAAAGAGGCTGCCACCCTTAGAAAGGTTTTTAATTGAAAAACGATATATGGCAGATGATGCAGACTATAAAACTGATCTGAAAGTATATAGTTTTGAATTTCAACCTCCTATTAGTGAGAAAAAATATACAAAATTGCGTTGGAAAGCAATATATAAGATTGCTCTAGGGTTAAATGTAGCAATTACAAAAGGAAGATGACATCAAGATATTTATTAAATTTCATTAAGACATCTCTAAAAGAGATGTTTTTTTTTTGAATTACAATTTTATTAACTTATTTAATATATAATATTGGTAAATAAAGGAGGGTCATTTATGAAAAGAAGATTAAAAATAGGAGAATTATTCGATAATAGATATGAAGTTATTAACGAGTTAGGAGGAGGAGGATTTGGGAAAGTAGTTTTAGTGAAAGATTTAGAGAAGAAAGGGGTTATGACAGCATTAAAATATTGTTATATTGAGGAGAATGTAGATGAAGATGAATTCTTAAGAAGGTTTTCACGAGAAATAAGAATAATGGAAACTATTGAGAGTAAAAATGTGATAAATATTATTGATTATAAAATTGATAGGGAAATATCTTACTTTACAATGCCTATAGCAAAGTATTCAGTTAGTGAGATTATCCCTGAATTAATATTGAATCAAGATAGGGCTCTACATGTATTTAAAGAAATATGTCTTGGGATTATTTCCATACATAATAGTGGCTTCACTCATAGAGATATAAAACCAGAAAATGCTTTAGTCTTTGAGGAAGATAGAATAGTGGTTTCTGACCTTGGCTTAGCAAAATTTGATGTGAGAGATTCTACAATGCTTACTAAGGCTAATATAATAATGGGTACTACTGATTATTTAGCACCGGAACAACTAACGTTGGGTGGAACACAACAAGCTGATAAAAAGGTTGATATATATCAATTAGGAAAAACACTTTATAATATTTTAACCCATCAAAGACCTTTAACGATGGACTTGAAGAGTATTCCAGCTGGATTACGTTTTATTATACAAAAAGCGACAAGACACAACCCTAATGAAAGGTATCAAACAGTTGAAGAAATAGTTGATGCATTAAACGATTATATAAGGGCAACTAATGTAGGCATTAATTCAAAGTATGTTTATGAAGAGCAGGTCAAAATTGTGGAAGGAGATATAAACTACGGGGGAGAGGATATAAATAATACTTTGCGATTAATAGATTTATATGATAAAGAGCAAGATGAGGAGAGGCTAATTCAAATGCTTCACGACACACCTGATATAATCATAAAATTTTTAGGGGATAAGTTTTCTGAAGATATGGAGAGGATACTAAAGAAATACTCTGAAGCGGTAAAGAAGTTTGCTCAAGATTACCCTTTTTCTTTTGCAGAAGTAGTGGGGTATACAATGAGAACTTTATTTTATAATACACGTTCAGGATATTTAAAAGCATACGCGATTACATCGGTGCTCACATCATCAGTAGATTTGAATAGATTTGCTGGTATGCATATATTTAATGAATTATTAATGAGTGTAAAAGATGATGAGGATGCTTTTATAATTGCTGATACATTGAAAGAACATAGATATTATTATGAAAGGATAGTGGATCAAGTTGCCAAAAGAGACCTACATCCTGCAATTCAAATTGAATGGGAGAGAAGCGGAGGAAATTAAGAAGAGTTTAGTTGAACTTCGAATTAAATTTTATAGTTTTATTTCTTTACGGTGAAAATTTCATAAAGCAGAAAATAAATCGATCTTTTTACGAGAAAAAAACGAAAAATAAATGTGTCATTACATTTTAACCATGGTAAATTTATATTATCGAAAAAGGTTTAAGGCAGATGCTTGAGATCGATTCAATACTAAACTAACTAACCTTTCTATTTACGAGTTTTATTCTTGACGGTGTGGAAAGACACACAAATTTATCTGATGAGTGTACATTATGCGCAGAACTTTAGCATCTACTCTGGGGAGTGGGTGCTCTTTTTATGCCTCTATAGTCTAAGGAATAAGACACGATACTTCTATTCTTGCAATGTGGGTTCGATTCCTGCTAAGGGCTTTGATTAAAAAGATGACTGTTGTCTACTTTTATTGTAATATGTTGGATAAAAGGAGTCGTGATAAGTAATATGAAACAAATATATTTTTATGATGTTGATAAAAATGAACCGGATAAAAAATATCATGGAGACTTATATGTTTTCCCAGATGAATGTCCTATTTGCCATAAGAAGCAAGAACCATTATTTGTAACAGCCTATCAAGTTCCAGGTAATAAACTTGAAGTGATTTTTAAGTGCCATACACATCATTGTAAGAGTTTGTTTATAGGTTACTACTTCAATACTGATTATTTGAAATATAATTTGTATAGAGTCTTACCAGAAAAACCTCAAGAGATAGAGGTATCTGAAACAGTTAACGCGCTATCTCCTGCTTATAAAGAAATCTTTAATCAGTCAGTTGTTGCAGAACAGGAAGGCCTACATCAAATAGCTGGTATGGGTTATCGTAAGTGTCTTGAATTCTTAATCAAAGATTACTTAATCAACTTCAAGGGTTTAGATTCAGAGATGGTGTCTGGTAAATTTTTAGCTAAATGCATCGGTGACCATATTGAGAATGAAAAAATAAAAGCATTAGCTCGAAAAACTGCATATATAGGGAATGACGAAGCACATTATGTTAGAAGGCATGAAGATAAAGATGTGCAATATTTAAAAAAAGTATTAGATTTAACTGTCCATTGGATAATTTATGAGATAGAAACTGAAGCTGTTCTTAATGATGGACTTTAGACGAATCCAAGCGGTTAGGTCGTTTTTGATACTCCAGTATGGTAGAAATAGAGCAGATATTGGCTCAACCGGGAGGGAGTCGTGTCAAAGGGGCAGCCTGACAAGCGTGCCTAGTTATGCACCTTCAGTTGCTTTTCTGTGTTTGTGAAAATAGGTAATATGTTGCAGGTATTTGTTACCTTTTGCCGAATTGTAAGGTGAAAGGTGGTGAATATATGAAAAAAAATATGGGTGATTTCTTTGATGATTTTAATAGAAAGATAGATAAAGCTTCTGGTGAAGTTAATATATCTGAGCTCTTAACCCCTAACTTTATGACAACTTACACAAGTTTTAACAATATAACTGAGTTCTGGGAAAGGAGTCCTTTCATTGTGAAAACAGAAGAGGATTTTACAGCTCTGAATGAAAGTGAATTAGATGGCTATGTAAGGGAAGTTTCTAAATTTTCTTCTTGGAAAGAAATGATGAACAAAGCTGGTGAGTTATATTTTAAAAAGAAGCTTGGTCTGTAGATTTAGCAAAGACTAATCCAATAGGGTTGGTCTTTTTATTATGCTCAGAGGTGATGCTAATGAAAAAGAAACGATTAATCAAATGTACAGCAGCACTACTGATTTTATTCGGTGGTGCTTTTTATGATGCTGTAGCTGAACTGCCTTTAAGAACAAGAGCTTACACTTTAATAGGCTAGGAGTTGATCACATGAACCTATCCAGTGAAAATGCAAAGAAGAAGCGCAGAAGAAGAAAGAAGAAACGTCAGCAAGAACCTAATTACAAGGAGCTAATGGGTGTTTATCGTGACACATATAAGCGTGGTCCAGGTGGAGCAATTAAACGCAAATGAATGTTCTGTAGTCTAATTAGGGGACACCTTGACTGTAGTCTAATTAGGGGGCAGTTCTGTAGTCTACGTAGCCTACACTACTGTAGTCTAATTAGGGGACAGTGAAACGAGTTTCTTCATTAGAGCGAAATCGCTAAAGAAAACATTAAAGAAAACATTAAAGAAAACAACTAGTGTTTCTCTATTTTAAATTCTTTTGATTGAAGTGATTAAAGATGATCGAATATAAAACAGGTGAACAAAAGAAACGATTCTATAAATCTTCTTCCTGGGAGCAGCTAAGAAAAGAAGCTTTAGAAAGAGATAATCACGAATGCCAAGAGTGTAAGAGACAAGGCAAGGTTCATGTTGATTCTAAGAAGATCGAGGGCGAGCGCAAGAGCATTGAGCTGAACGTTCATCATAAGTACGAGATAGAACATTACCCAAAGCTTGCACTTGTATTAGATAACTTAGAAACACTTTGCTTGAAGTGCCACAATGAAACGCATGGGAGAACATTCGGCAACAAGAAAGATAAAAAGTGGAACGATGAAATGTGGTAGGAGAATGATCGTAGCTTTCAAGATTGTATTACTATTAATCGTAATAGTTTCCTTTCTAGGGACAGTAGGAGAGAAGGAAGACAAGAACCTTAGATCAAACATGACTTCGATTTGTATCGCAAGCATGCATGATCACTTTCCTAATTACGTTAACGGTGTTGTGAGTTCACAGGTGAGTGATACAGAAAGATTAAAACGTTTAGATTCTATTTATATTAGAAGGTGTTAAAAACGTTATATGAGCCTTTTAAATTAGTTTGGGAGATGGTAGGAAGTGAGGGGATTATTTAAGAAACTTTTTGAGTGTATTGTGTGGCAACAAGGGAAAGTAGATAACGGAGTGAAATTCTATGAGGAAGTTCAACATCCTAATAAAACATCGAAGTATCCTATCTTTCATTGCGCTAATTGCACAAAGAAAACTTTTCGAAGTAAGTGCTGCAAAAAATGCAATACGTTTCCACCTAGAGGGCAGGAAGAAGAGAATGAACTTTCATTTAGCAAACCGAGTTTAAGAGCGTGGTTACGATATCATAATCAAGATATAGGAAAAAGTTAAGCCCCCCGCCTCTAAAGTTTTGTGAAAAAAATTAGCCCGGGGACCGGGGAGGGGGTTCGATATTCTGAATTTATCAGCAGTTTAGCGCACAATGGGAGGGGGTTTGATGCATGGCAAAGTTGAGTAGAGCAAAACAGGATGAATTAATTGCTGCTGAAGTTGAGAAATGGAATGAGACATTCAAAAACATTTCAGATGATAAACGTGAAGCAGCATCCAGGCTAATAGAACGAGTTGCCTTTATGAAAATCACTCTTGAAATACTTGAAGATGAAATAAAATTAAAGGGACCGACAATCAAGTTTGAAAATGGCACTCAAAAAATGACTGTAGAAAACCCCTCCCAAAAGTCTTACAACACAATGATTAATCGTTACACGGCTGCTTGTGATAAGTTGTTTAACCTTCTTCCGAAAGAAGTTGTAGAAGATAAAAAAAAGAGCACCAAAAACGAGCGAACAGCGAATGATTTATTATGATCCAAAACAAATATGTTAATGAATATATATCCAGCTACAAACAAGGAAAGATCAATTTTAACAAAGAACGGATTTTGTTGATTAACTACCTTGAAAAGTATATTTTAACGCGTGAGGATTTGTACTTTGACGAAGAAATGCATGAAAACTATATAAAGTTTACTGAACGCTGGTACTTCCCCCTTCAGCCGTTTCAGAAATTCCTAACAGCATTTGTTTTCCTTTTCTACAAGGAAGATGATGCTGTTTTTTATGAGCAATTCCTCTTATTAATGGCAAGGGGAGCCGGTAAGAATGGCCTGATATCTTCTTTAGCTCATTTCTTTATTAGTCCGTTACATGCGATCGATCGTTACAATGTGTCGATCGTAGCGAACAACGAAAAGCAAGCGAAAACTTCATTCCGTGAAGTCTATGACATTATCGAAGCGAAGAACGTTTTAGAAGATATGTTCTACAAATCTAAAGTTGAAATCATGGGTTATGACACAAAAAGCGTTCTCCAGTATCACACATCAAATGCAGGTGGTAAAGATGGTTTGCGTGATGGTTGTGTGATCTATGATGAAATTCACACTTATGCAACGTTTGAGACGGTTAACGTCTTTTCATCTGGATTAGGTAAGGTTAAAAATTCTCGTGAATTCTACATTGGCACAGATGGTTATGTTCGCGATGGATTCCTTGATAAAACAAAAGAACGAGCTATGAACATTCTTGAAGGTAAGGAGCTTGATGATCCCTTATTTCCGTTCATTTGTAAGATTGATGATCCTAAAGAAGTTGATCAGTCTGAAGTGTGGGAAAAGGCAAATCCCATGTTTTCAAAGCCTATGAGTGACTACGCAAAAGGACTGTTCAGGAAAATCAAAACGCAATACAGACAATTAAAGAATAATCCATCAGGCCGTGAAGAATTCATGACTAAACGAATGAACCTTCCTGAAGTGGATCTTGAAAAGTCGGTTGCAACCTGGGAAGAAATCTTGGCAACAAATAGACCGTTCCCAGAATTAAAACATAGATCATGTATAGGCGGTTTAGACTATGCGCGTATTAAGGACTTTGCTGCAGTAGGATTACTATTCAAAGAAGGGGAGGATTACATTTGGAAAACTCACTCATTCGTAAGAAAAGGATTCCTAGACACGGTGAAACTAGAAGCTCCTATCAAAGATTGGGAGAGTCAAGGGCTGTTAACGATGGTGGAAGGTCCAGTTATCGAGATCAAACACATAGTCAATTGGTTTGTAGAAATGCGCGAACAATACGGCCTTACCAAAATAGTAGCCGATACATTCCGCCTTGACCTGGTGAAAGCAGCTCTTGAAGCTGAAGGATTTGAGATTGAATATATTCGTAACCCAAAAGCGATTCATTCGTTACTTGCTCCTAGAGTGGAAACAGCTTTTGCAAAGCATAACATTATCTTTGAAGACAACGCACTTATGCGTTGGTACACAAATAATGTCTATGTGAAAACAAAAGGTGACGGAAACAAAGAGTATTTGAAGAAGGACGAGTTCAGACGTAAAACCGATGGATTTCAAGCTTTCATTCATGCACTTTGGAAGGCTGATGAATTGCTAGAAGAAGATGCTGAGTTTTATTTGGATGATATAGCGTTTTAGACGCTTGCCCTATATGGCAGAAGGGAACGGTGGTCTTCATATCTCCCAGCGCAGGGTTACGCGCCTTATGCCTATTGAGAAAGGGGGTGAAATATTGAATTTTTTACCGCAGGTATTTAAAAGGAATAGTGAATTGAGTTGGATGTTTGATGCTGAATTGTTTGAAGAAATTTCTGAAAAGGCTTATTTTAAAAGGCTTGCTGTTTTAACTTGTATCAACATGATAGCAAGAACCATTAGTCAATCAGAGTTCAGGGTCAAAGAGGATGATAAAACGATCCGGGATGAAATGTACTACAAGTTAAATGTACGTCCTAATAAAAACACTTCAGCTGCTTCCTTTTGGTATACGGTTGTTTACAAACTCATTTACGAGAATCAATGTTTGATCGTCCAAAATGATTCAGATGATCTTTTAATTGCTGATAGTTTTTCTCGTATTGAAACCGCAAATTATGAAGATCGTTTTAAAGATGTGACTGTTAAAGGATACACCTTTCAACGGACGTTTTCAGGTGGCAATGTACTTTACATTGAGTATGCAAACGATAATCTAACAAAACTCATTGATTCGATCTACACCGATTACGGCCAGCTATTAGGGCGAATGTTTGAAGTACAAATGTTAAAGGGTGGCATTCGGACAACTGTCGATGTTGATCAAATATCAGGTAAAGACGAAGAGAAGCAAGAGAAATTGCAGAATTTTATCAATCGCGTATACAAATCCATTAAAAACAAGGCATTTTCCATCGTGCCGCAGCAAAAGGGATTCACTTATCACGAACACGCAAAAGGTGAAGGTTCTCCTAGTGCTACAGAAATTAACACCTTGACGAATGGTTTCTTAGATCAAGTAGCCAGAGCTTTAGGCATACCGCCTTCATTTGCTAGGGGTGAAGTTGCTGAAAATGAGCATCAAACAAAAAACTATTTATCAATGTGTATTGATCCATTGTTAAAAAGGATTAATGACGAAACGAACGCAAAAATGTTCACTCAAGATGAATATTTAGAGGGTAAACACTTAGAGATTAAACGGGTTTCATATCAAAATATCTTTGACTTGGCAAGCTCTGTTGACAAGTTACGTTCGTCGGGTGTCATGAATGGTCATGAAATCCGCGATGAACTAGGCTTGAAACATTCAAATGAGCCGTCTTTAGACAAGTTCTTAATCACCAAGAACTATGATGATGGTTCAGATTCTAGTAAAGGAGGTGAAACGAATGACAAAGACGATTGATATTAAAGGGCCTATTATTTCAAATGATGAAGCATGGATCTATGAACTCTTTGTAATGGATGCAACCTACCCAAAACTGGTATCTCAAAAGTTAGCTGATGCAAACGGGGAAGATGTTATTATTTCGATCAACAGTCCGGGCGGTTATGTTGATGATGGTTCTGAAATCTATACAGCGTTAAAAAACTATCCAGGGCATGTTGAAGCTCAAATTGTCGGTTTAGCTGCAAGCGCCGCTTCTATTATTGCTATGGGTGCGGATAAAGTTCGCATTTCACCAACAGCTCAAATTATGATTCATAATGCTTCAATGGTGAGCTGGGGCGATCACAGGGATTTAGAAAAAGCCGCTAAAGTATTGCGAACAACCGACAAATCACTTGTGAATGCATACATCATTAAAAGCGGTAAGTCTGAAGAAGATTTGCTTGAAATGATGGCTGAAGAGACTTGGATGGGAGCGCAACAAGCGCTTGAACATAACTTTGTTGATGAAATTATGTTTACAGATAACACCGTAAAACTAACAGCTTCAACAACAGAGGCAAGCATGATCCCTTCAAAAGTAATCGAAGGATTAAGGAACAAAATGGCTAACAAGAAGAATTTCGATAATCCAGCTGAAACAAATGATTTTGTTACAGTGGATTCTTTGAAAGAAATGTTCTCAGATTTCAAGAATGAATTGAAAAACGAATTCAAACAAACAAAAGAGCTTGAACCGAAACCTACGAAGCAAAATAAAGGTTTTTGGTAGGCTCTTTTATTTTTTAAAAAAACGGAGGTATTATTGATGACTATTAAATTCAAAAAGAAAATGGAAAACTTTGAAGCAAAGAAAGCGGCGTACATGGATTTGGTGAAAGCAGAAGAACAAGATCAAGAAAAACTTGCTTCAGCCTGGAATGAAATGCAAGACGCGCTTGCAGAGGATTTAACTGATAAGATCACGGAACAAGTTAGAAATCAAAATGTAGATGCTCAAATTTTAACGGCGCGCGGTCAAAATGTTTTGACTTCAGAAGAAACAAAATTCTTTAATCAAGTTGTAGAGTTCGGAGGATTTGACGAAGATTCTATTCTCCCCGTAACAACACAAGAACGCATCTTTGAAGATTTAATTGCAGCGCATCCATTACTAGGAGTAATCGGTTTGCAAGATTTAGGAGCAGTAACGCGTTTTATTAAATCAGATCCTACAAAAGCTTTCGCGTGGGGCGCTCTTTTCGGAGAAATCAAAGGACAAGTAAGCGCGGCTTTCACTGAAGAACAAATTGGGCAATTGAAACTAACCGCTTTCGCAGTAATTCCGAAAGATATGTTAGATCTTGGTCCGGTATGGGTTGAACGTTATGTTCGTACTTTATTAGTTGAATCTTACTCTGTTGGTTTAGAATATGGTTTAGTTAATGGTCGTGGACCTTCTCAAAATGAACCTATTGGACTAATGAAAAATAAAGATTCTGAAACAGGAGCAGTAACAACTAAAACAGCATCAGGAACTTTAACTTTTGCGCCTTCTGAACGTGGTGAAATCGTAGCGGGTGAACTTCACGATGTTATCAAATCTTTATCAACGAACGAAAAAGGAAAAGCGCGCAAAGTGCTTAATAAAATTGTGATGGTAGTTAATCCAATTGATTTAATCAGCGTACAAGCTAGAAACACAATTCAAAATTCAAACGGTCAATGGGTAACTTCTTTACCTTATAACATTCAACTTGTGGAATCTGAAGAGATCCCAGAGAAAAAAACTTTATTCTTTGTTCGTGGTGAATACCTTGCGGCTGTTGCAGGTGGCTACAAAACAAACAAATTTGATCAAACTTTAGCTATTGAAGATGCAATGCTTTACACGATTAAACAATTCGCTAATGGGAAGCCAAGCGATAACAAAACAGCATTGCTTTATGATTTGGATATTAGCTTTGCAACATCTGAACCTGCAGGAGCATAAAGGGGTTGATGTTTAATGATTACAGAGGGAGTCGTTGAAGAATTCAAAGTCCGTATGCATATAACACATGGAGCAGAAGACGACAATCTTAAAAGGTTGTTGTCTTTTTCTTATGCAGACATTAAAAATAAGTGCGGTGATTTTGATATTACTGTTGATGGTCCTGGAAAAGAATTAGTGTTTGAACGTACACGGTATGCTTACAACGATGCCATAGAATACTTCAATAATAATTTTTTGAATCAGATTAACAGCTTTTCTTTTGAAAACCTTCCTGAAGAAGGTGATGATATTGCGGAAGTTTGAGTATAACCAGCCGCGAGTTCATAGCGGTGAGTTGCGTACACCTATTTATTTTTACACATCTACTCCTAATGAGGGACCAATGCCCGGTGACACTAAGACGAAGGTCTTTACAGCTTGGGCGAAGATAGACAATGTGTGGATGAAAGATTTGGAGATTGCTAAAGCCAATGGAACTTTATCAGATATTACGATTGTGATTCGAGATCCACTAACTGAGTTTATTCCTACCAATCGTCATTATGTAGAGATAGACGCTCCCGAGTATCGTGGTATTGAATTTAACGTTAAGCAGGTACAGCCGGATTTGCAGAACAAGGAGTTTGTTAATGTAATTGCCGAGGTGTCGTCATGAGTGGGATTAGAATTGATGGTATGGATGAACTATTAGCTGAGTTAGATAAACGTTATGGCAAAGAAGCTATGGAGATTAAAGTAGACCAAGCTTTAAAAAAAGGTGCAGAAGTTTTCGAGTCGGAACTTAAACGAGAGTTTGCGAAGTTCAAAGATACAGGCGCATCTATATATGAAATTACGGTCTCTGAACCGCTTGACTATGGTGGTAAACGTACGATTCGAGTGCATTGGAAAGGTCCGAAAAGTCGTTACCGCATCATTCACTTAAACGAGTTTGGAACAGTTCAGAACCCTAACCCTCCTGGTAAAGGCGCTGTTGCTAGGGCAGAAAGATCAGCAAGGGAAGCCTATCAACGTGTGATACGTGAAGAATTAGGGAGGGGTTAAAGTGCTGAATTTCATTTATGAAAAACTATTAGAAAATCAGTACATTGTTCTGAACGTTGGAAATAGAATTAAGTTTTATGAGTACCCTCCTACTGACAGCATGGAGGGTGTTTATATTGTAATTGATCCACTTGACGTACCTAGACCTGGTGATTATGCGGATGATCAACCCTTAACGGATGATTACTTATATCAGATTGAAGTATGGAGCCAGGATTACCTTCTAACGAACAATGTAGCGAAAGAAGTGCGTAAAGTGATGCTTGCAATTGGATTTGGTCAAGGGTCAGGTGTTGATGAATGGGACAGTGATACAAGGATTTATCGTGACGCTAGGCGTTATGAGGGTAAGGTGTACGTTTCAGAAATCATATAAAAGGAGTGATTAAACATGCCAGAAAAAAATTATAGATCCGCAACAGGTGTAGATAAGTTTTACTATGCACCGTTAAATAATTTAAATGTAGCAGAAGGTACGCCAGAAAGAGTGAAATTCCTTCAAACTGTCACGGTGGAAATGCCACAAGAACCAGTTAGAGCATATGGTGATAACCGGGTTGCGGAAATTGCTGTTGCTGCTGGTGACATTACAGTTAACGCAGCATTTCATAAGCTCCCTGAAGAGGATAAAGCGGTATTGCTAGGGTTAGATAAGCTTGAAGGAGTTTATGCTCATGGTTCAAGCGATGCGCCGCCTTATGTTGCGGTTGTCTTTGCAAGAACCTATCAAGATGGATCTACCGAGTGGGTAGGACTTACAAAGGGAATGTTCTTGCGTCCTAATAAAAGCGCTCAAACAAAACAAGGAAGCGTGGAATTTGGTCCTGATGAAATTTCGGCAGCCTTTATGGATCGTGAAGTTGAAGGTTTCGATGATGAAAAATCTGTTCTTTTTGCTAAAGATGCAAAGGGAGAGACAACGAACCGTGATGCGTTATTCAATATGATCTTTGGATCAGCATATCCAACAGACATTCCAGAGGGGGCTTAATTAAATGAGCTATGAAGTGCTAGAAGATTTCAAAGACTTGAAGGATAAGAACAAGATTTACCGTAAAGGTGATACCTACCCGAAGCCAGTGAATAAAAAGATTAGCGAAGCGAGATTAGAAGAGCTCTCTTCAGCTAATAACAAACTGGGCGCTCCGTTAATCAAAAAGTTGAACGAAAAGCCTGAAGGGTTTGAAGGGAAATCAGAAGTTAATGAAACGAGTGAAGAGCAGGAGTAATAAACCCTGCTCTTTTTTTATATCAACTAATACAAATCAAAGGGGAATGCACAAATGGCACAGTTAAAAAGAAACGTTATCGAGTTAGTTAAAAATGTTGAAGAAGTTCAAAAAGGTGGGGCGGTTATTCTTGAAAAATATTGGACACCGCTTTTCATCCCATTTAGTAAAGTACGTCAAGCATTGCAACTGCAAGCAGATATGGCGAAGGACGAGGATGCTTCTGAACTTGAAATGATGGAAATGCTTGCTGACTTTGTGGCGAAAGAAATCTATAACAATCAATTTACAATTGATGATTTATATGATCGTTTGCATGCTCCTGATGCTTTAGAAGCGTTACAAGCTCAATTAATGTTTGTTGCGCAGGGGGATCAAACGAATGCAACAAAAAAGTATTTAGAGAGTCAGAATTAACAGCCGCAGATTTCACACCGCAAAAACAGCTTGAATACATGGATAAGATGATTATGGACCTTATGGAAAACGGTAAGGACGTAAACGAAGTGTTAAGCATGCCATTTCATTATGTGGTGGAGATATTAAGAGATAAAAACAAGCCACAAGAAGAACAATCCTTAATCTCTGCTTTTGGTGGATAAAGTGAATTTCATTTTAGAGGGAAGGAGGGGACTTAATGACAGATAGGATAAAAGGTCTTTCAATTGGCTTAGATTTAGATACGGTACAAGTTGAACGAGGATTAACAGGATTAAAACAGAGCCTTAAAACCGTAAACTCAGAAATGAGAGCGAATATGTCTCAATTTGACAAGAGCGATCGGTCAGTGGGCAAGTATGAAAAAAGACTAGAAGGCTTGAACAAAAAGATTGAAGTACAAACCAAGATCACTAGCGAAGCCGAGAAAAAGTACAAAGATATGGTTGCACAGCATGGCGAAGGTTCGAAGGAAGCGCAAAGAGCCGCAATAGAGTACAACAAACAAGCAGCTGAGCTAAACAATTTAAAGAGCTATACCGAGGGCGTAACAAAGGAATTAAAAGCATTACGTGAAGAACAACGTATAGCTAACTCATCTTGGACGAAAACAGGTCAAAAAATAGATGAAACAGGAAAGAAAATGTCTGCTGTCGGCGGGAATATGCAATCCGTTGGGAAGGTATGGACGACCGCTGTTTTAGGTATAGGCGCAGCCGCTGCTGGTGTAGGTGTATCATTATTTGCACTTACAAACAAAGTAACTGAAAACGCTGATTCCATTGCAAAAGGCGCCAAAAAAATGGGTGTATCTACAGACTTTTATCAAGAAATGGACTATTGGGCGAGTCAGAACGGTATAAGTCAAGACATCATGGAAAACTCATTGAAACGATTGAATCAACGCATGGGCGAAGCGGCTAACGGAAACAAAAAGTATTCTAATGCCCTAACTAAATTAGGCGTGAATATGGATGGTGTGCGAGAAGGTACGGTTTCTACCGAGGATGCCTTTGCTCAATCTATCCAAAGTTTATCGGAAATGACAAGTGAACAAGAAAAGTCTGCTTTGGCGGCTGAATTATTTGGTTCTAAGATGGCACAAGATTTAATGCCAGCGTTACAAGATGGTTCACTAACCATTGACGAAGCGAAGCAAAAGGCAGAAGAACTAGGTATCGTTATGAGTGAGGATCAATTAAAAGCAGCAGAAGCTTTTCAAGATGCTCAGGACGACATTAAACGTGCAATGGGCGGTGTAGTAAACTCTATTGGTTTAGAGGTTATGCCACACTTTCAAAGATTGCTTGATTGGGTTCTTGCAAACATGCCTCAGATTCGAGAGACGATTCAAAATGCTATGGACCAAGTAATTGAGCGAATTAGTGTCTTTATGAAATGGTGGAGAGAACTGTCTGATGGCGCGAAACGATGGATAGGGATTGCCGCAGGTGCAGCAATAGCAGTAGGTCCCCTATTATTAGCGTTCGGTTCAGCCTTAAAAATTATGGGTCCCCTAGTATCTGTATTTGGTCAGCTTTCAATGTGGGTTGGTCGTGTAGGTGGATTGATGCCAGCACTTAAAATAGCATTTACCGCATTGACGGGACCGGTAGGGATAACGGTTGCTATTATCGCGGCTTTAACAGCCGGATTTATAACCGCTTATCGTTCTTCAGATATTTTCCGTGAACGTGTTCATGCGGCACTAGATGGGGCAAAAAAAGCCTTTCAAATGGCGATTGATTTCATTAAGCCAGTCATTGAAAATTTAGTCAAACAGATCAAAGCATTCGGTGATTCTATACTGAAATTTTGGAATGAAAATAAAGAATCGATTCAACAAGCGGTAGAAAATATCATGAGTTTCGTACTGGATTTGCTACAAGGCATGTTCAAAATCGCGAAAAAATTCATGCCGTTAATTGAAATGATTTTTAAAAATGCTTGGGCTGTTATCACTCTAGTTTTTGAAGTTGCGAAAAATACAATTATGGGTATCATTCAAATTTTCGCAGGTCTTTTTACTGGCGATACAAAGAAAATGATCCAGGGTGTAAAAACCATCTTCAGTGGTGGGTTTAAAGCCATTATAGATTTCTTTGGTAGCTTGAAAGATAACTCTCTAAAACTCGTATCTCAATTGCTTGGTGGGTTCACTTCATACGTAACCAACCTAAAAGACAACGGGATTAATCGTATTAAGGTCATGAGAGATGATATTGTTACTCGTGTAACTAACTTAAAAGATAATTTCCTCTCTTTAGGCACAAATATTCGTGATAGCGTAACAGGGCACTTCACGAATTTGAAAGACAACACGATCAAGCGAGTCCTTGACATGCGTACTGAAGCCGTTCGCCGATTCACCGTTATGAAAGACCGTTTTTTCGATGTCGGCCGTGATATACGAGATAACTTAAAATCTCGTTTCGATGATATGGTCACAGCAGCCAAAGAGCTACCAGGACGCATAGGTGACGGAATCAAGAATATGGCTTCAAAAGCTACATCAGGAGTCAAGTCTTTCGCCAATTCGATCGGGTCAACCTTAGAAACTGGTATAAATAAAGTTGTTGGTGGAATGAATAATTTACTCGGTAAGATTGGGGTAAGTTTAACGATTCCTAAGATTAACATTCCGCAGTATGCAAAAGGGACGAAGAATCATCCTGGTGGTCCTGCTGTCGTCGGGGAGGAAGGACAAGAGCTTGCTCACATACCAGGTAAAGGTTATACAATCCTTGGATTAAAAGGTGCTGAGCTTCTTAACTTACCTAAAGGTTCAAGCGTACTCCCTAACAAAGAAACAGAACGATTACTAACCGATGGCATGGGCTTGCCAGGCTATAAAACAGGCGTAGGTCGTGCATTTGATTGGGCAAAAGGTAAAGCTCAATCAGGATGGCAGAATGCTAAAAGCCTTGCTAGCGATGCAGTTGGTTGGCTATTAGACGCACCTAAAAAACTATTCGATAAGGCTATGGAGTTTGTAGGAGTGTCGATGCCGAAAGCTGATGATTTTGGCGGTAGTATCATGAGGGGATCATTCACCGGTTTACGTGATGCGGTTGTTGAAATGTTAAAAGGCGTTCAAAGTGAAGTGTCTCCAGGCAATCCCACATTCGGAGCTCCATTCCGTATGACTTCTCCATTTGGATGGCGTACACATCCAGTCTTAGGTACACGTAGATTTCACTCTGGTATTGATTACGCTGCCCCTACTGGAACTCCTTTACTCTCTCAAAGCGCAGGAACCGTATCATTCAATGGATGGATGGGCGGTTATGGAAATACGGTTATGGTCAAGAGCGGAATGTTTGATCATTTGTATGCTCATAACAGTCGGAATATTGCTCGTACTGGACAATCCATTTCAAAAGGGCAGCTATTAGGATTAGTCGGTTCAACAGGCATGAGTACAGGTCCGCACGTTCACTATGAAGTGCGTAAAAATGGTAAAGCGATTAATCCAAAAGGGTTTAAAACAGGTGGCTTAATTAAAGAAGCGATGATGACGATGCTTGGTGACGGTGGTTATCCTGAGTATGTGATTCCTACTGATCCTGCTCGTGCTACAGATGCTATGAAACTTCTTGCCTTAGCAGGTCGAGATATCGAGCGAAATGGTGGAGCGAAAAGACCTCATCAACTACCTTCGGTTAATTTTAACGAAGATAATAAAGTTATTGAGCTTTTAAAACAGCTAATTGAACATCTCACAAAAGAGAATGAATACTCTCAAAAGATGATTGATTTGCTTATGAAATTGGTAGATAAAGATTTAATTGCAGTACTTGAAACAAGGAGTACAGCCAAGGGACTTTATAAAGATATAAGAGAATTTATAGACCGGGATGAAGGTAGAAGGAGGGGGTGAGTGAATTGAAAATAAGCTATGCAGGGCGTGAGTTATTAAACGTGGAAGTGGGGGGATCTTTTAGAATCCCCTCATTTTCTAACGAGTTTGAGCGGTCACAAAATATAAATGGACGTCTCCTAGTAAAGAAGAGAAGGACTATTTCAACAGAATTTGATTTACCTTTGATCATCAAAAATCGTTATGCGAAAAGATCAAGTGATGAAATAATCAACTCAATAGTTAATTATTTTGATTATGACGAACCGCAACCTTTACAATTCGAGGGTAGAAAATGGTATTGGATGGCAAGGGTTGAAGGTCCATTTGAAGTTAAACAAACTGCTAGGGGATTTGAAGAAATAACGGTAAGGGTCATACTAGAAGACCCATATAAATATGGAGAAGAGAGATCCGGCTCATTTCCTTCTGAACTACTAACCATCACTAATGAAGGCACAGCTCCCACGTACCCAGTGTTTAAAGCGACGGTGAAAGAATCCATCACAAATTTAGATATTGTAACGGATCAAGGCTACATGAGGATTGGGCAACCTTTGTCAGTAGAGGAGGCAGTATTTGCACCTGAAACACTTATCCTACGAGATACGCTAAGCAGTTTAACAGGTTGGACAGCAGCTAATGATGTGGAAGGTGGAATTGTAGCCGGTCAGATGCATACGGATGGGGAGAGCTTTCGAGCGCAGTCATACGGTCAAGGCGCTAATTGGCATGGGCCAGCGGTTAAAAAGAGTCTAGCGAGTACGTTACAAGATTTTAAGATCGATGTCTATTGCTCTCTCAAAACAACAGAGGTTTCAGAAGCAGGACGCTTGGAAATTACTCTTTTGGACATAAACAATAATCCAATCGGCAAGGTAGCCATGAAAGACTTGAGAGTCACAACAGACGAAAATACCGGGGAAGCAAGAGCTGGAGCACTATTAGGTGGCCATCATCTCATTAACACATCGGGTGTGCGTCCTGGTGTATGGAATCACTTTTACGGGATTATGCGTCTGCAACGCCAAGGAACCAAATGGCATGCATACATTGCTAAAATTGATATTCACAATGGACATAGACACAACACCGTATGGCAAGAGGTCTACGTGGACGTGAATGAGCGATACATGAATCAATTAGCGCAGGTACAGATCCACATTGGTCAGCACGGTACCAAACATTGGGTAAGAGATATTGCTGTTCATGAAATTAGAGTATGGCGTTTGAATCAGCAACAAGGCATTCCTTATATTGCTCATGCGGGTGATGAAATCGAAATTGACCACAGAACCAATGACATTCGAATCAATGGGGAAGATGCGAAGCACTTAAAAGATTTTGGTGCTTCTTTTTTTGCACTTCACAAAGGGGACAATATCATTAGTTATAGCTCAAGTGGTGAAGTCGAGTTAAGTATGGAGTGGAGAGAACGTTTTAAGTAAAGGAGCTGTTAAAAAGGCACATATGGAACTAGGGAAGACATGATGATTAAGCTTGATGATTTCTTACTTAACAGTAGCATCATTCAAGAAGAATATAGCCAATTGGTGCAAATGTTAGATGGAAGCATAGTTGAGTAACACTATTTAAAAAAATTGCAATTAGTTTGTGTTTTTCGAACTATTTATTGGTTATATGTGGTATTATTATATAGGTATATTGAAAGGGGTGCAATAAATGGAGAAGCCTACATTTTCTGAACAAGTTAAGCATTTTACAACTACTCTTGAGAATTCTAAAGGTAAAAAGGTGAGATATAGGGTAGAGGAAAGCCCTGATTACCCTGAGTACAAAAATGATAGTGTTGTTAATGTGATTGTTAGTGGTAACGATATAACAGTTGATATGCAGCAGACTTCTGTTACTACTAATGAAGTGAAACAGATTTCGTATACTGACTATCCAGATCGTACAGATTTTTGGTTATATGGAAAAGACTCAGCTGATCGGTACAATGTTACCAAATAATCTATTAAACTAATGATTGCTTTAAATTTGTAATAAGCAAGAAGCCAACAAATAATGTTGGCTTCTTTATTTGTACTTAAATGAAATCAACTAGAAAGGATGTGAACCATGACTAAAAACATTACTCAGGTTGCCAGCACCTACATCGGACAAACGGAACGCACCGAAAAGAAAGCAGTCGTTAATCCAATTGTCCATGTGCTGGATTACAAAACGGAAAATATTGTAGCGACACTTGAAAACAAAGAAGAAACGGCTGTTTTCTTTGAAGATGTCCATACGGAGTCACTAGAAAACAACCTTGAAACGTTTGATTTCAATATGCAAGCAAATGTGAAAGAAGCTGAATATGTCTCTAAACGAAACCGTATCATCATACCCGGTGAGGACGGTTTTTTTCGTGAGTTCATTATTAGTGAAACTCATCAATCCAGCAATAAGATCAAAGAAGTATATAGCACAGCTTCTTATGAAGAACTTGCAAAGCAGAAAGTGATTGATCCCGTGGTGCTTGAAGGTCAAACGGTTAACACATCGTTGGACTTTGCGCTTATTGGTACAGAATGGACTAGAGGGATCACTGAATATGCAGGTGCTCGTAAGCTTACCTTAGAGGATCACACCAATCCTTTTAAGCTTCTGAAACAGATTGCTACTCTATTTGAATTAGAGTTGCGTTTTCGAGTAGAGATCAGAGGCAGCCGCATTGTTGGTCGTTATGTGGACTTGATTACTAAACGTGGAATTGATGGCAAGAAAGAGGTTGAGCTTGGCAAGGATTTAATCAATATCACACGTAAGGAAAAGACAGATGAGATTGTAACGGCTCTAGTCGGTATCGGTCCTGAAAGAGAAGATGGGACAAGGCATATCGTCCGTATTCAAGATGATGAAGCGAGAGAGCGTTGGAGCCGTGATGGTCGTCACCTGTGGGATATCTACATGCCTGAGACGAACGATTTAGATATGACTGTTGAACGTCTTACAGAGCTTACGCAATCTGCCTTAGATAAGCGTATCAACTCTGTTATTATGTATGAAGCAGATACAGCGAGTATAGAACATATCTTTGGCTATGAGCATGAGAAGATAAGGCTAGGCGACTATACGAGGGTGAAAGATACGTCCTTTATTCCCCCGCTTTATTTAGATGCTCGAGTCGTAACGATTGAGCGTTCTGTATCAGATGCCAGTCAAAAGAAATACTTTCTCGGTGATTTCATTGAGTATTCAGAAGATGAGATCATGGCTACATTTAAGCATCTACGTGCCATTCTTGCTCGTAAGATCAATGAGGGAAATGTCAGAGAGATCACCTACGATAAAGGAGAGATTGATCGACGGGATGAAGATACCTATAACCGTGGCACTGATTACTCAGATGATCGAGCCAAAGAAGCGGAGGATAAAGCAAAGGATTATGTAGATGAGAAGACAGAGGGCATTACAGAAGATGTAAAAGAACAAATGTCTCAGTTTTATGAGAAGAAAATTTATCGGGGTGGTACAACGCCTCAGAGTCCTGATCCTTATGACCTTTGGCTAGATGAAAGTTCTAATCCTCCAGTGTGGAAACGATTTGTCGGTGGTCAGTGGGTAAAGTTTACTCGAACAAACATGAGTGAATTACAGGGGCAGGTTGTAGAAAGTCAGATTGCGAATCAAGCCATCGTATCAAGAGCATTAGCCGATGTTGCAGTCACGATGAATAAGATAGCAAACGGGGCAGTAGGAACAGAGAAGCTTGCTGCTTTTGCGGTTGTAGCTGATAAAATCATGGCAAATGCAGTGACAGCAGGAAAAATTGCCGCCAATGCTATAACTGCTAGAGAAATTAAGGCAGGGACAATTACTGCATTAGAAATTGCCGCAGGCACAATAACTACTGACTTAATTAGTGCTGCTGGTATCGATGCAGGAGTGATCAAAGCGGGCATTTTATCGGGGGTCACTCTAGATTTAGATACGGATGCAAGAATCGGAAGGTATCTGTACGTTGGACGTAATCACAGCAATCACAATCAAGAAAATGGAATTTTTCTTGCAACAGGAACTAGTATTCGAGCCGTGAATCAAGATCTAATGTTAAGTTCTATCCGTTCTACTAGAATTGGTGGATCAAATGCCTATGTTAATACGAATCAGCTAACTGGAGAAGTAACGATATTCGGTCAAGCAAATGCCAAGTTAGAAACAGGTATGCAAATATGGGGGAATCTTACGAAGACCACCTCGGAGCGTGGGTATTGTGGTGTAGGTGGGCATGATTTTCGATCTGGAGGATCAGTAGCCGGTCAAGGAGTGAATTTCAAGGTGAATAAAACATACACTCCTTCCAGTATTAGCTTTACGTTAAATAATAGAAGTCATACCAACTTAACCCCATCAGTTTTCCATATCGCACAAGAAGGATTTTTCTTTGGTCTTGAGGGGCAAGGTTCTAACACGTATATGTTTTGGAGAGGATGGTACCAAGCGTGATCACAAAGTTTCAAAGTGGGAAAGTAGATGTTAAATGTGCCAACTGTGATAGAGAGTCCGTTCACATCATCCCAGAAAATTATGTAAGTGAGTTTAATGAAGAATACGGAGAATATTATAATCTAATGCTTGAATCTTGTGAGTGTGGGTGTGTCGAAGTTGTAAACATGAACATACCAGAAGAAGAAATGGATGAATACAAGCTTGAAAAGGATGTCATGATTTATCCAGATATTAATGCTCGGTATTACATTAGGAAGATGATTAGAGAATATAGGGTTGAGAGGAGAAAAGATGGAACAATTAACACTATGGTTTAATCGAGAAAGTTTAGATGTCATACACATGTACTTGTTTGGCGGAGTAAAGTTTTTAGATCTTTTAGCTTTACTGATGCTTATCGATATAGCTACTGGTATAACTAGAGCAATAAAAGAAAAAAGGTTAAGAAGTCGAACAGCTTACTTCGGATATGCTCGAAAGATAGGTGCTTTTGGGATAATTATAGTAGCTAATATTATTGATATCATATTGGATTTGAACGGTGCGGTAGCAATAGCTACGGTGTTTTTTTATATTTCTGTTGAAAGTTTGAGTATCTTAGAAAACTACACTCAAATTGGTGGTAAGGTACCAAATGCCATTAAAGATAGCTTGCAAGTGATTGATACGAGTAACTCTAAAGGAGATGAAAAGCATGACTAAGTTAACTACAGAGTGTGTGTATTGCGGTAAAGAAATCGAGTGGGAGCAAGACTTATTCGCAGAAGGTTCTCATGGTGAACCAGTTTGTAACGAGTGTAAGCAGCATGAAGAGACAAATGTGTAAAGCTTAGCAAAGTAGGTACAAGCCGTTCCTTAAATTTAAGATAAATCATTTGATGACATTAAGGAGGAATTTATTATGGTAAAAATTATGATTGATCCCGGACATGGGGGAAGTGATCCGGGAGCACAAGCAAACGGTTTACGAGAAAAAGATCTAGTATTAACGATAGGGTTAGCAATGCGAGATTATCTTATTGCAGAGTATGAGAATGTAGAAGTGAGAATGACGCGAGATACGGACTCCTTTTTAACTCTAGAGCAACGTGCAAATCTAGCCAACGCATGGGGAGCTGACTACTTTATTTCTGTCCATGTGAATGCGGGTGGGGGAACAGGATTTGAATCTTTTATCCACACAACTCGTTCAACTGGATCAGTAAATGCTCAGAACATTGTTCATGACGAAATTTTGAAGTTGATTGGTGTTACTGATCGTGGGAAGAAAGAGGCGAACTTTTCCGTACTTCGAAACACAAGCATGCCGGCTATTTTAACCGAAGTATTGTTTATTGATCGTACAACAGATGCGGCTAGGTTGAGAGATCCCAATTTCCTCATCACAGCAGCACAAGGGCATGTAAATGGATTAGCAAAAGCATTTAATCTTAAGAGAAGAGGTGGTACCGTGGGAGCAAATACACACTTATCAGAAGGACAAGAACGTGACCGTCAATTAGTAATAGATTACGGCTTAACAGATGGTCGTAATCCTCGTAATCAAGTAGATAACCTGTATGTGTGGCAGATGATGGCTCAGTTAATTCGTAAGATTGAGAGTGGAGAGATTAAAAGTAAGTAATGTAAAAGAGCCCTCACATTGTGGGGGCTAAACTGTTGTCAATATTTAATTTATTATTATTGGAAATAAAACAAAAAACACCTACCCTAGTCAGGAAGGGTAGGTGTTTTTCCGAATTATCACATAGACTTTGGTTGGGAACTAATTGTATACGTATAGGATGTTAAAATATAACATAGAATAATCCATGATACTTTAACTAACAAATCCTAAAAATCCTCTCAGTGACTCCGCCTATTTGTCCTGTGAAATTAGAATGACGATAAAAATACGTATTATACTTTCTAGAACAAAAGCTAGTTCTACTTTTATATTGGAATTGACGATAATATACACGTTTTAAGTTCATTGAAACTAACGTTGTTCCAATGGTCCAAACTATACTAATTATTGTGCCTGTAACATTATCAAACTTTGCATTTGTAACAATAGTTATTAAGATTCCATAAACCGCACTAACTGTAGCAACACTGATAGATCTATTACCCGTAATTGATCTATTCAGGTCCCATGGGCCTAAACTAGACATAGTAACGAATGTATCTTCAGGTGAACTTGCTGTGCTATTATTAATAGCCTCATCTATTGACTCTGTATATTGTTCCCCATCAACGTATACTTCTCCATCAATATCTTCTATTTTTTGTATTCCATCTTTATTATGTGCATATAATACCATTTCATTGTCTTCATTGAAAATCTCTAAATATTCAATTTCACCATTCTCTAAATTCGTGATCTTGATCTTAATGTACTCTTCAGAAGCATATTCGACTTCATGACTGTAATTGTGTTCAATTCCAATCTCTTCTAAAGATTCAGTGAAATCTTCAGAAAAGTATGCCTCTTCTTCATTTAATATTTCGTAACTGAAAGAAAATTCATTGTCTTTTGATGAAGCAAAGACATCGTTTGATAGATGGATAGATATCCCTGAAAACATTAAGACAAATGACAAAGTTATTACAAAAAACTTATTCATTATTATACCCCCTTAGTAATATGCTTTAAATTATATACTTTTTTTACAATAAAAAACAACTGTTGTAAATTAAAAGTTTTATAGTATAATTGTGGAAATAATTAAAAGGAGTGTGATTACAATTAAGTCAGATACCATTTTTCTTTCTGCAACAGTTTTAAGTATATTCGCATTAATACTTAATATATTCAGTGAAAGATTAGCATCAGCATATGTAATTTTAATCATTATAATTTCAATATTTGTATTTTTATTAGGATTAATTAAAAGAAGAAAAGAGAAACAAGTAAAATGAGAAATTTTTAAAATATGTAATTATTTCTTTGGAGGGGCAAGAGTTGTTTAATATCTTTTAATTCGGACTAGTGAAGCTATGCTAGTCTTTATTCTGTGCATTTATGAAAGTAAAGAAGGATCTATCCTGTTTTATCTTGAATTAAACCCCTACCAAAATATAGACAGTTTGCTTATAGTATTAAGCACCGCAAGAGGATTGAGGTAATAAAATTATTAATAAGCTAATTGGACTTTAGTATTTTGTGATTTGTAATAAAATAATCGTCTGATACTCGTTTTTCAAATTAATTTTCGATATATGTACACCATGGAAGCCCTCAGAATAGTTTGGACTTTTTATAGTTAATTATGACAATATGATTTTACAAAAATGTAACATTTCAAAAAAGTAAATTAATAGTATAATATTCCTATAAATTTCATGGGGGGATTGCTATGAACTCATCCAAATACATAGCTGAAAAATTAAAAAGAGGAAGAGAGAAAAAACAATTAAATCAATCTGAACTTGCGCGTATTTTAAATGTTTCTGCTGTCACGATAAGCCGCTATGAAAAAGGGCATGCCGTTCCACCGATTGACCTCGCTTTCAAGCTATCCGAAATTCTAGAAATTAACCTCAATGAAATTGTCCCGAATTATAATTTCTTCAAAAGTCTTGAAATTGATGGATGGATCATGGAATTAGCCACGGCTGATTTTCAAACTAGGGAAAAAATGAGAAAGATATGGGAAGGAATGAGGATCCAACAATCTCTTAAAGATTATTATTGACGTAAGATTTTAATATGTCATGAACATTATTCCGCATCACTCGATTCAATATTTTCATCTCACGTTCTTGTCCTTTATAAACAATCATGTATTTCACAAATATAAGCGAGTTCATTTGTTCTTCTCCTAATTCGTGAATAGTTATTCCTTTAGCCTTTACCTTCCGTTTTACTTCTCCAATATCTCTACCCACCCAGTCAGCTTTCATTTTGAAAAAATCCAAGTATACATCACTGAACTTGAAATCGATCTGCTCCATTTTTGTAAAGCCATTTGAAATAACTTTACGCACCAGTGGTAGGTAGATGTATTGGAGTATGAGCTCTTATTCTTCATTAGTCAGTAACATGTAATCAGTCCTTGTCTAAGAAAGTATATAAATCGTCTACTTTACAATTGAGTAACTTAGCCAACTTGAAAAGATCATCAACCCTAGGCTTCGAACGTCCAGTACACCAATTGCTTAACTGCTGCTTCTTTATCTCCATATGGTCTGCTACAAAGTCCCTCCTATATCCTGATCGCTTAATACATTCATCAATCTTACTTTCAAGCATTCGAACCACCTCCACATTTATATAATTCAGCAGATGTTCTTAATACTCCTTTAATCACTTTATTTATCGTTTTGTATTAATTAAATTGATATTTTTGTTCTAACCTTGCTAATGGTTGAGTATGATTTATTAACCCAACAACAAGGAGGTCATACAACAGTATGAACACAAAACAATTTCAAGAGATGGTAAAGCAAATGCAGAAGGCTGGCAGAATTTATTTGAGTGTGGAAGGTAAGAAGAAGATTAAAGAGATGGGGGCAGCTGCATATGAGCAAGAAAACAAAGAGCGTAGCGTTCAATCTGCTTGACCCATACGAGCAACAGTTACTGGAACACACTTCACAATTCACGAATTTTTCAACTTATATGAAACGATTGATTCAACGAGATATGGAAGAGGGGAAGGCGAAGGTTCCAGTTAAAAAACAAGTTGTTCGTTCAGAAAACGGGGGATTTAAAGTTGATTTCAGTTAGTCATACCTGGCTCATATTTGAGCCTCCTCCCCACTCCCCCACCGGGAAAAAGTTACCTAGTTGACTAGTTACCCAGGGATATTAGAAGGGAAATTTTTAAAAAGAGAGGTGGAGAAGGGTGCATATCAATCCAATGTTGAATGAGAAAGCAAGAAAGCCACGTAAAAAACGTTCGGATTCTAAGCGTGATATTAAAATCCCTGTTACTCAAGACGAGAAAGAATTTATCATAAGAGCTTCAATTGGCAGGGGTGAATCTGAAACAGAATACTGTACAAAATTGATACAGTCAGCACTGGAACGTAACTCAGAATTTGATGAAGTGGAGTATCAGCACAGTAGCTTGTCTGTCCACATAAAGCTTAGTCAGGAATGGTATGACATCATTTCATATTATGCGGCATTGTGGCATTGTCGAAGCATACGTAAGGTGGCACACAGAATCTTCATGCAATCGCTACGATTGGAGAGAGGAGAGATTATTTTTGAGGGCATTTAGTGAAGCTAACTTAATAAAGAAAGAAACAGACAATCAACGTTCTGTGTTGTGGAGAGTATTCACACCCAAAACCGTGTCAGTGAAATTGCTTCTGAAAGATGAATTATTGTTTCGAGCAAAGAGCCTATGTGATGACGCAGCTGATCAAAATGAAGAGCCATATAAGATAGATGATCTTGTCCAATTTTTATTAGAAGATATTGTTGATTATGTTAAGCGGAAACAAAACATAAAGCATATGCATTCATTATTTTTAGAACGTGATAAGTCTACACACAATGTTAGATTAAAACATTATCAGCAATCCAATGAAGAAGTGAAGCCGATATATCCTATGAATAGAGAAGATGTAATTGACTGGTCAGAAATTAGAGTGAGGATTGATCGGAAGGATGTATTAAGATTAGAGGTATTGTTAGCTGATATGAGCAAGGTTTACGAAGACCATCATTTCACTGTGGAGAGAGTATTGGAGATCCTTCTGATTGATTTTGTATCGAAGTACGAGGTTGGGGAAGCGAAAGCGATTATATTCACTTAATGATGACGAAAAACACCCACGGTTTCACCCACAAAACACCCACAAAAGTATCTATGAGTTAGTCATAGTTTGTTAGTTTCAATTTAGAGAATGCTTTAAGTAAGGCAATCTCATTATCGTAAAGACCATTAATATAGGAAGAAACACGTTCCGCACACAAGTTCATCCTTGGGAGCGCGAGCAATACATGAGTTCATATTAATAGAGAGAACCCTCGACACTACTGGTGTTGAGGGTTTTTTCTATCTGAATAATCAAAGTTTTCAGCACTCATTGTTTAAAGCTTATTTTAAAATAAACCTAGTTGGAACACTTAAAAAACAAAAAAACCACCAAGCAACAGAACTTGATGGGTCTTCGTTATTTAAATAACTTCCTCAATGCTTTTCCAGTTGCCTTTCCAGCGACTCGTCTGCCAACACGCTTACCAACTCTGCCCTTTCTCACTGCATCCACGTCGTTCCAAATTCTAAGTAACTTATAAATGGTTGTTTTTAAACTCATACAGATCCCTCCCACGTATTAGTATACATTTATTTGATAATAGAAACGAACAATTCAAATTTATTTCGTAGAACTAGAGTCTTGTCTATACGGTAGACAGTCCCTATAAATATATATAAGTAATTCTCAGAATAAAGGGAGGGAAACACATGTGGTGGTGTGAGAAAAAATGTTGCAAAGGCGATTCTAATGTATGGGTTGACAGCAAAAATAAAAATAAACTTGAAAACGAAAATATTTTAAAAGATAAAAACTATAACTACAATTATAACGTCTCTAGAGTAGAAAATAGCGGGAACTCAGATGTCAATATTTACATTGATGCAGAGGCCTTCGCAAGAACAAATGGAAACTCTGGTAATAACGGTAACGGACCTGTTGCGGGAGATCAAGACAGAGACTGTGGCCGAAAGCGAAATCGTCGTGGTCATAGAAACTGTGGAAGATGTTTCTATGACTGGTTCTGGTAAGAAATAAGAACAAACTTAAAGGAGGACGTTAAAATGGGTCGTAAAAAAAGACATCAACATGTATCGCCAAGTGTTTGGTTAAATCCTGAAGTAGACAACACGAACAATAACCGTGTAGAAAATGAAAACTATTTAAAGGATAAGAACTACAACATTAACTACAATGAGTCATTCGTTGAAGATAGTGGAAATTCAGAAGTAAACGTTTATGTAGATGCTGAAGCCTATGCTAGAGCACGTGGGCGCTCTCGAAACTAAACATCGTAAAAAAGGGATGGGTACACTCAATACCTATGCCTTTTTATCTTATGAGTGAGGTGAAATAAATGAACGAAAGAAAACATGCTGAAACAAAAGCCTATGTCAATGAAAGTGGAAACTCGGATGTAGATGTAACGGTGAATATTGATACATCAGCTCTAGCATATGCCTTTGCCTGTTATTTATATGCTGATGGACGCCTTGACCAAAGTCAATATCGAACAATGGTTAGGGAGATGGATCGTCAATTTAAGTGCAGAGGGTATCAATCAAGAGATCATGATCACAATGCTCCGTTAATCAGGCCTTGGGCATTATAGATTTTAAGTTTGATTGGACTTGGGAGAGTGTGAAAAGCTGCGACGAAAACATAGTGTTCACACTCTTATATTCATGAGAAAGGAAGTTAATAGTCATAAAAAAAGCTTGTCCTCATATGATAAAGGGACAAGCTTAATTCTTTTAATGAAGGGTGCGGAAAACACCAACGACTTTCCCTAGTATCGTAACATCCTTTAAGAGGATAGGGTCCATAGTGGAATTCTCAGGTTGCAAGCGGATGTAGTCTTTTTCACGGAAGAAACGTTTAACGGTCGCTTCATTCTCATCAGTCATTGCAACGACGATATCTCCATTGTTTGCTGTCTGCTGTTGACGAACGATGACCATATCACCGTCATAAATACCGGCTTCGATCATTGAATCACCTTGGATGACGAGAACATATGTTGATTCATTAGAGACTAAATGTTCAGGTAGTGGTAAATAATCTTCCACGTTTTCAATTGCAGTAATTGGCAAACCGGCTGTAACTTTACCTACAATCGGTACATATGTTGTTTTCCTTTCAATGCTTGTGGACTCGAGTTCATCTAAGTTTAAAACTTCGATGGCACGAGGTTTCGTAGGGTCACGTCGAATGAATCCTTTTTTCTCTAGTCTCGATAGGTGTCCGTGGACCGTAGAGCTAGATGCAAGTCCGACTGCTTCGCCAATTTCACGAACGGAAGGCGGATACCCTTTCTTCTTAACTTCTATCTTAATGAAATCTAGGATTTCTTGCTGTCTTTTTGATAGTTTCGTCATGGTTTGCACCTCGCTTATATATCATTATTGACTAAATTGTACCATGCGAACATACGTAATGCAAACATAAGTTCTGAAAAATACGCTTGACACAAACGAGTGTTCTCTTTTATAGTGGAAGGGAACAAACATTCTTATTTGGAGTGATGATGATGATTAAAAGATTAACAGGTCAAGAGATTTTTATTATTGCAACAGCCGTACTAGCGTTGTTGTTTATGTATAGTACTGTTTTAATGTCGGGTGATTCACCAGATCTACAGACTATTGATCCGGAAAATGAAATGGTTGCAGCAGAAGAAGATTTCTTTCATAATGAGCTAGAGTTCGAGGAAGATCAGATGATTATTAAAACGGAACAATTAAATTTATTAACAAAGGAGAATGAGCATACGTATGCCTATGCATACGAAAAAGCAGACGATGAGAAATGAAACGAACGCCGTAATTTATTGTAGAGTAAGTACAGAAAAGGAAGCTCAACAAACTTCGATTGAAAGACAACGAGTGGAATTAGAAAAGATTGCTCTTCAAGAAGGATTTCATATTATTGATATTATTGAAGAAAAAGTCAGTGGCTATGAGATTGAAAGAGAAGGTATGCTTAGGCTACTCGATCTCGTTAAACAAAAAGAGGCCAATGTGGTTCTCGTTCAAGATGACACGAGAATTGGACGTGGCCATGCTAAAATGGCGATTTTACATCAACTACGTAAAGACGGGGCTCTCATTTTCACCTTACAAGATGAAGGAGAGCTTCGCTTGTCGGAAGCTGACGCGATGGTTTTAGATATTGTTTCAATAGTTGAAGAATATCAACGTAAATTACATAATTTAAAAATCAAACGTGGTATGAAAGCAGCTGTGTCTAAGGGATTTAAACCGCACGAAAATCTCAAAGGCGGAGCAGGTGGTGGTGGACGAGATAAGAAAGAAGTGCCGATCGAAGAGATTGTGCGATTACGAGAACGGAAATTGACGTTTCATGATATCGCTGCAACATTGCGAGGGTTTGGTCATGATGTATCTAAAGCAACGGTCCATAGAAGGTATAGAGAATATATGAACGAATTACAAGCTCACGAACAAATAGAGTCGAACGAACGCCCTCAATAAGCAACGAACTTGATTATGAAAAAGAATTCATGGTAAAGTATAGGGTGCTTAGATAAAAGGTGGTGAAGGCGATGTTATCAAAAGAAAAAATTGCACGTATAAATGAACTATCAAAACGTGCGAAGTCAACAGGTTTAACGAAGGTTGAAGCAAAAGAGCAACAATCGCTTAGACAAGAGTACTTACAAACATTTCGAAGTTCCTTTAAAAATCAACTGCACTCTGTAAAAGTAGTGGATGAAGAAGGCACAGATGTAACTCCTAAAGCTTTAAAAAATAGTAAAGAAAAACAAAATGGTGGCTTAACACATTAAAACTCTCTATAAACAGAGAGTTTTTTTATTTTATAGGAGGTCAAACGTGAAATGACTAGGATATATTCTTTTTCTTCGAGAGAAAATAGATTCAACTATAAATACGAGAAACCCTTGAGAAATTGTCGTATTTGCTTGTTAAAAAGTGCAATAAAGTATATGATGAAACACGAATACAACGTTTTCAGTAACGGAAAGGATGAACGTAATCATGTCAACTAATGTTGAACTAAAAGCAATTAATACGATTCGTACACTCTCAATTGATAGTATTGAAAAAGCGAACTCTGGTCACCCTGGAATGCCTATGGGGGCAGCACCTATGGCGTTTAGCCTATGGACGAAATTCATGAACCATAATCCAGGAAACCCTAATTGGGAAAACCGCGATCGTTTCGTTTTATCAGCTGGTCATGGCTCGATGTTACTTTATAGTCTACTTCATTTAACAGGATATGACGTATCTCTAGAAGATCTTCAGTCATTCCGTCAATGGGGAAGCAAGACTCCAGGGCACCCTGAATTTGGACATACTCCTGGTGTTGAAGCAACAACTGGCCCATTAGGTCAAGGTGTAGCTATGGCTGTTGGTATGGCTATGGCAGAGCGTCACTTAGCAAGTACATATAACCGCGATGATTTTAACATTGTCGATCACTATACTTACAGCATTTGTGGAGACGGTGACTTAATGGAAGGTGTGTCTCATGAGGCAGCTTCTCTTGCAGGGCATCTTAAGCTTGGTCGCCTAATCGTGCTTTATGATTCAAATGATATTTCTCTTGATGGTGAATTAAACCGTTCATTCTCTGAGAGCGTTGAAGATCGTTACAAAGCTTACGGCTGGCAAGTAATTCGTGTGGAAGATGGAAACAATATTGATGAAATTAACCGTGCGATTGAATCAGCAAAAGCAGATGACCGTCCAACAATGATTGAGGTGAAAACAGTTATTGGATTCGGTTCACCAAATAAATCAGGTAAATCAGCCTCTCATGGTGCTCCACTTGGCGCTGATGAAGTGAAATTAACAAGAGAAGCGTACCAGTGGGATGAAGAGGGAGACTTCTTTATACCTGAAGATGTAAAAACTTTCTACGAGAACGTTAAAACAGCTGGAGAAAAAGCCGAAGCTGAATGGAATGAGTTATATGCTTCATATAAAGCCACTCATCCAGAATTAGCGGAACAATTTGAGTTAGCAAACAAAGGTGACTTACCTAAAGGATGGGACCAAGATGCACCTGTATATGACGTTGGCTCAAGTGTAGCTACTCGTTCTTCAAGTGGAGAAGCGTTAAATGCATTTGCTAAACAAGTTCCTCAACTATTCGGAGGTTCAGCTGACCTTGCTTCATCAAACAAAACAATGATGAAAGACCTTGGTGATTTCACTCGTGATGATTACGCTGGTCGTAACATTTGGTTTGGGGTTCGTGAATTTGCAATGGGTTGTGCGCTAAACGGTATGGCTCTTCACGGAGGAGTAAAAGTATTCGGAGCAACATTCTTCGTCTTCTCGGACTACCTACGTCCTGCGATTCGTCTATCTGCCCTAATGCAAGTACCAGTGATCTATGTGTTCACGCATGATAGTATTGCCGTTGGTGAAGATGGTCCTACTCATGAGCCGGTAGAGCAACTTGCTGCTCTTCGCGCAATGCCTGGCATCTCAGTAATACGTCCTGGTGATAGCAATGAAACAGTTGCAGCCTGGAAGCTAGCTCTTGAGTCTAAATCGACACCTACAGCACTAGTCTTAACGCGTCAAAACCTTGCAACGATTGAAGGAACTAGTGAACGTGCGTACGAAGGTGTGAAAAAAGGTGCTTACGTGATTTCTGCTGCAAATGGTGATGTTGATATGTTACTCCTTGCAACAGGTTCTGAAGTTCCTCTAGCAGTAGAAGCACAAATGGCTCTTGAAAAAGAAGGCATTCATGCTTCAGTAATCAGCATGCCAAGCTGGGATCGTTTTGAAGCTCAATCTCAAGAGTACAAAAATGAAGTATTAAATCCGAACGTCAAAGCTCGTTTAGGAATTGAAATGGGTACGTCTCTTGGTTGGGCAAAATATGTTGGAGACCAAGGTGATGTGTTGGCGATTGATCAATTCGGTGCATCTGCACCAGGTGAACGTATCATGAAAGAATATGGCTTCACTGTTGAGAACGTCGTTGCTAAAGCTAAAGTATTATTAAGTAAATAATTTACATGAGTCACTTCCGTTTGTAGGAAGTGGCTTTCTTTTTGTAGAAGAACTAAATACGGTGATGATATCGACAAAACTAGTGGTTATCTTCGCCTGCTTTAGACAATCATTTTAAAGCTTGTCCTTTATACTTATGTGAAAAGAGCATGGTGAAAGGGGTGCAACGAGAATGAGGCATTATCAACTTTATCTGCTAGAAGAGGATGTTGCGCAGTATTATTATGGTCAGGAATCTAAATTATTTCATCTCTTCTTAGAGCGTACAAAAGCTACCGCAGAACAAAGAATGATTATAGATGCACAGATTGAATATATATCTAAACCAATGCCAGGACTCTTGTTACAACAAAAAATGATTACTAGCTTTTCTCATCTACCAATATATCGCGTCCATAAACATATTCACTTGCTTGAAATCGAGCATCCAGAAAGTTGTGCAGAATTACTTCTTCAAAAGCAATCGATAACCCTTACATCAACTGGGGAAATCGAGGCAGAAACGATGTTTTTTGAAGTACTTCGGAAAATTGACCCTTACTTCTTTGCTGTGAACACACAATCACATCGTTTTGGTTGGCTGAATCCGATCAAACAAGTGAAATATGTCTGAAAAGATCGAAAGAAAAGGAACATTTTTCATTAGGCGCTTTTAAAACAAGCTCTGTTACGATATAATGATGGAGGTTGATTCAGGCTAGGCTTGAACGGTTTATTTTGTTTGAAGGAGGAAGTTGGACTTATGCCATGGATTCATATTTTAGGCTATACGATTGCAGTTCTTGCAGGTGTGGCAATTGGTTTCTTTATCGCACGTAAAACAATGATGTCATACTTGAAGAAGAACCCGCCAATTAATGAGCAGATGCTTCGAGTAATGATGATGCAAATGGGTCAAAACCCATCACAAAAGAAAATTAACCAAATGATGAAAGCAATGCAAAAGCAACAAACAAAATAATACACTCATCATGCAGTGTGAGGCAAATAGAACGAGATACGATCTATATCAATGAATGGTTATTTATTGAATAGATCATCTCTCCTTCTTCTTGTTGGATCGCTTTTATAGGATGTCAAAGTCACTTCTCTCATTTGAGACAGGTGGCTTTTTGTATTTTCAGAATTTAATTCATTCACTTATATAGGATTGTGATATAATGCAAAAGGAAATGTCTGGAGGGTGACACTAGAGGAATGAAGAAATCCCCAGTGAGTAAAAATGACTGAATAATAAGTTCTTTCTGTTTTTTAAAAAGATAATATGATTGTGGTGGGGGTGCAGGATAGATGTCGGTTTTTAAAGATTTATGGTGGTTCTTTAAGCAGGAACGCTTTTCATATGGGTTGGGAATTGTCGTATTAGCTTTTGTCTCCCTATTTACACTCATTCCACCTTATATCGTAGGAATTATCGTTGACCATATTGCCGAACAGACGCTCACGACTCAGATCCTCTTGCAATGGATTGGGGTATTGGTTGGAGTAGCATTCATTGTGTATGTCCTACGTTTCGTGTGGCGAATTATGATATTTGGAGCAGCCATTCGCCTAGCTCGTCTGTTAAGGAATCAACTGTATGAACACTTTACAAACATGTCGAGTCGTTTTTATCAACGTCAACGCACGGGCGATTTAATGGCACATGCAACGAATGATATTCGAGCGGTGCAAGCAACGGCTGGTCAAGGGGTTTTAACATTAGTTGATTCATTAACGATGGGTGGCTTCGTCATCATTACGATGGCTCTGACCATTAGTTGGGAGCTCACATTAATTAGTTTAATCCCGATGCCGTTTATGGCGCTTTTAACAAGCTATTACGGGACACTATTACATAAGCGATTTCATGTCGCTCAAGCTGCCTTTTCTGAGTTAAACGATACCGTTCAAGAAAGCATTACAGGTGTTCGTGTCGCCAAGGCGTTCGGGCAAGAACATCATGAAATTGAAGGGTTTAGAAAGAAATCAGAAGAAGTCGTGGAGAAAAATGTCGCGGTCTCTAAAATTGATGCGTTATTTGATCCAACGATCTCCTTTATCGTTGGGATTTCGTATTTTTTGGCTGTTGTTTTTGGAGCGAGATATGTGATTGCTGATGAATTGACAATCGGACAATTAACGAGCTTCACCATTTATTTAGGTCTTTTAATTTGGCCGATGCTTGCTTTTGGATGGTTATTTAACATTGTCGAAAGAGGCCGAGCTTCCTATGATCGGATTATTTCTTTATTAAGTGAAAAACAAGACATAACGGATGATGCAGCAAAAATAGACACCGTCGCTCGTGGTGACTTACAAATTGACGTACCATCCTTTACGTATCCAGGTGCGGATGTGCGCGTGCTTAAACACATCGATGTCCATTTAAAAGAAGGCGAAACCCTCGGCATTGTTGGAAAAACAGGAAGTGGTAAGTCCACATTCATTCGGATTTTGCAACGTGAATACAATTTAGACAACGGGACGATTCATATCGGAGGAACAGAGGTCAACGATTATTCCCTCGACGCTTTAAAGAAGGCATTCGGAAATGTCCCACAAGAACATTTCTTATTCTCAGCGACGATTGCAGACAATGTGGCATTTGCAAGACCGAATGCGCGGTTTGAAGAAATTGCTGCTGCTTGCCAATTAGCAAATATTCATGAAGATATTCTCAGGTTTGACCAAGGATATGAAACGGTAGTCGGTGAGCGTGGTGTGACACTCTCGGGGGGGCAAAAACAACGAATATCTATCGCAAGAGCCCTCATAGCCGATCCAAATATTTTAATTTTAGATGATTCACTTTCAGCTGTCGATGCGAAAACGGAGGAACAAATATTACGATCTTTGCGTGAAAATCGAAAAGGGAAAACGACGATTATCACCGCGCACCGTCTTAGTGCGATTAAGCATGCTGATGTGATCTTAGTATTAGCGGACGGGGAGATTATTGAACGTGGGACGCACGATCAATTAATGAAAGAAAATGGCTGGTATCAAAATATGTATCAACATCAACAGCTTGAATCAGAAGTGGAAGCGGGAGGGGAGGAATAAGATGGAACATAAGGACCGAGTCTTATCGAGTAAAGAACAACGTCATGTCTTATTCCGTTTACTAACTTACGCGAAGCCACATGTAAAACCATTGACGCTCGCTTTCGTTTTACTGTTACTTGCAACAGCTGCGGAGTTAATGGGGCCAATTTTGGTCAAGATTTTTATTGATGATTATTTAACACCACGAGAGTTTCCAATGAATACTCTTGTCATCCTTGGAACCCTTTATATCGTGTTGCATGTTTCTTCAGTCTTTATAAACTACTTTCAATCATTTTTATTTCAAAAAATATCTCTGCGAATCATTCAGCAACTACGTGTCGACGTGTTCTCGAATGTGGAGAGGTTAGGATTATCATTTTTTGATCGCACGCCAGCAGGGGGATTAATTTCACGTATAACAAATGATACAGAATCAATCAAAGAATTGTATGTCACCGTCTTAGCGACATTTGTCCAGAACATTATGTTTTTAATCGGTGTCTTTATCGCTATGTTTTATTTGAATACAACCCTTGCTATGTACTGCTTAGTCTTACTACCAATCCTACTAGGCTTAATGCAGCTTTATCGAAAATTAAGTTCTAAATTTTATGCTGATATGAGTGAAAAGCTCAGTCAATTAAATGCAAAAATGAATGAATCGATTCAAGGGATGGCAATCATTCAAATGTTTCGTCAAGAGCAACGACTGCGAAAAGAATTTGCCGAAGTGAATGATGAACATCTAAACGCAGGTATGAAAAGCATGAAATTAGACGGTTTATTGCTTCGCCCGATGGTAGATTTAATTTCCGTGATGGCATTGATCTTAGTGTTAAGCTTTTTTGGGGTGACATCGTTTGTTAGTCCTGTTGAGATTGGCGTCATCTATGCTTTTGTCAATTATCTAGATCGTTTCTTTGAACCGGTGAACCAGGTGATGATGCGTTTATCTTTGTTTCAACAAGCCATTGTTTCCGCAGGACGTGTGTTTAAACTAATGGATCATGAGGAATTTGCACCAGAGCAAGATGGCAAGGAAGCGATTGAAGTTACCGAAGGAGAGATTGAATTTAAGGATGTTACATTTTCTTATGACGGTAAGACGGATGTATTAAAAAATATTTCGTTTTCTGTGAAAAAAGGAGAGACCGTCGCTTTAGTGGGCCATACAGGGAGCGGGAAGAGTTCTATCATTAATTTGCTGATGCGATTTTATCCGTTACAAGCAGGCCAAGTCTTGATTGATGGAAAGCCTCTTAAAGACTATCCGAATGAGGAGTTAAGAAAAGACGTTGGTCTTGTTTTGCAAGATCCGTTTATTTATACGGGAACCATAGAGAGCAATATTCGATTAAGTCGCGCGGGTATTTCAGACGAACAAGTGAAAAAGTCTTCAGAATTTGTTCGGGCGAGTGAGTTTATTGATCGTTTGCCAAATCAATATGACACACAGCTTAGTGAAAGAGGATCGACGTTATCGAGTGGGCAACGCCAATTGCTATCATTTGCGCGGACGATGGCTGTTAATCCGAAAGTATTGATTCTAGATGAGGCAACGGCGAATGTGGATACCGAAACAGAAGAAGCCATTCAAGTCGCTCTTAGACGTATGCAAGAAGGTAGAACGACCATTGCAATCGCTCATCGCTTATCAACGATTAAAGATGCTGATCAAATTCTTGTGCTACACCAGGGAGAGATTGTTGAGCGCGGCAGTCATGATGAACTGCTTGCGGAAAAAGGACTCTACCACAAGATGTATTTGCTACAAAAAGGAACAGAAAAAGAGATGGCAACTTTTACAAAATAAAAAAATGACCGACTTGTGCACATCTGCCATTGAGTCGGTCGTTTACTTTATTTTGTTTGGGTGATACAAACAATCGTATTGGTTTAATAAATCGTCTAGTTGTTGACTCGCTTTAATAGCTTTAGGAGAATGCAAGCCATGTTCAATCCCTACCTTAACTAATTCAGTACGTTTTTGTTCGATAGAATCTCGTAATTGTTGTTTTTCCATGTAGCAGCTCCTTACAATCACTTAACTATATCATACAAAGATCTATGAAATAACTCAAATATTAGCTGCTGGAAATTTGAAGTCGATTTCTTGACATTAATACCTAACAGGGGTATTGTATTTTATGAAAGGGTGATACCGATGGATGAACAAGATCGTTTAAATATTCCTCTTGAAGTGGTTGGAACGACTCGTGTGACCAAAGCAGATAAAGAAAAAGAAAAATTAATAAATCGTTTAAAACGAATTGAAGGACAAGTAAGAGGGATTCAGAATATGATTGAATCTGATCGTTATTGCGTTGATGTATTGATTCAAATATCAGCTGTAAATGCGGCTCTAAAAAAAGTAGGGCATACGTTACTAGAACAACACACTGAAGGATGCGTGGCGGATGCGATCCGTTCTGGCGAAGGGGATGAGGCGATTGAAGAGCTAATGAAAGTGATCCAACAAGTGACCAAGTAGCATAAAAGGGGTGAGATGATGAACTATACATTACCTATAAAAGGCATGACGTGTGCAGCGTGTTCTGCACGAGTAGAGAAGGTCGTAAACAAAATGGATGGCGTCGAAGCATCGGTCAATCTCCCGCTTGAAACCATACATGTTAAAATAGAGGGGAAGGGTAAGTTACGAGACGTTATTCAAGCAATTGAAAAGGCAGGCTACCATGTTCCGCTACAAGAAAAAACATTTAAAGTAGAAGGAATGACATGTGCAGCCTGTCAAGCTAGAGTTGAAAAGGTAGTCGGAAGAATAGAAGGTGTTACCGATGTTTCTGTCAATCTTCCACTAGAATCAGGCACGGTCACGTATTTTGAAGGTACGCTAGATCCGTCGATCGTCTCAGCAAAAGTTGAGAAAGCAGGCTTTAAAGCAAATTTTCAAGAAGAAACGAACGACAAGCGCGGGGAAGATAAAAAAGATAAGAAGCAGAGAGAACGTTGGATGTTTTACCTAGCACTTATTTTTTCTGTCCCTTTGTTCGTCACTATGATTGATCATTTTGTTCCTAATCAAATGATTTTACCTCATTGGTTCATGAATGGGTACCTCCAGTGGGCACTAGCTACCCCTGTTCAATTTATTGCAGGTTGGACATTTTATAAAGGTTCCTACAAATCCCTCCGTGGCGGTAGTGCCAATATGGATGTTCTCGTAGCACTTGGGACATCAGCTGCGTATGGTTACTCTGTCTATTTAGTGCTTCAAGGGGAAGTGCTGCTATTCTTTGAAACAAGTGCTATTATTATCACTCTAGTACTATTAGGCAAGCTACTAGAAGCACGAGCGAAAGGTAAAACATCCGAAGCGATTAAGTCTTTATTGAAATTGCAAGCAAAAACCGCGGTTGTGTATCGAGACGGAACAGAAGTTCAAGTGCCTCTTGAAGAGGTGCGAAAAGATGAAGTTGTTATTGTTCGACCTGGAGAAAAAATACCTGTAGATGGTATGGTCGAAGAAGGATTTTCTTCTGTGGACGAGTCCATGTTAACGGGGGAGAGCCTACCTGTTGATAAAAAAGCAGGAGATCAAGTAGTTGGTGGAACCGTGAATGGACATGGACGACTCCAATTCCGTGCTACGGCATTAGGGAAAGAATCGACACTTGCTCAGATCGTTAAGATTGTTGAAGAAGCACAGACCTCCAAAGCACCGATTCAACGTCTAGTTGATAAAATTTCGTCTTATTTTGTTCCGACAGCTGTAGGGATTGCTGTCCTGACCTTTCTAGTTTGGTATTTTTTGATTGGTGTTAGTTTTCAAGTTGCGTTAATTAACTTTACCGCAGTGCTTGTGATTGCTTGTCCATGCGCATTAGGACTGGCAACTCCTACCTCGATCATGGTGGGCACCGGTCGTTCAGCCGAAAAAGGTGTGCTCTTTAAAGGCGGGGAACATCTTGAGCGGACGCAACGAGTGCAAACGGTCGTCTTTGATAAAACAGGCACACTGACAAAAGGAAAGCCTGAAGTCGTTGATATTCACACAGCATCGATGAATGAAGAAAAGCTTTTACAACTAGCAGCTTCGATTGAGAAAGCATCTGAACATCCACTTGGTGCTGCGATTGTCAGAGAGGCAGAAATTAGAGAGCTTGAGTTGTTACAACTTGATCATTTTGAAGCGTTACCGGGATACGGGGTCAAGGCAACATTGGATGGTTTGACATATTTTGTAGGCTCGAGAAAGCTTCTTAAGAAATTCGATATACAGGCCACTGACTGGGAAGAAACATTACAGCAATTAGAAATAACAGGTAAAACAGCGATGCTCGTAGCGAATGATCAAACGGTTTTAGGATTGATTGCAGTTCGCGATCAAGTAAAAGATACGTCAAAAGAAGTCGTCGCTGAGTTGAAATCAACTGGTCTTGAAGTCATTATGCTTACAGGGGATAATGAGCGTACGGCTAATGCGATTGCTCGTGAACTTGGAATCGATCGTGTCATCTCAGATGTTCTACCTGATCAAAAAGCAAAAGAGATAGAAAGGCTTCAACAAGAAGGTAAGCAAGTATTAATGGTTGGTGATGGGATTAATGATGCACCAGCATTAGCTGTGGCCGATATTGGAATTGCAGTAGGGACAGGAACAGATGTGGCGATCGAAGCGGCTGATATTACACTAATGCGTGATGATTTACGTGCTGTTGGTGAGGCGATTAAGATGAGTAAATTAACGATGCGTAACATTAAGCAAAACTTATTTTGGGCGTTCTTGTATAATTCAATCGGAATTCCAATCGCTGCGTTTGGGTTACTTGAACCTTGGGTGGCAGGGGCTGCGATGGCCTTTAGTTCCGTGTCAGTTATTAGTAATTCATTACGATTAAAACATATTATTGATTAATTAGGAGGAGTGAAGCAGATGAGTACAGAAACAGTAAAAGTAGAAGGTATGAGTTGTGGACATTGTAAGGCAGCGGTAGAAGGAGCTTTAAACAAGGTAACTGGTGTTAAATCAAGTGAAGTCGACTTAGCAAGTGGTACAGTTCAAGTGTCCTTTGATGAAGAAAAGACGACTCGTGAAGAGTTATACACAGAAATAGAAGATGCAGGATACGATGTCGTTCGTTAACTAAGTACGTCCGCTCTAAAGATTAGAGCGGACATTTTTTATTGTTTTTATGCCTTTGTTTCTAATAATATTGAAAGACAGCCTCGTTTGCGGTATGTTAGAAGGGACAGGTACGTTTATGTCGAAAGGAGTGAGCTTCGTTTGAATGATCTATATGTGCTGCTTTCAACTATTGGGGCTGCATTGATGGCAACGATGGCCATCATTATTCGATTGAAGGCAAGAAAACGTCCAGCCTCGGCAAAAAAGATCATTTTACCACCTATTTTTATGTCGACCGGATTTTTAATGTTTTTATATGAACCAACAAGGCCTGCGTGGTGGCAAGTGATTGAAGCACTTGCAGTTGGTATGGTCTTTTCCATATTACTTATTAAAACATCAAACTTCGAGATTAAACGCAATCAAATTTACTTAAAGCGATCAAAAGCATTCGTCTTCATCTTAGTAGGATTATTGATTGCCCGTATTGTTTTTAAAGTGGTCATTGGTGATGCCTTTCATGTGGAAGAGCTTGCCGGGATGTTCTTTTTACTTGCTTATGGGATGATTATTCCTTGGCGAATTGCGATGTATCGATCGTATCGAAAAATCGAAGCAGAGTTGAAAACGAATCCACCGAAAAAATTAATTGTACCTGCCGAGACATAAAAAATCCTCACTCTATTTTAAGCGATAGAGTGAGGATTTTTTAAGATGATTCTAATAGCTCTTTGTAAGGAGTCATATCAATCTCTTTTTCTTTTAGCTTCTTCTTGAGAAACTTATGATCTCGTTTAGGAGTTGCTAAAATATATCCTCGAATAATATAATCCTGTGTCAGTACTTTCGCTTTTTCTTCTAAGACAAGCTCACCAATTTTTCCAGCAATCTTACCTTTGGCTACATCTCGAAACAATTCAGGCACAGGTTCAACGAGATCATTCAACAATGCACGTTGTTCTGTGTCCCATAGATGGATTGTTTTTTCAATGTGATAATCTTGCCAATCTAAAATGCTCTTTCCATCTTCTTTTGGCAATCGTTTAAGGAATTTTCGAAACATAAAGTATCCGCCAATAAACATGACTGTAATTAAAAAGATTGTCCATAAAACAATAAACCAAACAAACCAAGTAGGCATCTTTTCTTCACCTCTTCTAGATATCATGTCTATCCTATCACATTCTTTTCAAAACTGCTATTTCTGTCAAAAAAAAACCGTTGAAATAAGACATTATGTCAAAAGGTTTACACAGTAATGGATAGAACTAGTAGAGAGTAGTAAGAATGGGTAAGGTAAGCAATGGCAGTGCCCAGAAGCTTTTGTCAATTTACACAAATGGGACAGAAACAATTTAATGAAAATCCACAAGTTCACTCATTTAGTACATGATTATACTGTGAGTAAGAAATAAATGGGTGACATGTGAAAAGGAGGGTGTCTAAATGTTAATTGGTGTACCTAAAGAAATCAAAAATAATGAAAATCGCGTGGCTATGACTCCAGCGAGTGTGATGACTCTTGTTCATGCTGGTCATCAGGTGTTAATCGAAAAGGATGCAGGAGTTGGTAGTGGTTTTGAAGATGAACAATTTGTGCAAGCGGGTGCAGAAATCGAAGCAGACCCAGCGGCAATTTGGGAGAAAGCGGATATGATTATGAAAGTAAAAGAACCACTTCCTTCTGAATATATCTATTTCAGAAGAGGTTTAATATTGTTTACGTATCTCCATCTTGCTGCAGAACCGGAGTTAGCCAAAGCATTAGTCGAAAAAGAAGTAACTGCGATTGCTTATGAGACGGTCCAAGTTGGAAGGACGTTGCCGCTACTTACGCCAATGAGTGAGGTAGCAGGACGCATGGCCGCTCAAATTGGTGCTCAATTTCTTGAAAAACCTAAAGGTGGAAAGGGAATTTTATTATCAGGTGTACCAGGAGTGAAACGTGGAAAGGTCACAGTCATTGGTGGTGGAGTAGTAGGGACGAACGCGGCTACAATTGCGATGGGACTTGGTGCTGCTGTGACAATTATGGATCTGAGCCCAGATCGACTCCGTCAGTTAGATGATCTGTACGGAACGAATATTCAAACGTTGATGTCAAATCCCCTGAATATAGCTGATGCGGTAGCTGAGTCAGATTTAGTGATTGGGGCTGTCTTGATTCCAGGGGCAAAAGCACCGAAGTTAGTCACTGAAGAAATGATACAATCGATGAGGCCAGGTTCAGTCGTTGTTGATGTAGCAATTGATCAAGGTGGAATTATTGAGACCGTTGATCGTATCACAACACATGATCAGCCAACGTATATCAAGCATGATGTTGTCCATTATGCGGTGGCGAATATGCCTGGAGCCGTTCCGCGTACATCAACGATTGCCTTAACGAATGTCACGATTCCTTATGCACTTCAAATCGCTAACAAAGGTGTTCATCTAGCTATTGAACAAAACCCGGCATTAGAATTAGGGTTAAATACGGCTGCAGGGGAAGTAACGTATGAAGCAGTCGCTCGTGATCTGAATTATGAGTACAGGCAACCTAAGAATATCCTAAATTTGTTGTAAGAAGAAAAGATCAGTGCATGAATTGTATGCACTGATCTTTTATGTTTGTCTAGGTAAAAAAAAGGCATGATCGGCTTTTTTCATTCCAATTGTAGAGTAAAAGTCGAGTGCTGAATGTGATGATAATAAGACAAGGGAACAAGAGTGACCAATGGCTTCTTTCGTCTGATTAATAAGTTCTCTGCCAATGCCCTTATGTTGATGAGTTGAAATGACGGCAAGGTCAGATAAATAGCAACAGTAAGAGAAATCGGTTAACGAACGAGCGACTCCAACAAGTTGCTTTTCTTCCCAAGCGGTAATAAGAAGAGGGGAAGCGTCAAGCATTTTTTTCATCCGTTTCAAATCATTGTGAGGCCTCACAATAGTCGAATGCTTAAACACAAAAGCAAGTTGTTCAGGTGTAATCAACTGATTTACTTTGTATGTTATCATAGGTAAAGAGATCCCCCAGTCGTTATTAGAATTACTTGATTGTTGTTATGATACGACAAGTTGGTAAGAAAGGAAAGAGTGTTATGACTAAAGAAGAGGCCATACGAATTTTAGATCAACTTCGAAACAACGAAATAGAATCATACCGCTTGTCTAAAGAGAACTTTCTTGACTTTAGAGAAGTACTATTTGCCCAAGAAGATATGAAAAACTTCCGTGGCAATGCTCAGCATGGTGGGGAAGCGATCTATACGTACGAACCTGGCTGGACAAAATAAAAAACAACATCCTTTTGGATGTTGTTTTTTTACTGCAATTAATCAAGAACGGTTACTTTTACTGTTTGACGACCGAATTGAATCGCTTCGTTTTTTGTTGCCATATGAAGATCCACACGATGACCTTTAATTGCGCCACCTGTATCTCCAGCAATCGCTTCACCGTATCCTTCTACATGAACACGTGAACCAAGTGGAATAACATTAGGGTCTACAGCAATGACTTTTTTGTTAGGATTTGCGCGAAGATCTTGGCCTGTCGCTGTAATTCCTGAACACCCTTGACAATAAGCTGTATACGCTGTTGCTTCCATATTGAATGTTGCTTGATTTTCAGTAGCTGGGGCAGCAGGTTCTTCCTGTGTTTCTTCTACAACTGGAGCAGGAGTAGGTTCTGCTTCTACTTCTTTAGCTGGAGCTTCTGCTGGCTCTTCTGTCGCAGGTTCTTGTACTGCTGGAGTTTCCTCAGCAGTAGCTGCTTGTTCTTGTGCAGGTTCAGCTGCAACAGCTACTTCTTCAGCAGGAGCTGCTGCACGATTGGCACCATAGTAAAGGTTAGCATACGTCTCAGGACCGGCAATTCCATCTACTTGAATCCCTTGTGCTGATTGGAATCCTTTTACAGCCGCTTGTGTAAGTGGTCCAAACAAACCATCTTTATTTCCTTGATAGAATCCTAACTCTACTAACTCAACTTGCAAGTCTTCTACAAGTGCACCTTTATCGCCTTTCTCAAGAACTGTCATTGCCCCTAAAGTTTGTGGGCCAACAACGCCGTCTGTCACGAGACCATGTTTTTCTTGGTATGTAACAATCGCGTTGAATGTTTCTTTAGTAAATGTTCCTGATACGTGAATTTCATCTAATAGATCTCTTTCAACTAAGAGTTCTTGTACGTTTTTAACATGTTTGCCTTCTTGACCTTTGAATAAAAGATCGTTGCTAACATCACTTGCTTGTGATAGAGAAGGTGCTGCAAAAAATAGGACACCTGCTGCTGCAATTGGCAACCCTACGTTTCGAAAAATCTTTGAATGTTGATATTTTTTCAAAGTGAAAACCTCCTTGTGTCGTTCAATGCTAGTAAGCGTAACAGCCAACCCACTCAGAAGGCAAGCAATCTAGCTTTACTTAATCAAACTGAAATATATTCGTAATATATGAAACTCTAATGAGATAAATAGTGAAAAATCGACTAAATACTGGGTGCAATTATGTGTAAATGTAGAAAACTACACGTCTAAGATGATGGATAAAAAGGAGCAAGGAAGAGGAATCAATCGATCTAGTAAGGATTTCACTTGCCTTCTATATTAATAGGGTGAGATCGTTCGCTGACAAGAGATGACGATATTCTTGTTTCATCGATCAAATCCGCAATAAATTGAAAGTATTCTAAAATAACGTCATAGTATACTTGACTAAGGAAAAGAGTAATCTTTTCTCTGTTTCTAGTTTTAACATCAAAGGTTTAGGGAATATGAAACTATATTCTAATTGTAAGATGGGGGACTAATCATATGTCAGTAGAACCAACAACAAGACAAGAAAAAAGAAATGGGCCTCGTAAAAAGAAAAGCCTTATTTTTAAAATAGCCGCTGTATTGATGATTATAATCGTCATCGGAGCGACAGTAGGTGGAATTCAAATAAATAGTGTTGTGCAGAGCGCACCAGATATTGATGATGAGTCATTCGCTCTGTCGAACTCATCGACTCTTTATGATCATCGTGATGAAGAGATGACTACATTAAATAATGGAGAACATCGTCAATCCGCTTCTATTGAGGAAATTCCTGATCATGTGAAAGATGCGTTCATTGCTATTGAAGATATTCGTTTCCATGAACATTCTGGTATTGATATTAGAAGGATAGGCGGGGCGGTATTATCTAATATTTCAAATGGATTTGGCGCAGAAGGTGGAAGTACGATCACTCAACAAGTGGTTAAAAACACCTTACTAACTTCTGAAAAGTCTATGA